>NZ_CP040936.1:4392842-4731053 GCF_006352025.1 Hymenobacter sp. DG01
GCTGGCCCTCCGCGGACGACATTAGCGCCAGCACCAGAGAGCCGCCATAGCGTCGCGGGCCAGAATCAGGCCGCTCCTCTCTCGCAGGTGCAGGTAGCGCGCCGGTTTCTGCTGGCAGTAGTACAGGGCGAGTGGGCCGTGGCCTATGCCTACCTGGCGCCCGACGTGCGGCAGTCGATAACCGTAGAGCAGCTACAGGTGGCTGCCCGGCCTTTCGGGGTGCAGGCCGGCCGCTATGGCAAAACCATTGATTTGTACAAGCTGGGTTACCGGCTGCGCGGCGCGGAGACGCCTGAACCGTTCGTTGGGTTTTCCTTCCGTGCCGACACCCTGCGGCGCGTACCGCATTTTCAGTTGGATGTCACTTTCCGCGACTCCACCAGCCGGCAGGTAGCCGGTTTCACCCTGATACCCCTGGCTGGCGCCGAAAACTAGCTCACTGCTACCCCGGCCATGAAATTTTACCCATGCTGACGGCCGGCACCCGCTGCCGTCCGCTGCTGAGGCTGATGGGCGTGCCCGCTACGGCTTCATTGGCCAGCACAGCGAAAAGAATGGCTTCCTTGGCATCGGGTAGCAGGCCCAAGGCCTCGGTGGTGGCAAAGCGGCAGGCCGGCAGATGGCGTCGCAGGGCCGCCAGCAGGGTAGGGTTATGAGCCCCGCCCCCACTTACATAAACAGCCAGCTCTGGCCTCGGTCCGAAAGTCTGGCCGGCTGCCCGGGCTACGCCCAGGGCACTAAACTCAGTTAGGGTGGCCAATAGGTCCTCGGGGGCCAACGTGAGCGTAGCGCTGCTTTCCTGGGCCTGCCGGAGGTAAGCGGCATTAAACAGCTCCGGGCCGGTGGTTTTAGGCAGAGCGGCTGCGAAGAACGGGTGATGGAGCAAAGCAGCCAGCAAACCCTGGTGCACGTGGCCCACGGCAGCCAGCCGGCCATCGGCGTCATAAGCCAGGGTAGGGAAATGGGCGCGCACCGTGGCATCGAGCAGGGTGTTGCCGGGGCCGGTGTCGGTGCTGAATACCGTGTGGGCATCCTGCCCGGTACGAGGCAGGTAAGTGAAGTTGGCAATACCACCCAGGTTCAGGAGCAGCCGCTCTTCGTGAGGGCTGCTAAGCAGCAGATAGTCGCCGTAGGCGGCCAGTGGGGCTCCTTCACCGCCCGCGGCTATGTGTTTCTGTCGGAAGTCGCTGACGGTGATAATGCCCGTGCGCACGGCAAGATGGTCGGCGTCGCCGAGTTGCAGGGTAGCGTTCAGCGGAAAATCGGGGTGCTGGTGCTGGTGTTGGGGGGCATGGTACACGGTCTGGCCGTGGCTGGCAATCAGGTCAACCTCGGCAGGGGCTACTTGCCACTGCTTCAGGCAGGCTGCTACCATATCCCCATGCGTACGGCCTAGCCAGGCGTGCAGTAGCGTCAGGTACTCTAGGCTTACCTGCGGGCGTGCAAATACCTCCCGGATGCGCTGGCGCATATCGGTGGGGTAGGGCACAGTCGTAAACTCTTCCAGCTCCAGGCGGGTAGCCAGTCCGTGTCCGTGCAGGCGGCAAAGCGCCACATCCAGCCCATCCAGCGAAGTACCCGACATCAGACCGATGATGCGGCGGCTGCGCTGTTGGGCGAGTTGAGCAAGCCGGGAGAGGTAGGGATTCATCTAAGCAGAGGTTTGTACTGTTTACTACCGAGTTCCCGGGAAGAAATTATTTTTTGTACTGCCTAATACTAAACCAGCGGCGCAGCCCGTAAACCAAGTCGGAGCGCAAAGAAAGGAAAAGGGCCTTACCAGCGTATGGTAAAGCCCTTTTCCTTTCTTTGTTGCTCCGGCGTGGCTAGCCTGTTACTCTATTTTTTTGCCGGCCATAGCTTGGCTGATGCTGATATTCATGACGCGCTCGGCGAAGGGGCGGGTGAGTTCTTCCAACTCGTCCACGGCTTTCAGAATAGTGTCCTTGTCCTGAGTGTCCAAGGCTGCCTTCAGGCGGTCCACACCAGCCGTGGTCTGGCTGATTTCTTCCTCGGTGAGGTGCTGGCTATTCTTCGCCACAAAGCGCTCCACTTGGTACAGCATCTGCTCGGCTACGGTGCGGGCCTCGATGACCATGCGAGCCGCCACGTCCTCGCGGGCGTGGGTTAGGGAGTCCATCAGCATCTGCTCCACCTGGTCGTCGGTGAGGCCATACTGGGGCTTGATTTCCACGGCCTGCCGGGTGTTGGAGCGCAGCTCAATGGCTTCTACCTTCAGAATACCGTCGGCGTTCAGGATGAAATTCACATCGACTTTGGGCAGGCCGGCGGGCATGGCCGGAATACCGCGTAGGTCGAACTCAGCCAGTTTGCGGTTTTCCTTTACCAGGTCCCGCTCGCCCTGGTACACCGAAATCTTCAGGTTTACCTGCCCGTCAACGGAGGTAGTATACTGGCGGCCGGCTTTCGTCGGGATTTTGGAGTTACGTGGAATGATGGGGTCCATCAGGCCGCCCAAGGTTTCAATGCCCAACGTGAGCGGCGTAACGTCCAGCAGCAGCACGTCGCGGCGGTTACCCCCCAGAATATCGGCCTGAATGGCGGCTCCCAGGGCCACTACCTCATCAGGATTGAGGGAGTTATTAGCCGGCTGCTGGAAAAACTCCGAAACCGAATCATACACCAGCGGCACGCGGGTAGAGCCGCCCACCAGCAGCACGGCATCCAGGTCCTGAGGCGCAAGTTTGGCATCGGCTAGGGCCTGGCGGCAAGAAGCAATGGTGCGGGCCACCAGGGGCTGCACCAGCTCGTTGAATTTCGCCTTGGTGAGGGGTAGGGTCGTGCCCCCGAACTCGGCTGCAAACGTGTCCTGCTGGCTTAGCTGCCGTTTGGCCTGCTCGGCCAGCAGGCGCAGCTCCTGCTGGGCCGAAGAATTCTGATACAGCACCGTCGAGAGCTGATACTCAGCGGCCCAGTAGTCATAGATGGCGCGGTCCAGGTCGTCGCCACCCAGGTAGGTGTCGCCGTTGGTGCTTAGTACCTCAAAAATGCCCTGCTGAATGCGCAGAATGCTTACATCGAAGGTGCCACCGCCCAGGTCGTACACGGCCACGGTTTTTTCTTCATCAGGCGAAAGACCAATGCCGTAGGCCAGGGCCGCGGCCGTGGGCTCGTTCACAATGCGCAGCACCTCCAGGCCAGCCAGGCGGCCGGCGTCGCGGGTAGCCTGGCGCTGGGAGTCGTTGAAGTAGGCGGGTACCGTAATAACGGCCTTATTGACGGGCGTTTTCAGGGCGTGCTCCGCCCGGAAGCGCAGCTCCTTCAGAATCTCGGCCGACAGCTCGATGGGAGAGTAGAACTTCTCGCCCACCCGGATTTTCACCAGGCCTTCCGAGTTGTCGTCAATTACCTTGTAGCCCAGCTCCTGGGCGTGCTGGCCCAGGTCATGGTAAGATTTGCCTAGCAGGCGCTTCACCGAATAGATGGTGTTCTGCGGGTCAGTGAGCAGATACTGCTTTGCATCGGTGCCCACAATGGGTGCGTCGGCAGCGCCGGGAAAGTGCACTACCGAAGGCACAATGGTACCGCGGCCCTGGTCGTTGATGGCGAGGGGGTGGCGGCCGTCGGGGTGAATATAGGCCACCAGGGAGTTGGTGGTACCCAAATCAATCCCGACGATAATTTCTTCCTGCTGGATGCTGCCAGTGGAGAGGTTAATTGCAACTTTAGCCATAAGCAACAAAGCGCGCCGCGGCGCGCCGAAGAAGTACGAAAACAAAGAGAGCAGCTCTTATAACCAGCCTACGCCCCGAATGGCACAAAAGTACGGAACAAATAAGCGCAAAGCCGAGGCCACTCCTGACCAGTGCCTGCCCCTGGCAGGCAGGGGTTTCGGTGGTGGGTAGGGGTAGGGGCCGGTGGCGGTGCTCAAGCTACTGGCGTCGAGGCCGGACGGTAGAGAGAAAGTAGCCCGGACCCGGCTTGTGTAGTGTGGCATAAATGCGGATTTTTGGCTTCCCCAACCGTATTTCTATGATACTATCCGCTGCTCCTGCCCCTATCACTTCTGCCCAGGGTAGCGGGTGGCGGCGCTACCTGTTGCTGGCCGCCGTGGGCGCGGCCATGGCCGGGTGTCAACCCTCGGGGGCAGAAGTAGCCGCCTTACGCCGGCCCGCAGTGGCTGTGTCCCGGCCGGCCGGGGGAGCCCCGGGGGCCACCTCGCCGGCAGCCGTCGTGCCCGATTCTCTGGAGCTAACGCCCCTAACCCCCCTGTCCGCCGTGCCCGATTCGGTGCGGCAGGCCGTGGAGGCACTGCATGCCAAACTAGGGCCGGCTGCGGCCGGACTGCGCCTGCAGGTGCTGGAACGCGCCTGCGTGGGCTACCTGAATCTGCGCAAGGCCGGCCTTGTGCGGCAGGCCGGTATCCTGGCCGTAGCCGACATGGATATGCCGTCCTCGGAGCCGCGGCTGTGGGTGCTCGATCTGGCGGCAGGGCAGGTGCTACACCACAGCCATGTAGCACACGGCCGCGGCTCCGGTCATTTGCGGGCCCGGCGTTTTTCCAATGTGCTGAAATCGGCCTGTACGGCCCTGGGATTTTACCAGACCCTGGATACATACCAGGGCAAGCATGGCCTCTCGCGGCGGCTGCGCGGGCTGGATGCCGGCCAGAATAACAACGCCCTGCGCCGCTACGTGGTGCTTCACGCCGCCGATTACGTGAGCCGGCAGTACCGCGAGCAGCACGGGCAGGTGGGCTACAGCCGGGGCTGCCCGGCCCTACCCCCCGATCAGTATCGGGCCATCATCCGGACTGTGGGACAGGGGGCTTGCCTCTACCTGAGCGGTCCTGGGCTGGAGTCGGAATGGCTTAAGGGCTCCGTAGCAGCAGAGCGGCTGGCAGCATACGGCTGGCGCTGAGAACCAATCTATGAGGTGCCACGAAGGATAAATTCTATGGAGTTATAATTATATAAATATGATAAGTGATTTTATTACATTACTTATATTTGAATCATTTGTAAATTGTTTGTTCAATTGATTGAATTATGAAATAAAAACATATAACTATTTGTAGGACAGTGTTTAGACATTAATTTATGTAAAATAGTTATAAATTTACTTGGTATAAGTAAAAATTAAAAATTCCATGTTTAGACGGGGGCAAATCCTACTTCGTCGGGCGATTAGTGAGTTTCAGCTAAAAGGGAAGGCCGATTAAAGCCGGAGCTTAGTTCCCTACGTAGATTTGGAATCCAAAATGGGAGTTGTGTTCCCGTTTTGGGTATTGCCTTTTATTATCAACTAGTTTTCTCCAAACGATACGCTGCCAAAGTAATCTGCAGGCTAAGAGGGCCTTTGGGGGCTTGGTCAGGCTCCGTTGCAAAGCGTCGGCAGACCTGGGTTGAGCGAGCAATATTGGTATTCCCTTTTTGGGAATGAAATTATTGTTCAGTCTCCGGGGTGCTGATCGAAGCAGGTCACCATTGGGTAAACCAGCTATAACATAGCAATGTGAGTATTCTACAAATCCGCTTAGACCTCCTACCCCTGGGCACTGTGCCTAGGGCAGCCTGCTACGCATCGTACACACCTAACTAGAGGCCGCGTGAAAGCTTGCCTGGCTTTCTCTACCTCTGCATACCGTTTTTCAATGACTAAAATCTCTACTGTGCTGTGCTTACTGCTGAGCTTTATGCTAGGCAGCTGCGCTTACGATAAAGCCGATGAAATAGCAGGGCCCAAAGTGCCCTGTACCACCCCGGATGTAGTTTCTTACAGTGTTTCCATCTCGCCTTTGCTGGATAGAAACTGCCGGAGCTGCCACAACCCAACCCTGCTCACGGGCAGCGTTAACCTGGAGGATTTCTCGGTAATTCAGAAGTACATTCGCTCGGGCGAGCTGATGGGAAACGTGAAGCACCTGCCGGGTTATAACCCCATGCCCCAGGGCGGAGCGAAGTTGTCGGATTGTGATATAGAGCTGTTGCAGAGATGGGTAGATGCGGGCGCTCCTAACAACTAAGAAGGATGCGAAGCCTGATCCGATCCGTGAGCTTACCAATTTGTGGCCTGCTGCTCTCCGTTGCCGGAGGCATTACCTCGGGGCAGGCCCAGGGCAAATACATGACCCAGAAGGGGGTAGTGAGCTTCTTTTCCAGTAGCATCCTCGAAGATATTGAGGCCCACACCGAGCAGGCTGCCGGCCTGATAGATCTGCAGACCCAGCAGCTGGCCTTCAGCATCCCGATCAAGTCGTTTCAGTTTAAGCGCACCCTCATGCAGGAGCACTTCAACGAGAACTACATGGAGTCGGACCGCTTTCCGAAGTCGTCGTTTCGGGGAAAAATCCTGGATTTCGACCCGGCCACCCTGGCCAGCGGCCAGTCGCAGCGGGTAACGGTGGAGGGTGACCTGACCATTCACGGCGTCACGAAGCACCTGACTGTAACCGGAGCCCTGCAGCAGCAAAGCGGCCAGCTGATGGTAAACGCCTACTTCAGCGTAGCGCCGGCCGACTACGGCATTGAGATTCCGCTGCTGGTGCGCGAGAACATTGCCAAAATCGTCGGGATTAAAGTGGTTATGTCCTGCGAGGCCGTTTCCCAGCTCACCGCCAAATAAGTTCAGTCTTTATACCGCCGGCCCTGGGGGCCGGGCCTGGTTTCACCGCGTTTGCTTTTCTATATGCATCCAACTTTTCCTCTCTACCGGGGCCGGCTGGCCTCTTTACTTGTGTTGCTGCTAACTGCCTGGGCCGGGCCTGCCTGGGCGCAGGATGATCTGCTGGGGCAGCTGGAAACCCAGGCTACCCCCACGGCAACCACGGAGGTAGTAGCCGCTACCTTCAAAAGTACCCGCCTCATTAACGGGCACACCGTGGAAACGCCCGGGCAGGGCACCATGGTGTTCCTCATTTCGCACCGCTTTGGTACGCTCAACAGCGGAGCCTACAACTTTTTCGGCCTCGACCAGGCCAGCATCCGGCTTGGGCTGGAGTACGCCCTTACGGATAAGCTGGAAATAGGCATCGGCCGCAACTCCCTGGAGAAAACGCTGGATGGCTTCGTGAAATACCGTGCCCTGCGCCAGAGCACCGGCCGCCGGGCCATGCCCGTGAGCGTTACCCTGTTTGCCAGCTCAGCTCTGAATACGCTGCGCGACGACCGGACGTGGTACACTACCTCGCACCGGATGAACTACTCCTACCAGGCCTTGATTGCGCGCAAGTTCAACCCCAGCCTGTCGTTGCAGCTGATGCCCACCCTGATTCACCGCAACCTGGTGGAAGACAAAACCCAGTCGAACGATGTGTACGCCATAGGCGTGGGAGGCCGCCACAAACTCACCAAGCGCACCTCCCTGAACGCGGAGTACTACTACCTGGTGCCGCGCACGGCTCCTACGGGCGTGCGCAATGCCCTGGCTCTGGGCTTCGATATTGAAACGGGCGGCCACATTTTCCAGCTGCACGTGACCAACTCGCAGGGCATGATTGAGAAGTTCTTCGTGGCCAACACCCGGGGCAATTTCTTTAAAGGCGACCTGTATTTCGGGTTCAACGTGAACCGCAATTTCACCATCCGTCCTAAAGAGGGCTTCCGGAAATAGGCATTTCTCCCCCATTTTTTACATTAACCTTCTGCTGTATGAAGCTGAAAATTACCGCTCTTTCCCTGCTGTTGCTGGGCTCCGCCGCTTTGGTCGCCTGCGAAAAGGATGAAACCACCACCGCTACCCCTACCAACTCCGTTGAACTCACGGCTACCCTCGACGGGAAGCAGGAGGTAGGCCCCAACAACTCGGCCGCTACCGGCACCATGACGGGCACCTTCGATAAAACGACCCGGGTGCTCAGCTACCGGGTAACTTACCAGGGTGTCACACCTACCATGGGCCACATTCACCGCGGCGCCGCGGGCACCAACGGCGACCCGTTCATTGCGTTTTCCAACGTTACTACCTCGCCCATAACGGGTACGGCTACCCTCTCGGAGGCCGATGCGGCGCTGCTGCTGAAAGGCGAAACCTACGTGAACCTGCACACCCAAGCCTACGCCGGCGGGGAAATCAGAGGTAAGGTGACCCTGAAGTAACCCTTCCTTCTTTGCCCGGTCCAGAGTTTCGTTTGATGTAAGCAAAACGCGTGAAACACAACCGCTTTCTACAGGCAGGCCTGGCCCTGCTGGTCCTGCTGCTGGTATGGGCCAGCTGGGAAGAGCCCAGCCTGCACAATTACGCGAGGCCCGTCCGCTTTTTGCAGGTTCAGGTAGATGGCCTGGCGGCCCCGGCCGAGGCCGCCACGGTGCAGCGGCAGGTAGCCGCCGTGCCGGGCGTGGCGGCCTGCGTTATCAACAGCAACACACAGATGGCCACCGTCCTCTTTCACGAAGAGGATATTTCGGAGGCTGATATCGAGCGGGTGCTTTCCGTAGGCGGCACCTTCCGGATAACCCGGCCGCAGCTGGCACCGGCCGCGCCCACGGGCCGGCAATGCCCGGTGCCCCCCAGCTACCTCGAAGCCGTGGACAAGATTCGGTTTGCCCTGAATCTGCGGCGGCTGTTCATTTCTGTATAAACACAACTGTCCGTAGCCGGAACCGCATGGTTGCCGGCTACGGCATTGTCTATTTCATCCACCTTTTACCAGTTCTTTTATGTTTCTGCCTCGACTTCAGTTTCCGGCGGTTCTGCTGCTGGCCGGCACCCTGTGTTTCACCACGGCCTGCGGCTCTAAAGAAGCCGACCCCACCCCGACCCTGTATGAGCGCATGGGTGGCCTGAAGGGCGTGGAAGGGTTTGTGGACGTGCTGATGGCAAACGTAGCCGCTGAAACGGAAGTGAAAAACTCCCAGATGCTGCGCACCCACACGCCCCTGCTCACTGACCCCGACAAGCCCGCCCGCCTGGCCCGCCTGCGCAACAACTTTATCAATCAGATGGGGGAAGCTACCGGCGGCCCGCTCAAGTACACTGGTCTGACCATGCTGTCGGCCCACAAAGGCATGATGATTACCGAAACGGAATGGGCCGTGTGGCGCCAGGCAGCGGATGCCTCCATGGCAGCCAACAAACTCGGCGACAAGGAAAAAGCCGAACTGGCCGCCATTCTTGACGATATGAAAGCCGCTACCGTAGGCCACTAAGGCATACCCACAGCTGAACTGCTGCCAGTAAAAAAGCCCCGCCGGATTATCCGGTGGGGCTTTTTTACTGGGAGTGGGGTAGGGCCCCGGCTTATTTGATTACCACTTTCCGGCTCAGGCCCAGCTCCGGCACATGCAGCTGGTACACGCCGGCTGGCAGGGCCTGGCTTACGTGCAGACGCTGCTCCGTGGAGCCAGGGTAGAGGCGCACTGCCTGCTCGTGCACGAGGCGGCCGGTCAGGTCCAGCAGGCGCAGAGTGGCCGTCAGGTCCTTCGGCGACTGCAGCACCACATCAATGCGGTCGGGGCTGGTGGGGTTGGGGTACACGGCCAGGTCGGCGGTGGTGACGGCCTCCGTGGCCGGGGCGGCCGCCAGTACGGCGCTTTCGCGCAGGGCGGTAGTACTCAGCACCGCTGGGGCAGTGTAGGTTACTTTCACGAAGGCCCGCTGGGCGGGGTTGGTGGCCGCGGCGTTCTTGGCACGCAGGGTAATCCAGCCGGTAGCCGTGGGGGTGTAGGTGCCCGTGAGGGTGCCCGTGCCGGTTTGGCTGCTTAGAATAGTACCGCTGCCGTTCACCAGCTCCACGGCCAGGCTGCGGGTAGCGTCCGTCGGAATCAGGCTGTAGGTTACGGCTTTGCCCGACGCCACGTAGATGCGGCCCGCCGTGCGGTAGGCCGTGGAGGATGCCGGCAACTGCCCGCCCTGCTTCAGCGAGGAAGCGTGGGAGTCGCCCAGGTCATCGGCCAATTCCCACTCCTGGGTAGTAGCCAGGGCGGCCCGGATGTAGTTGGTGCTGATGCCTGTGGGGGCCCACACCGAGTAGCCCCGGCGGCCGCCGCTGGCCGTGCCGTTGCAGGGCGGCGTGTTAATGGTCACGGTCTGGGCGCTACTCACCGTTACGGTAGCCGTGCCGTTGGCGCCGGAGTAGTCCTTCAGGACGGTGCCCGGCGCGAAGTCGCAGGAAACGGTGTTGTTCTGCCAGGCCGAGAAGTTGTCGTTGATGCCGATCAGGGCCTTGGTGCTGCGCTCAATCACGAGGTGGTCGGGGGCCTGATAGCGCACTTTGTAGGCCCCATCCTTGAACCGCAGGTTCTGATGGCACCAGATCAGGTTTTCCAGGTCGGAGCGCTGGGGCAGATCGGTGGTGCTGGTGGGCTGGTGCGAGTAGCGCTTACCAGTGCTGCCCACATTAAACAGGTCCTCGAAGAAAATCTGGGGCGAGCCATCCACGGCCAGGGCCGCAGCGTAGGCCGCCGAGAGGCGCGGATCAAACGGGTCGATGTGGGGAGCCAGCTCGGAGCCGGTGTTCCAGCCCGTGTAGTTGCCCCCGGCATCGGTCTGGGGCCGGAAGGTGTCGTGGTTGTTCACGAAGGGCACGGTACGGTGCACGTACTGCCCATTGATGTTCACCACCCGCGCGCCCTGCTGGTAGCCCGGCAGGGAGCCTATATCGAAGTTGCCGCCCCCGCTGATGATGTTATAGAGGCCGTTGCGCAGAGAGAAGTCGAAGGTGCCGGCGCGGTTCTGCACGTTGGCTACCCAACCGTCCATCTGCCCCGCCGAGCCTACCCATTCGCCCACGGCAAACATAGTAGCCCCGCCCGAGGCCCAGCCGGCGTTGCTTTGCAGGTTATAAAGAAAATCCTCGGAGGCGAAGTCCGGGAAGTGTTTCACAGCATCCATGCGCACGCCATCAAAACCCACCTGCTTCTTGTACCACACCAGCCAGTTGCGCACGTTGGTGCGCACGTGGTCGGCGCTTTGGGCCGGGTTGAAGGTAGCGTTGGAGCTTTGCCCATAGGAGCCGCTGTAGTAGCTCACGTCGGGCCCGAAGTACACCGCGTTCCAGTCGCCGGAGGTAGAGTTGTTGCCGGGGTTGGGGTTGAAGTTCTGCCAGTTTTTGGGGAAACGGCCGTTGCGGGCCAGGTAGTTGGCGGCGTCTTCCGAGGTAGCGGGCTTGCTGTAGCTCACGTAGCGGAAGTTCTTGTACTTGCTGGTGGAGCCATCTTCCCAGGCGGCGGGGTCCTGGCCGCCGGCCCCGGTCTGGGAGCCGGCCCCGTCGTTGTGGTTCAGCACAATGTCCTGCACCACCTCAATACCGTTGGCATGCAGCACGGCCACGGCCCGCAGCAGCTCATCTTTGGTGCCCAGGCGCGTGGCCACGAAGCCCTTCTGGTATTTGTCGCCGAGGTCGTAGTTATCGAAGGGCGAGTAGCCGTTGCCCTGGTTGCCGTTCTTGATGCTGGGCGGCAGCCACACGGCATCTATGCCCATGGCTTTCAGGCGCGGGGCCAGCAGGGCAACGTAATTAGCCCAGCCGTTGGGGTAGTTGGTGTTCCAGTAGTCCCACCAGTAGCCTTGCAGAACTACTTTTTGGGCTTGGACTGGTTGTCCGCCCAAAACCAGCAGCGCGGCGGCGGCCAGGGTGAGCTTACGCAACCAGGAGGAGGTACACGTGTGCATGTGGGAAAGTGGGAATTGAGTGGTGGGAAAAAGACATGGCGCGGCATGCGCCGTAAAGAGCGGATTTGGGGCCTCTAATGTGAAAAATCGGGTAGTAAAAAGCTGGTGGTATATTGTCGGATGCCGGTGTTCTTTTTGCCGTTTTTGGCAGAGGGGGAATCTATCAGCCGGAAATAACATTATAGCTGCGGGTGCATATTTTCGTCACCTGCGGCGCATCTGCAACGGGCCAAGTCTCGTAAAGCCTATGGTGTCTGTTTGTAGTAAAGCAAGCGCCTTATCGAAACCCGAAACCAACCTGTGCTGATGGAAAATCAAAGTGTTGTTCGTCGCCAGCGTCTGAAGCTGCGGACCCGCCGGATGGCGCGGCGCGTACTGCCCTTTGTAGCCGCCCTGTTCCTGGCTACTCCGCTGGCTGCCCCGGTAGCAAAATCAAAAGCCGCTACCACCAACCACCAGGCCCGCCTGGTAGCCGCTCCCGTAGTTACCCCCGCTTCTCTCTTCGACCAGCGCCTCCACGACCTGTACCGTGACCTGGGGGTAGAGCAGCAGGGTCTGCGCTACGCAGTGTTTGAAAAGGCTATGACGGGCTACCTCAACCTGGAGGCCGAAGGCAAACTCAGTGGCAAGCAGCTGCTGACCGTCGTGGATTTTGAGCTGCCCTCCACTGAAAAGCGCCTCTGGGTGCTGGATCTGGCCGCCAAGCAGGTGAAGTTTCATACCCTGGTAGCCCACGGCCATAACTCCGGCGAGAACATGGCCACCAACTTCTCCAACGAGAATGAGTCGAACATGAGCAGCCTGGGCTTCTACGTAACTCAGGGTGAATACCAGGGTAAGCACGGCCGCTCCCTGAAGCTGCAGGGCCTCGATGAAGGTTTCAACACCAATGCCTTCTCTCGGGCCGTGGTGATGCACGGCGCCGACTACGTGAGTGAGGACTTTATTCGGCAGTACGGCCGCCTGGGTCGCAGCTTAGGCTGCCCGGCCCTGCCCATGGACCAGAAAGATGCCATTATTGAGGCCGTAGAAGGCCAGACCTGCCTGTTCCTGAACGGCTCCAGCCAGCAGTACGCTTCCAAGTACCTTAACCAGGACGTGGCCATGAGCAAGCTGCTCGGCGAAACTCAGCTGATCTGAGACTCCTGAACTGATATAGAAAAAGCCCGCCCGGTACTCCGGGCGGGCTTTTTGCTGTCGGGTGGGGGTAGCAATTACAGCTTCACGCCAAACTTGGCGCCCACCGTTTC
Organism: Hymenobacter sp. DG01; assembly: GCF_006352025.1. Classification (NCBI taxonomy): domain Bacteria; kingdom Pseudomonadati; phylum Bacteroidota; class Cytophagia; order Cytophagales; family Hymenobacteraceae; genus Hymenobacter; species Hymenobacter sp. DG01. The sequence goes on from NZ_CP040936.1 coordinate 4,405,664, forward strand.
GAGGTCTTTGAGTACGGGTTCCAACAGCGGAATACCCTCCAGCAGCCGGTGCCCCGACATTTCCCGCTCCGGGTCGCCGGGGATGAGGACGTGCTGGCCTTCGGTGGCGCGGGCGTTGCGGAAGGTGGTAATCCAGTTGTCCATGTGGGCTTTGAACTCGGCGGCCGGACGAAAAGCATCGACCCGCATAGCCCCAAAGAAATGGCCCAGGCCTTCACCCACGGGGTTAGCCGAGGGCTGCAGGAAGGCCACGAAGGGCGGAACCCAAGGGCCATAGTTGGCGCCGCTGAGTACGGCCGAGAAAATATCGACCACGGCGCCCAGGCCGTAGCCCTTGTGCGAGCCAGTGGCCCCCCCGAGGGGTAGCAATGCGCCACCATTTTTCACGGCGTTCGGGTCCGTGGAGCCTATGCCGGCCGGGTCCTGGGCCCAGCCTTCGGGGATGGGAATGTTCTTGCGTTGAGCAATTTCGAGCTTACCGTTGGCCGCCGTGGTGGTAGCCATGTCCAGCACGAAATCTGGCTGGTCGCCGGCGGGCACAGCTACGGCAATGGGGTTGGTGCCGAGCAGCCGCTCTAGGGAGTAGGTAGGCGCCACCAAGGGCGAGGCATTGGTCATGGCTACCCCAATCATATCCAGGGCCAGAGCTTTCATGGCGTGGTAGCCGGCAATACCGAAGTGGTTGGAGTTCTTCACCGAAACCCAGCCCGTGCCTACCTGCCGGGCCTTCTCCATCGCCACCTGCATGGCTTTGGGGCCTACCACTAGGCCCAGGCCCCCGTCGCCATCCACTACGGCCGTGCTGGGCGTTTCGTAGGTGACGCCCACGCGGGGGGTAGCATTGATGCGGCCGGCTTCCCAGAGGCGTACGTACCCAACCAGGCGGGCCACGCCGTGCGAGTCGATGCCGCGCAAATCGGCGGAAAGCAGGGTTTCAGTGGCAAGCGTTGCGTCCTCATCGGAGCAGCCCATGCCTTTGAAAACAGATTCCGTGAAGGTGAAAAGCTGGGTATAGGGGAGGGTTGTCGTCATGAGGAGGGGTAGGGATTGGGCCCGGAAACTGATGGGAAAGAAGGCGCCCGCGGAGGCTGTTCTCCGCTGGCGCCTTCATCATAGCCCAAACTTACGCCATCCGAATTTTACTGCTGCTGTTGCATCTGCATTTGCATCTGGAGCTCCAGGTGGCGGCGGTAGGAGTTCACGGCGGCGGGCTTGTCCTTCACCTCGTAGGTATAGCTGGGCTGCTGGGGTAGGGCGTTCTGGCTTTCCGGCTTGCCACTTTCAATGTGCACTGAAACATCGAGGCGGTGGGAGCCGGTGCCTTTGTAGGTGCCTTTCACGGGGGTGCAGTCGGGGAAGTTGCGGCCGATAGCCAGGCGCACGTGCCCATCGTTGACGATGCAGTTATTGGTCGGGTCGAGGCCCAGCCACCCGTAGAACGGAATGTAGGCCTCGACCCAGGCGTGGGTAGCGCCAGAGCCCCGCACCCCTTCCCGGTCAGGGCACACGTAGCCGCTCACGTAGCGGGCCGGAATGCCCACTATCCGCAGCATAGCCAGCAGCATGTGGGCAAAATCCTGACAAACGCCCGCTTTCAGCTGCCAGATTTCCTCGGCCGGCGTTTCTATGTTGGTCACTCCCTGGCGGTACTGGAAATTGTCGTACACGTACTCCGAGAGCACCAGGGCATTTTTGAGGGGCTTATCGGCGCGGTTTACCAACTGGTCGAGGGTAGCCTTCAGGTCCTGAGCCGAAGTGAAGCACTCCTCGCACAGAAAGTCAATGAAGGCCGGGTCGTGGTGTAGCTCCCGCAACTGCTGCCACTGCTGTTCGGCGGGCTGCTCGTCCATCGGAAACTGAATCGGGTGCGTTACCACGTCCTTCGTCGATTCAATAACCAGCACGGTGTGCGGCTCCAGCACCGTGAAAATCCCCACGGTATTACCGAAATAGTCAGTATACGTGCTAATGGGTGTGTCGTGCGTGATGCCCGAATCGTGGGAGATAGTTACCTCGTGACTGGTTACCTCCAGTCGGTCATCCTCGAGGGGGTAGAGCATGACCTGATTGACGCAGTCGATTACCTCGGCCGCGTAGGTATAGCGCGTGATGTGCTTGATGTTGTAGGAAGGCATGAGATTAGCTTCTTCCGAAGTAGTATTTACCGAAGGCCACGGCTACATCCAGCAACTGTTGGCGGGTTTCCAGCAGAAACTCATTGAGCTGCTCCGGCTCCGCCGCCGAGACGGTGCTGTACTTGACGTGGTTGGCCAGGCGGCCTACCATAAACTCCAGCCGCTCGTAGCTTTCGGGCAGGCTGTCGGCTCGCAGGCGCTCAAAGTACCAGCTAAGCCGGCTGAGGCAGGAGGAGAGAGAATGGGCGAAGTGACTGTTGTGGAGCACGAACTGCAGCACGCTGTCGGGGTTGAAGTTGCCGCGGTAGGTTTTCAAATACAGCTCGTGGCCGAACAGAGAGTGCAACAGGTAGCGCAGCTCGGGCGCATCCAGGCCACTGGTCATCGAATCGGCGTTGTTGGCCCACCGGATGCGCAGAATGTCGGTGGTTTGCAGGGCCCGCTCCAGCAGCCGACCCATGGTGAGGTAGCCGTAACCCTCGTCGCGGGGCATGGTGTTCTGCACGGCCCCGGTAAACACCAGTCCATGCCGCATCAGCGCATCAATGCCCGACATGGGGTCGCCCTGCCGAATTTGCTGGGCTATTTCCTCGCTCCGGATGGCATGGTAGTAATCGTTCAGGCACTGCCATACGTCGCGGGTAATGTGGTCCTGGGCCGAGCGGGCGTTTTCGCGGGCCTGCAGCACGTTATTATAGACCGAGGCATCGTTGTGCCGGTCCAGAATCAGGTGCTCCAACACCCGCACCGTGTCGCCCTCCGTGGCGGCCAGCTCCTCCGGCGTCAGGTGTCCGTAGCTGTACAGTACCGGGCGCCAGCTGAAATCCTGGAGGCTGTCCTGGGAAGCCTGGTAGTAAATGCGGATAACCTGCAACATGGCCTGGGTGCGTTCCATGTAGCGGGCCAGCCAGTAAATTGTATCGGCAACGCGACTGAGCATAGTAAGGGGTAGGAGGGTAGGAAAGTGTGAGGGTAGGAGTTGCTAGGGCGTTAGGGTAGATGGGTGGAAGGGGTAGATGAGTTCAGTAGAGTTGATACCCTCTTGCCCTCCTACCCCCATACCCTCTTACCCTAGCTTTCCGGCCCCAGCACCCAGGTGTCTTTGCTGCCTCCGCCCTGGGAAGAATTCACAACCAAGGAGCCTTCCTGCAGGGCCACCCGGGTCAGGCCGCCGGGCACGATGTCGATGCCGCCGGGGCCGTAGAGGGCGAACGGGCGCAGATCTACGCGGCGGGGTTGGAGCACGCCGTTGAGGTAGCAGGGGGTAGAGGACAGGCTGATAATGGGCTGGGCAATGAAGCTGCGCGGGTCTTCGGTAATGGCCTCCCGGAAGGCTTGCATCTGCTCCTCGGTGGCGCTGCTACCAATGAGCATGCCGTATCCGCCCGACTCATTGGTGCGCTTAATCACCATCTTATCCATGCGCTCGAACACCATGCGGCGCTGGTCCGGGTCGCTCATCTGGTAGGTGGGCACCGTTTTCAGAATGGGCTCCTCGTTCAGGTAGTACCGGATCATGTCGGGCACATAGCTGTACACGGCCTTATCGTCGGCCACGCCGTTGCCCATGGCATTTACAATGGCCACGTTGCCTTTGCGGTAAGCCGCATAGATGCCCGGTACGCCCAGGGCGCTGTCGGGCCGGAACACCAAAGGGTCCAGGAATTCATCGTCCACGCGGCGGTAAATCACGTCCACCTGCCTCAGACCCTTCGTGGTTTTCATGAACACATGGTGGTTGTGCACAATCAGGTCGCGGCCTTCTACCAGCTCAATGCCCATGAGGCGGGCCAGGGTTGTGTGTTCGAAGTAGGCCGAGTTGTAGATGCCCGGCGAGAGGAGTACCACCGTCGGGTCGCTGACGTGGCGGTTGCCCAACGCCAGCAGGTTTCGGAACAGCAGGTCAGGGTAGTCTTTCACCGGCTGCACGTTGCTTTTGGGCAGCAAATCGGGGAAGATGCGCGAGGTGATGCTGCGGTTTTCCAGCATGTACGACACCCCCGAGGGCGTGCGCAGATTGTCTTCCAGCACGTAGAACTGCCCGTCCGCGTCCCGAATCAGGTCCACGCCCGCAATGTGGGTGTAGATGTCGTAGGGCACCTGCACATTCACCATTTCGCGCAGAAACTGCGGGCAGGAGTAAATGAGGGCGGCCGGAATCACACCATCCTTCACAATGAACTGCTGGTGGTAAATGTCCTTGAGAAAGATGTTCAGGGCCAGCAGCCGCTGCTTCACGCCGGCCTCAATATGCTTCCACTCCTGGTGCTGGATGATGCGCGGAATGATGTCGAAGGGAAAAATCTTCTCGATGCCTTCGCCGCTGTTGTACTCCGTAAACGTGATGCCCTGGCTCATGAACAGCTTTTTCGCCAGCTCATCTTTGCGGGTCATTTCAGCGTGGGGCAGATTTTCGATGGCCGAAACAAAGCTGCGATACTCCGGGCGAATGTGCTCGGCATGGAACATTTCGTCCCAAACGTTGGGCTGCTCCTGATAGGCGTGCAGAAGGGAGTGGCCTTTCATGATGGGTGGGGGTAGGGAAGGGCATTAACTGCGCGCGTTTCAGCTCTTATTTCTGCCTACGATTAAGAAAATGTGAAGTTGTATTTTGCTTATAGATGGAAGGCTTGTTAGAGCTTAATTCCTCATACTCACGGATAATTATTTTTCAAAGAATGATTTCCGGTAGTGCACCGGCTGAGCTTGCTGAAAGTAGCCTATCTGAGCAGTAAAGGCATTTTAAGCCCGCAGCTGAATTGCTTCCTGGCAGGCATGTAACCAGGCATAAGAAAGCAATGCTACCCTCGATCTATACTCGAAGAGGTATAGAGTAAGTTGGATATAAGAAAGTTAAGCTGCTACCAGAAAACTGGCGCCACGGCAGAAGCTAAACCAGAACCTATCCGCCGGCCGCGCGTTTGACTGGCCTTGAGGCCCCCGGCGGGGGTAGGAAGCTGACCACGAGGAACCGGTATGAAACTGTTTAGGTGCACCCACTGCGGGCAGGTAGTCTATTTCGAAAACACTCACTGCGAGCAATGCCATTACCCCCTGGGCTTCGAGACGCGGCAGCAACGGCTGGTAGCCCTGGAGACACGTGAGAAACAGCGTTTTGCTCAGTATGGCCAGCCCACCGCGGGCCTGTACCGCTACTGCGCCAACCACACGCACGAGGTCTGCAACTGGCTGGTACCCGCCGACAGCACCACCGAGTTTTGTTTGGCCTGCCAGCTCAACCGCACCATTCCGAAGCTCACGGAGCCCGGCCACATAGCCCGCTGGCAGGAGTTGGAAAAGGCCAAGCACCGGCTGGTATTCAGCCTGCTGCAGCTGGGCTTGCCAGTCGTCAGCAAAACGGAAAGCGAGGAAACCGGCCTGGCTTTCGACTTTCTGGCCAGCGAGCAAAAGCCCGAAGGCGAAAAGGTGCTGACCGGGCATGATAACGGCCTCATCACCCTCAACATTGCCGAGGCCGACACCGTGGAGCGGGAAATGGCCCGCAAGGCCATGCACGAAGTGTACCGCACCGTGCTGGGCCACTTTCGCCACGAAGTAGGCCACTACTATTGGGAGCGGCTCATCGAAAACACGCCTTGGATAGAGGAGTATCGCCAGCTATTCGGTGATGAGCGGGAAGATTACGGCGAGGCGCTGAAAAAACACTACGACCAAGGCCCACCCGCCGATTGGGCCGAGCACTACATCAGCGCTTACGCTACCACGCACTCCTGGGAAGACTGGGCTGAAACCTGGGCCCACTACCTCCACATCATGGATACGCTGCAAACCGCCTATGCCTTCGGCCTCAGTGTGAACCCGCGCCGGGCCACCGACGAGCAGAACCTGGACACTACCATTTCGGAAGACCCCTACGAGGTAGCCGACTTCAGCCGCGTGCTGGATATGTGGCTACCCCTCACCTTCGCCATGAACAGCCTGAACCGCAGCATGGGCCAACCCGATTCCTACCCTTTCATCATTGCCCCCGACGTGGTGCGCAAGCTGGATTTCATCCATCGGGTGTGTCGGCAGGCCAAGGCTGAGGGGGTGAAGATGGATGGTTGAGCTGATAGAAGGGGGTAGGGGAGTAGAGAGTAAGGTGCGACTTTGTTCTAAACGCTACGCTTAAATCAAGCTGTGAGGTATAGGGCTCAAATTAAAACCCAGTTCCTCTCCTCATGCGAGGAAGGGAACTGGGTTTTAATCTACAGTTTGAACTGACTACTTTTCCAGCATCTCGGCCAGCAGCCCTTCCTTAAGAGCGTAGGCCGAGGTTTGAATGCGGGTGATGCCGGTCATCTTCAGCACGAAATCAATCAGCACGGAGGCCACCACCAGCATATCGGCGCGCATGGGCAGAATGCCGGGCAGAGCCACGCGCTGCTCGTGGTTAAGGCCAAGGAGCTGTTGGTAGCTGGTTTGGAAGCTGCTGAGGGCCAGTTCCGTGCTGGGCGGCAACTCCGCTTCGGTGCGCAGTTGGCCCAATTGCATATCGGCCAGGCTGTCGAAGCTGCCTGAGGCGCCTACCAAACCTACGGGCCGAAACTCGCGCACTGCGGCTGCCAGCGGGGCCAGTACCTCTGTCAGGTACTGCTGCTCTGCGGCCACGGCTTCGGGCGGAAACACGCCGCTGGGGTCCGGAAAGAACCTGTCGAGCAGCCGCTGGGCGCCAATTTCGAAGCTTTGCTTCCAGAAAATAGTGGTGGCATCGGCAATGATAAACTCCACCGAGCCGCCACCGATGTCTATAATCAGGTGGGGCTGGGTGCCTAGCGGTACGGCCCGGCGCACGCCCTTGGCTATCAGTTCGGCCTCCCGCTCCCCCGGTATCACCTCCACCCGAATTCCGGTTTGCTCGAAGATGGCCTGGGCCAGGGCTGGCCCGTTGCGCGTGACGCGCATAGCGCTGGTGGCCGTAGCCCGCACATCCGTGACTTGATGCAACTCAATTTCCTCTTTGAAGCCCACCAGCGTGTGCAGCGCCCGCTCAAAAGCCGTCGGCGCGATTTCGCCTTTGCTGATGCCGCCCTCGCCCAAGCGCACGCCCACCTTAGTGCGCAATAGCGTAACGGGCTGTTGGTGGCTGGGCTCCGGCAGCTCCACGATGAGCAGGTGAAACGTATTCGTGCCCATATCAATCAGGGCCAGACGGCGGTGGCGCATAAGGGAAGGGTTTGTATAGGGCGTGAGGGTAGGAGGGTGCGCGGAGCAACAGGGAAGTGCGAAGGCCGAAACTCTATCAGAACGTCATTCCGAGCGTAGCCGAGGAATCTTGCGTGCTGACGTTGCATTAGCATTACAACATCAGCACGCGAGATGTCTCGACAAGCTCGACATGACGTTCTTTGTTTCTTTTCACCTCCTCACCTCATTACCTCCTTAGGTCGCAAACCGGCAGAACGTGCCCAGGGGCAGCTTGCGGGCGGCTTTATCGTGCAGGTAAATCTCCCCAATTTCACGGCTTTGGCGGGCCTGCGGAAATATCTCGTGGACCAGGTTTTCCAGAATCAGGGCCGAAAAGCCCAAGGAGTACAGGTTGATGAGGAAGAAGTGGTCTTCGGGGTCCAGTAGCTCCTTGCAGAGTTTAAGCATTTCGTTCAGCTCATCTTCCAGCTGCCACTTCTCGCCGTTAGGGCCACGGCCGTAAGCGGGTGGGTCCAGAATGAGGCCCTGGTACTTGCTGCCGCGCTTCACCTCGCGCCGCACGTATTTCATGGCGTCTTCTACCAGCCAGCGTACGCCATCCAGGTTAGAAGCTTCCATGTTGTCGCGGGCCCAGAAGTTTACCTGCTTTACCGAGTCGAGGTGAGTGACGTCGGCGCCGGCGGCGCGGGCGGCCAGGGTAGCCGCGCCGGTGTAGGCAAACAGGTTTAGCACTCGGGGCTGCGCGGCTTTGCGTTGGCGCGTCTGGTTATAGATGAACTGCCAGTTGGGGTCCTGCTCCGGAAACAGGCCTACGTGCTTAAACGACGACATACCCAGCCGAAACCGCAGCTTCAGCCCATCGGGCCGCTCGTAGCCGATAACCCACTGCTCGGGCGTACCCGGCTTGATTTTCCACTGGCCGCGCTCCTGGCTGCCCTTCTCGCGGGTGAAAATGGCGTTGGCTCGCTGCCACTCCGAGGCAGGCAGGTGCGGGTCCCAGATGGCCTGGGGCTCGGGGCGGGACAGAATGTGTTTGCCGAAGCGCTCCAGCTTCTCAAAGTTGCCGGCGTCGATCAGCTCGTAGTCGGCCCAGGGGCTGGTGGTGAGGAACGTGTACATAGAACTACCGTTAGCTGCCCGTGGGGGCAGGCGGGCAAAGGTACGGCATGGCACAGTCTCGGTGGGCACCGTATCTTCAGGGGAATACGAAGCAGAAGGAAGATGCCACACGAAATCAACCGAATTACCGACCAGCTGCAGCGGGCTTTTGATGGGGATGCCTGGTCCGGGCCTTCCCTGCAGCAAACCCTGGCCGACATCACGGCAGCGCAGGCCGCTGCCTACCCCCTGCCCGGCGTGCATAGTGTAGGGGAACTGGTGCGCCACCTTACTACCTGGGCTGCTACCGTAGCCTGGCGCATAGAGCAGCGGCAAGTAACTCCGCTCACCAATGAGGACTGGCCTGCCTACCCCACAGCGCCCGATGAAGCCCGCTGGCAGCAGGCCCAGCAGGAACTCCGGCAAGCCCACGAGCGGTTACTAACCGCCACCCAAACGCTGACGGAAGCCGACCTGGATACCGTGCTGAAAGAGGCACCCGGCCAGACGGCCAGCTCCCAAGTTTCGCTCTATATTCTGCTGCATGGCACCGTGCAGCATTATCTTTACCACGCCGGCCAAATAGCGCTGCTGCGCAAGTTTCTTTAATCTCTTTTTGCTTTCCCTCAGTGACGCTTTCCTTCTACAAATACCAAGGCACCGGCAACGATTTCGTGATGGTGGACGACCGTGCCCATCAGTTCGATGAGCACAACCACCAGCTCGTGCGCTTCCTCTGCGACCGGCGCCGCGGCATTGGGGCCGATGGCCTGATTCTGCTGCGCCAGCACCAGCAGTACGATTTCGAGATGGTGTACTTCAATGCCGATGGTTACGTGGGCTCCATGTGTGGCAACGGCGGGCGCTGCACCGTGGCCTTTGCCAAGCAGCTGGGGGTAGTAAAAGACACTACCCATTTTCTGGCCGCCGATGGTCCCCACGATGCCCGCGTGGATGCTGATGGCACAGTACACCTGCGCATGCAGGACGTCATCGGGCAGCAGGAGGTAGAAGAATACGGCGTGTTCCTGGATACGGGCTCGCCCCACCTTGTGCGTTTCCAGCCCGCCAGCACCCTGGCCGAGCTGAACGTGTTTACTGAGGGCCGGGCCATCCGCTACAATGAGCGGTTCCGGGAGAAAGGCACCAATGTGAATTTCGTGGAGGCCCCCGCTACCCCCGGCCAGCCCTGGCAAGTGCGCACCTATGAGCGCGGGGTAGAAGATGAAACCCTGAGCTGCGGCACCGGTGTTACGGCCGTGGCCCTGGCCGCCTCCCGCCGGGGCGCCACCAGCCCGGTGCACCTGCGCACTCCCGGCGGCGACCTGCGCGTGTCCTTCGAGGCCCATCCCGATGGCTCTTTCACCAGCATCTTCCTCAGCGGCCCCGCCACGCGGGTCTTCAACGGAAAAATTGAGGTAGCTGACCGGGCAAAATAGCTTTCTGGTAGAAGCAGCACAGTCAGCACAAGAACAGTCATGCAGAGGCGCAGCCGAAGCATCTCGCGTGCTGAGGTTGCCATGGTACTTGTCATTCCGAGCGCAGTCGAGGAATCTCGCGTGCTGACGTACGATTAGCACCACAACATCAGCACGCGAGATTCCTCGACTGCGCTCGGAATGACGTTCTGTTTATATAGGTTCCTCGCTCGGCTCCGAAAAACAGCTGTTTGTTAGCTTATCAATTATCCAGATGGCGTTTTGGCAAACGTTTTAAGCCGGATAGGTATGCCTAGTGTAGCGCTAAAGCCTGTTCCACGCACATGGAGCGTAGTGAAGCCGCGTTGCGAGTTGTATTGATAGTCAACGGGTACCAGAACCATGTCGGTAAGGCCTTGCGTGTAAAACACGCTTAGGTTTAGCCTTTCTTTACCCAGACGGTAGAAGCGTGCTGTTACACCGCCTATCAGAAAGCCACCCCATTTCCTTTTGACGGTAGGTGTTTCTCTAAACTCAATCGTATCGTAAAGCAGGCCTCCTCCAAGTTGGCCACACTCAAGGCAATTGTTGCCAATCCGGTTCAGGCCGCCGCCTAGTACGGCATCCAGCCTGAAGCTGGCAAGGTAAGTGTGCCGGATAGTATCTATTTCCTTGAGGTTATAGGCTCCGATGGTTCTGCTGACCAGCAAGGGCAGCTGGTGCATATACAGACTGGCTCCGTGCCCCTTCCATTCACCGTGGTACGGGTTGACGGTGTACTGTTGGGGCATTTGCAGACTATAAGACCACGCCAGGGCGCTACCGCTGTAACCAGCCGCGATACTCCATTTTTCTCTCATCTGCAAGCGTAGCATGGCTACTGCCTGTTCATCGAAACTGACGTCGCGAAGGGTGCTGTGCGCTTTAAAAGGCTTGGTGCCTTTGCCGAAATATGCTCCCTCCGCCTCATTGTGACTAATGCCCAGCTTCAGGTCAAGATACAGCTTGCTTTGCGCCTTCGCTCCTAATGCGAACATGGAGAGGGGTATAAGCAGTAAATAATATATGAAATTCATTGAATATATAAGCAGTAGTTAGAGCTAAGTAAATGAAACAACGAAAAGTATAATCGGATTAGTGTAGTCTGGTATATAAACATGAGGTTATAAATGCGCTTAAACCAACAATAAAAAACGCCGCGGACCCGGCGGGCTCACGGCGGTAAAACAATCGGTCAGCAAGCCAGAAGCTAGTTACAGCTGCCGGTCGCCTTTGGTGAAGTCCAGCATCCAGCCCGGGTACTCAGGAGCTAGCTTGCTAACCTCATCTAGCTGCTGCAGTTCTTCGGGCGAGAACTGTACGTCCACGGCCTTCAGGTTATCCTCCAGCTGGTCCATCTTTTTGGCCCCGATGATAACGCTACTCACCACCGGTTGGTGCAGGAGCCAGGCCAGGGCCAGTTGAGCCACTGTAGCGCCTTTGGCTTCGGCCATGGGCCGGAGCACGTCAATAATGTCGAAGGCTTTTTCCTTGTCCACGGGCGGGAAGTCGAAGTTGACGCGGCGGGCGCCTTCCTCGTTCTGGTTTTCGCGGTTGAACTTACCGCTGAGGAAACCACCGGCCAGCGGGCTCCACACCATCAGGCCTACCTTCTGATCCTGCAGCAAGGGTACCAACTCCCGCTCCAGGTCACGGCCTGCAATGGTATAGTAAGCCTGCAGCGAAACGTACTTTTCAACGTGGTTGTAGGTGGAGTAGCTCAGCGCCTTCATCAGTTGCCAGGCTGCCACGTTGCTGGCCCCGATGTAGCGGACTTTGCCGCTGCGCACTAAATCATCGAGGGCGCGTAGCGTCTCTTCCAGGGGCGTCAGCGGGTCGTAGCTGTGGGTTTGGTAGAGGTCGATGTAGTCGGTTTTCAAGCGGCGCAGGCTGTCATCCACCTGCTGAAAAATGTGCTTGCGGGTCAGGCCGGCATCGTTCGGACCTTCGCCCATCTTGCCGCGCACTTTGGTGGCCAGCACCACATCATGCCGCGAAATGCCCAGGTTGTGCAACGACTGCCCTGTCAGCTCCTCCGACAGGCCCTCGGAGTACACGTTGGCCGTGTCGATGAAGTTGATGCCGGCATCAAGGGAGCGTTTTACCAGCTCGTCAACAGCTTGCTGATCCAGGGAGCCGATGGCTGCCGCCCAGCCTTTGCCACCAAACGTCATGGTGCCCAGGCATAGCTCCGATACCTTCAGGCCGGTATTGCCTAGCAGGTTATATTTCATGTCAGGAAGATTAATTTGGATGATACCTGACTCAACTTCGCGGCCTGTAGGAATGTTGAAGTAAAATTTGGGCCTCATCCCTTGTTTAGCGGCAAGGCCCGTAGGTTTGCTACCCCCACTCACAGCCTGAACCATGCTCCGTTCCGAATTGATTTTTTTGCGCCCCCTGGAAGCCGAAGACCTCGATTTTCTGTACGCGCTGGAAAATAATCCGGAAGTCTGGGGTGTGTCCGACACGCTGGTTCCTGTGTCGCGGCACGTGCTGCGGCAGTACCTGGATAGTGCCGCAGCCGATTTTTTTGAGGTGCGGCAGCTACGGTTGGTTATTTGTGCAGTAGCTACTAGACAGGCCGTAGGTACATTGGATATTTTTGGGTTTGAGCCTTTGCACCAACGGGCGGGGGTAGGAATTACTATTTTATCGGAATTCAGGCAGCAGGGATACGCCCGCGCGGCTCTAATCCTGCTGCTATCCTACGCCCGGCAACAACTGCAACTTCACCAAGTCTATTGTACTATTTCGGTATTAAATGTAGCTAGCTTGCAGCTGTTTGAGGGAGTAGGATTCAGTAGGGTAGGGGTCCGGAGAGAGTGGCTTCGAACTCCTGATGGGTGGCAGGATGTTGTAGAAATGCAATATATTCTGGGCTGAGGTAATAAATATCCCGTATGTTAGGCTCAACAGAGCCCAGCGCATTTAGTTAGAGCTCATCTATACCCTTTTTTCACGGGTGGCGTATGAGGGATAAACAGTAGCCTGCCATCGTGCTGTACGGTCCGGCGAAAGCGTTGCTGTTCTAACGTATTATCCCGCCTTTATGTCGCTGTCTCCACCAGCGGAGCCGCCAGTGCGCGCCTCCCAGTCTTCCCTCGCTACCCAATCTGCTGCCCCTGCCGAAACGCTACCCTACGCCCTGCCTGATTTAGTTTGTTTTGCCCACCTGCACTGGGATTTTGTATGGCAGCGGCCCCAACACCTGATGTCGCGCTTTGCGCAACAGGGTCGGGTGTTCTACGTGGAAGATGCCTTCTACCACGCCGATAATCTGATTGAGCCGCACATGGAAGTGAAAGAGCGGCAACATGGCCTGAAAGTGCTGGTAGTTCACCTGCCAGATCATTTGCGCCACAACGAGGAAGCCTCCGAAGAGGCCCAATATGAAGTATTGCGTCAATACTTCACGGAGCACAACATCGAGAATTTCATTGCCTGGTACTATACCCCTATGGCCCTGGGCAAGTCGCGCAAATTCACGCCGGCGCTTACCATCTATGACTGCATGGATGAGCTGGCAGCTTTCAAGTTTGCGCCGCCGGCCCTGCGCGAGCGGGAGCAGGAGCTGTTCAAGAAGGCTGACTACGTATTCACGGGAGGCCATACGCTCTACGAAGCCAAAAGCCAGCAGCACTCCGATGCGCACCCCTTCCCCAGCAGCATCGACAAAGACCACTTCGGGCAGGCCCGCCAGGAAATGCCCGAGCCCGCCGACCAGGCTGGCATTGCCCACCCCCGCGTGGGTTTCTTTGGAGTAGTAGATGAGCGCCTCGACATTGAGCTGCTCCGCCAGCTGGCCGACGCCCACCCCGAGTGGCAGTTCGTGATTATCGGCCCGGTAGTGAAAATCGACCCGGCTATGCTGCCCCGCCAGCAAAACATCCACTACCTCGGGGGCAAAGACTACCAAGAGCTGCCCGCCTACCTGCGCGGCTGGGATGTGGCTACCCTGCTCTTCGCCGACAACGAAAGCACGAAATTCATTTCGCCCACCAAAACGCCCGAGTACCTCGCGGCTGGCCGCCCGGTAGTAAGCACCCCTATCCGCGACGTGGTGCGCCCCTACGGGGACCTGAACCTGGTGCACATAGCTGATAACGCCAAGGACTTTGGCGCCGCCATTGAAAAAGCCCTGCTTCAGCACCAGGATGCCGACTGGCGCCAGCGCACCGATGATTACCTCGCGACTATCAGCTGGGACCAGACCTGGCAGCAGATGGTGGCCTTGATGCAGAAAAAACTGACCGCTACCCGCTAGCGGATCATCTTAAGTTATCTGCCAACCGGCTGGTGCACGCAAGGGGCCGAAAGGCCACCAGGCTACCCAGCTACCCAGCTACCCTCCCCGGAATTCTCGCCCTCCTGTCCAACCCTGCCCGTTCATCCCCCTCATTCTTTCCTTAAAACTCCGCTTAGCTATGTTCGATTATCTCATCGTCGGAGCCGGATTTGCCGGCAGTGTATTGGCCGAGCGGCTCGCTACGCGCTCCAATAAAAAAGTGCTCATCGTAGATAAGCGCAGCCACATTGCGGGCAACGCCTACGACCACTACAACGAGGAAGGCATCCTGGTCCACAAGTACGGACCTCACATTTTCCACACCAACTCGAAAGACGTTTTCGAGTACCTCTCCAACTTCACCGATTGGCGCCCCTATGAGCACCGCGTACTGGCTTCCGTGGATGGCCAGATGGTGCCCATGCCTATCAACCTCGACACCATCAACAAGCTCTACGGCCTCTCGCTCAATAGCTTCGAGGTAGAGCAGTTCTTCGAGTCAGTAGCCGAGCAGGTACCGGTTATCAAAACGTCGGAAGACGTAGTGGTAAGCAAGGTAGGCCGCGAGCTGTACGAGAAGTTCTTCAAGAACTACACCCGCAAGCAGTGGGGCATGGACCCTTCGGAGCTGGATAAGTCGGTAACGAGCCGGGTGCCTACCCGCACCAACCGCGACGACCGGTACTTCACCGACACCTACCAGGCCATGCCGCTGCACGGCTACACCCGCATGTTTGAGCGCATGCTGGACCACCCCAACATCAAGGTGATGCTCAACACCGACTACCACGACATCGTGGACTTCATTCCCTTCAAAGAGATGATTTTCACGGGCCCCGTGGACGAGTACTTTGACTTCAAGTACGGCAAGCTGCCCTACCGTTCCCTGGAGTTCAAGCACGAGACATTGAACCAGGAAAATTACCTGGCGGCGCCGGTGGTGAACTACCCCAACGACAACCTGTACACGCGCATCACGGAGTTTAAGGCCCTCACCGGCCAGAAGCACCCCAAAACCAGCATTGTGTACGAGTATCCGAAGGCTGAAGGCGACCCGTACTACCCCGTGCCGCGCCTCGAAAACGCCGAGCTCTACAATAAGTACAAGAAGCTGGCCGACGAAACCCCGAACGTACACTTTGTGGGTCGCCTGGCTACCTACAAGTACTACAACATGGACCAGGTAGTAGCCCAGGCCCTGACGCTGTACAAGAAACTCACCGAAAAAACCGAAGAAGCCCAGAAGGCTGCCAAGCCCACCATCATCGGCTCGGCCTCCATTATGGAGAAACTGGTGCCCCGCGACCCGGCCAAGGAATAGCGCGCATCAAAATACCTGGTACCCAGAGTCTGTCACTCTGAGCTGGTAGCAAGAAGCCGATGGTAGCGGCTGCCCGGTGCGGGTAGCAACCCTCCGGCGCTTGCTCCCTGCTCAGGGTGACAGAGCTGTTTTCAGATGGTAGTAACTCAACACTGCCACCCTGATGCAAGGCAGCTACAAACGGATGGAAGTATGGAAAATGTAGAAGTATGGGGAGGTGTAGAGTGCACCATTCGGCGGGTTGGCGAGGGCTACTCCGACCAGCTCCTGAGCAGCGGACACCGCACCCGAATTGAGGACCTGGACCTGTTTGCTGAGCTGGGCATTAAAAAGCTGCGCTACCCCATTCTGTGGGAGCAGGTAGCCCCCGAAAGCCTGGACCACCCCGACTGGACCTGGACCGACGAGCGAATGGAGCGTTTGCGGGAGCTGGGCATTGACCCCATCGTAACGCTCCTGCACCACGGCAGCGGCCCGCGCTACACCGCCCTTCACAAAAAGAACTTTGTGCCCGGCCTGGCCCGCTTTGCCGGCATGGTGGCCGAGCGCTACCCCTGGATCAAGCACTACACCCCCGTCAACGAGCCCCTGACCACGGCGCGCTTCAGCGGCCTCTACGGCATCTGGTATCCGCACGCTCTCGACGACAAAACGTTCGTGCGTATTCAGCTCAACCACATCAAGGGCGTAAAGCAAGCCATGAAGGCCATCCGGCGGGTAACCCCCGACGCCCAACTGGTACAGACCGAGGACCTGGGCAAAACCCACTGCACGCCTAAGCTAAAAGCCCAGGCTGAGTTCGAAAACAGCCGCCGATGGCTCACTTTCGACCTGCTCTGCGGCCGACTTGACCAAAGCCACCTCATGTGGCCCTACTTGCGCAAGCACGGTGCTTCCGAAGCCGAGCTGCTGGAGCTGGTGCACGACCCCCTACCCCCCGATGTGCTTGGAATCAACCACTATATCACCAGTGAGAGGTTCCTCGACGACAACCACCACTATTTCCCGGCTCACCACCTGTGCCAGAGCGAGGCGCGGGTTGATTACGCCGATGTGGAGGCCGTGCGTGTACGGCTGGTGAAAATGGCCGGCATTCATGACTTGCTGCTGGAAGCCTGGGAGCGGTATAAGCTACCCATTGCCGTGACGGAAGTTCACCTCGACTGCACCCGCGAGGAGCAGATGCGCTGGATAAAATACGTCTGGGATGCGGCCAACCAGCTCAAGGAAGAAGGCGTTGACGTGCGCGCCATTACCATCTGGTCGTTGCTGGGCGCTTACGACTGGAACACCCTGCTGACCCGGGAAGGGGCTTTCTATGAAAGCGGGGTGTTTGATATGCGCGGGGGCAAGCCCCGCCCCACCGCTCTTTTCAAAATGGTAAAGGCGCTGGCTACTGAAGGCCAGTATCACCATCCGGTGCTCCGCAACAAAGGCTGGTGGGAGCGGGACGACCGTTTCCTCTACCACCATCATTGTCCCACCTCCAAGTCCACCTAACCCATGCAGATTCTTGACTTTAGTGACCTGTCCACCGCCCAGCTGCCGGCGCAGCCCCTGTTGATTGCAGGCGCTAACGGCACCCTGGGCCGGGCTTTCCAGCGCATCTGTGCCATACGGGGCATCGATTTTGTTGCCCTGAGCCGCCAGGAACTGGATATTTCCGATCCGCTTTCTGTTGAGAAGACCCTGACCCGCTACCAGCCCTGGGCCGTGGTAAATGCCGCCGGCTACGTGCGCGTAGATGAGGCCGAAACCGATTTCAGGGAATGCTACCGCCAGAACACGACCGGGCCGGCCATTCTGGCGGCGGCCTGTGCCTACCGCGACCTTCACTTCCTGACCTTTTCCTCTGACTTGGTCTTCGATGGTAGTAAGTTGGCCGCTTATGTGGAAAACGACACTCCGTGCCCACTAAATGTATATGGCAACAGCAAACGCCTGGCCGAGCGCGACGTGCTGCTGCGCATGCCGCAGGCCCTGGTAGTGCGCACCAGCGCATTTTTTAGCCACTGGGACGAATATAACTTCGTGTACGCGGCCCTGCACGCCGGCTACCGCAAGCAGGCCTTCGAAGCCGCCGACAATGTACTGATTTCGCCTACTTACGTGCCGGATCTGGTGAACGTGTCCCTGGACCTGCTCCTGGATGAGGAGCGGGGCGTATGGCACCTGGCCAACCAGGGCGCCTACACCTGGGCCGACTTGGCCCGCCTGGCCGCCGATATGGCCAGCCTGGACACTTCGTTTGTGGTGCCCCGCTCTATGCAGGCCTTTGGGTTGCCGGCCGCTCGTCCGGCCTATAGCGTGTTGGGTAGCCACCAGGGCAACCTGCTGCCTTCCGTTGAGGACCGCCTGCAGCAGTGCGTATCGGAGGTGATGACCACCCTGGCGGCTTCGCCCGAAGAAGAATCTATGGCCGTTGCCTCCTAGGCTACCGCGTCACCACATTCCTTTTACCGTCCCTTATCTCTTTTCCTTTCGTGAAAACCCCGCGCCTCAGGGTAGCGGGGTTTCCTCGTTTCAGACCCTGGCCCAAGCGTTGCCCCTCGGCGCCCCGATAGGGGAGGCCCAAAAAACGGTGGGGTGACGGAATGCGGCGGGCGGCTGTATTTTGCGCCCTATTTCTAGCTGCGCTCCATGCAAAACAACTTCGATGCCGTGCGCCTGGGGCTGGCCCTGACGGTGGTCCTGTGCCATTTGGCGGTGCTATCGGGGCTGCCGGCGTTTCAGCCTTTTCTGGCGGCATTATCGGCTGATTTTGCAGTGAAGGGCTTCTTCGTTATCAGCGGCTGCCTAGTTACGCGCAGCTTCCTGAGCAGTGCCAGCGGCCGGGAATACGCCGAAAAACGGGCTAGACGTATTTATCCGGCGTATCTGGTGACCCTGGGGCTGGCTTGGCTGGTGGGTTTGGTGAATACTACCCTCCCGGTAGGGGAGTACCTGGGGCACCCGGCTACCTACCGCTACCTGGGAGCCAATGCCATCTTCCTGAATTTTCTGCAGCCTACCCTGCCGGGCGTATTCGGGCAGCAGCTCGTGCCGGTGCTCAACGGCTCCCTCTGGACCATTAAGGTAGAGCTGTGCCTGTACGCCTGCGTGCCGCTGCTGGTGTGGCTCTGCCGCCGGCTGGGCCCCTACCCGGCTGTGGGGCTGGTGTACGTGGGAGCCCTGGCCTGGGGCTGGCTGCTACCCCATGTACCCGGCCTAAGCCCCCGGGCCGTAACCGAGCTCAGCCGGCAGTTTCCCGGCATGCTGCATTTTTTCGCCTTGGGGGCCCTGTTTACACTGCAGGAGCGCCGGCTAGGCCCATGGCTGGGCGGGTTAGCGCTGATAACGGGGGTAGCCTTCCTGCTGCTGCGCCACAACGCTGCGCGCGAGGTGATGGAGCCGGCCTGCTATGCCAGCCTCGTGCTGTTTCTGGCTACTCGCCTACCCGTTCAGCTCCCCCTGGGCAAGTGGGGCGACGTATCATATGGCGTCTATCTGGTGCACTTTCCGCTGATTCAGTTGTTTGTGTGCTGGGGCGTTTTCACGTCGGCCCCGTGGCTGGGGTTAGGTAGCGTGCTGTTGCTGATCTGGCTGGTGGCTTTCGGGATGTGGCACCTGGTAGAGAAGCGCTGGCTCCGGCGCAGCCCCCGCAACAGTGAGCCGGCGCAAAGCAACTGGGTTGCTGCCCGAGGTGGGAAGCCCTGAAATTACACCAGTTGCCCTTGCAGCCGCCTGCCCTGTAGCTAGCAGAACCGGCCAGATTGTCTGTTGATTATGATATGGGGCGATTTTGGCTAGAAATCCTGTAAATTTGGGGAGCGCCCCGGCGTTTCAATTAAGGTAAACCAGCATGTTTGATTTTCTAGGGAAAACCGTCGCCAAGATTTTCGGTACCAAATCGGACCGGGATTTGAAGGAGATTGTTCCGTACGTGGCGCTCGTAAACGCCGAATATGCCAACTTGGCACAACTCAGCGACGATGAGCTGCGCGCCCGCACCGATGAAGTCCGGGCCCGGATCGACGCTTACCTGAAAGCCATCGACGACCAGATTGCCGCCCTGCACCAGCGCGTAAACGAGGATGCCTCGCTCGACGCCGTGCAGAAAGAGCAGCTGTTTGATCAGATTGACACGCTGGAAAAGCAGCGCAACAAGGAGCTGGAGGTGGTACTCATGGAAGTGCTGCCCGTGGCTTTTGCCATTGCCAAAGAAACTGCCCGCCGCTATACCCAGAACGGCCAGCTGGTAGTTACCGCCACCGACTACGACCGGGAATACGCCCGCCGCAAGTCCAACGTAACCATCCAGGGCGACAAGGCCATCTGGAGCAACAAGTGGACCGCCGCCGGCGCCGAAGTAACCTGGGACATGATCCACTACGATGTGCAGATCATTGGGGGGGTAGTGCTGCACCAGGGCAAGATTTCGGAAATGGCGACTGGTGAGGGCAAAACCCTGGTTTCTACCCTGCCTGCCTTCCTCAATGCCCTGGCCCGCCGTGGTGTACACCTGGTAACCGTAAACGACTACCTGGCCAAGCGTGACTCGGAGTGGAACGCGCCCTTGTTCGAGTTCCACCGCATCACGGTGGACTGCATTGACAAGCACCAGCCTAACACAGATGCCCGCCGCCAGGCCTACCTCGCCGACATCACCTACGGCACCAACAACGAGTTCGGCTTCGACTACCTGCGCGACAACATGGCCCGCGACCCGCAGGAGTTGGTGCAGCGTCGTCACCACTACGCCATGGTCGATGAGGTGGACTCCGTACTGATTGACGATGCCCGGACCCCGCTCATCATCTCGGGCCCCGTGCCCCGCGGCGACGTGCACGAGTTCTATCAGCTTAAGCCCCGCATTGAGCGGCTGGTGAACGAGCAGAAAAAGCAGGTGCAGCAGTACCTGGTAGATGCCCGCCGCCTCATTAAGGAAGGTAAGGACGGAGCTAAGGAAGGCGAAGGTGGGCTGGCCCTGTTCCGCGCCTACCGGGGCCTACCCAAGAGCAAGCCCCTGATCAAGTTCCTGTCGGAAACCGGCATGCGCGCCATTCTGCAGAAGACGGAGAACTACTACCTCCAGGACAACCAGCGCCAGATGCCCAAGGCTGATGAGCCGCTGTTCTTCACCATCGACGAGAAAAACAATCAGATCGAGCTGACCGAAAAAGGCATCGACCTGATTACCGGTCAGGGTGAAGACCACAGCTTCTTCATCATGCCCGATATCGGCTCCGAACTGGCCGTTATTGAGAACAGTAAGGAGCTGAGCGCCGAGGACAAGCTGCACACCAAGGAGAAGCTCATGGACGACTTCCAGGTGAAGTCGGAGCGTATCCACACCATTAACCAGCTGCTGAAAGCCTATACCCTCTTCGAGAAGGATGACCAGTACATCCTCACCGACGACGGCAAGGTGAAAATCGTGGACGAGCAGACCGGCCGCGTAATGGAGGGCCGTCGCTATTCCGATGGTCTGCACCAGGCTATTGAAGCCAAGGAAAACGTGCGCGTGGAAGACGCCACCCAGACCTACGCCACAGTAACTCTGCAGAACTACTTCCGCATGTACCACAAGCTGGGCGGCATGACGGGTACAGCTGAAACCGAAGCCGGCGAGTTCTGGGAAATCTATAAGCTCGACGTGGTAGTAATTCCTACCAACCGTGGTATTGCCCGCAAAGACGAGCACGACAAGGTGTACAAGACCGTTCGCGAGAAGTACAACGCCGTAGCCGAGGAAATCCAGACGCTGGTGCAAGCTGGCCGCCCTGTGCTGGTAGGTACTACCTCCGTCGAAATTTCGGAGCTGGTAAGCCGCATGCTCAACCTGCGCAAGATTCCGCACCAGGTACTGAACGCCAAGCAAAACCAGCGCGAAGCCGAGATTGTAGCGGCTGCCGGCTACCCTGGCACCGTGACCATTGCCACCAACATGGCTGGCCGTGGTACCGACATCAAGCTGCGCGGCACCGCCAAGGAAGCCGGTGGTCTGGCCATCATCGGCACGGAGCGCCACGAGTCGCGCCGCGTTGACCGCCAGCTGCGGGGCCGTGCCGGCCGCCAGGGCGACCCGGGTTCTTCTCAGTTCTTCGTGAGCCTCGAGGACAACCTGATGCGTCTGTTCGGCTCCGACCGCATTGCCAAGCTCATGGACCGTATGGGTCTGGAAGAAGGCGAGGTAATTCAGCACTCCATGATTACTTCTTCTATTGAGCGTGCTCAGAAGAAAGTGGAGGAAAACAACTTCGGCATCCGGAAGCGCCTGCTGGAGTACGACGACGTGATGAATGCCCAGCGCGAGGTAGTGTACAAGCGTCGCCGCAACGCCCTGCACGGCGAGCGTCTGGAGCTGGACATCTGGAACATGATCTACGACGTCTGCGAAGACATCGTCATCGGCCACAAAGGCAACAACGACTTCGAGGACTTCAAGCTGGCCATCATCCGCGTGTTCGGCTACGATACGCACCTGACCGCTCAGGACCTGACCGGCATGCAGCCCGGCCCGCTCACCCAGCGCCTCTACGATGAAGCCCTCGGCTATTATCACTCGAAAAACGAGTTCATTGCCGGCAACTCCCTGCCCCTCATCAACGATTTGCTGGGTCAGAACTCGCCCTACGAGAATATTGCCATTCCCTTCACCGACGGCCGCAAGCAGATTCAGGCCATTGCCAACCTGCGCCGTGCTCAGGGTAACGGTGGCCACGAGGTAATCCGGAGCATGGAGAAGGTGGTGGTGCTGTCGGTGATTGACGAGGCCTGGACCAAGCACCTGCGCGCCATGGACGACCTGAAGCAGGTGGTGCAGAACGCCGTGTACGAGCAGAAAGACCCGCTGCTGGTGTACAAGTTCGAGTCGTTCGAGCTGTTCAAGCAGATGATCAGCAAGGTCAATGAGGATACCATCCAGTTCCTGTTCCGCGCCGACGTGCCCATGCAGGCCGGCCAGGACGGCTACGACGAGCCCGAGTATTTCACCGAAGACGAGCTGCCCGTAGCCCCGCCCCAGCCCCGCCTGAAGGCTGAGAAAGAAGTATCGTCGGCTTCGCTGGGTGCCGGCCCCGAGGATCTGGAGCAGGATGGCGCCCAGGTACTGGAAAAGCAGCAGCCCGCCAAATCGCAGAAAGTGGCCAACCGCAACGAGAAGGTAAGCGTGCAGTACATGGACGGCCGTATCGTGCGCGACGTGAAGTTTAAGCAGGTAGAAGACGACCTGCTCAACGACCGGGCCGTGCTGATCGACTAACGGCCAGCAGGTAAATAGCAAACAGGCCGCGTTTCCAGTTGGAAGCGCGGCCTGTTTGTTGTAGCATGCAGGTCACTTCGCTAGTGCCGCTCACGTCCGTTACCTTTGCCTTCTTATGTCGCAAAAGCTCGCCGCCGCCATCGACCATACCTTGCTGAAGCCGGACGCCACCCCGGATCAGATAACCCAGCTCTGCCAGGAGGCTGCGGCCCACCGCTTCGCCAGC
Organism: Hymenobacter sp. DG01; assembly: GCF_006352025.1. NCBI lineage: Bacteria > Pseudomonadati > Bacteroidota > Cytophagia > Cytophagales > Hymenobacteraceae > Hymenobacter > Hymenobacter sp. DG01. The sequence goes on from NZ_CP040936.1 coordinate 4,428,580, forward strand.
GTGTGCGTGCCGCCCTGCTACGTGCGCTTTGCCGCTGAGCAGCTCCAGAACACCGGAGTGCCCGTATGCACGGTTATTGGGTTTCCGCTGGGCTATGCGCTGGCCAAAGTGAAGTTCTTCGAGGCTCACCAGGCGCTGGCCGATGGGGCCACGGAGCTCGACATGGTGATTAACATAGGGGCACTGAAAGCGGGGCGGTTGGAAGAAGTGGAAGAGGAAATAGGGCAGCTGGCGGAGCTGTGTCACCTGCGCGGCGCTATTCTTAAAGTCATCATTGAAACGGCCCTGCTTGAGGAGGCAGAAATAATTACGGCCTGCCAGCTATGCGTAGAGGCCGGGGCTGACTTCGTGAAAACATCCACCGGCTTTGCCAACCGGGGCGCTTCCGTGGCCGATATTATGCTCATGCGCCGGTCGTTGCCGGGCGGGGTGCGTATCAAGGCGTCGGGTGGCATCCGGACCCGCACGGCCGCGCTGGCCCTGCTGGCGGCCGGCGCCGACCGAATCGGCTCCTCCAATAGTCTGGCTTTGCTGGAAGAACCCTCCCATGAAACATCTGCTACGTAACGTGCCGCTGCTGTCCACTTTGTTTGTACTGGGCGCCTGTGCCTCGTCGGGTCCGGCCGCGCCTGCCGCTTCCACGGCTACCCCTGATACCACGCGGCGGACTCCTGCGGCTGCTACCCCCACCGAGGATCTGAGCCGGTACCGGCCGGTGTTTGCCGCGCCCAAAGCGCCAGCCGCTGCGCCTGCTACCCCTGCCCGTCCGGTTACCCCCACCAACCACGTCAACCCCCAGATTGAGCAGCGCCTCCGCGACCAGGCCTTCACTAACCAGAACGTGAAGTACGCCCAGGGCTACCGCATTCTGGCCTACGTAGGTCTGGAAAAGGAGCAAGCTATGGCAGTGCGCCGCGCCGTCATCAGCCGCTACCCCGAGGAAACCGACTACCTTACCTACAAGCAGCCCATCTTCCGGCTCTGGATTGGCGACTACCTCACCCGCCTAGAAGCAGAGCAGGCCCTGCTGCGCATCCGGCCCCTGGCCCCAAAGGCCGAGCTGGAATCGGCGCAGGTGATTATCAACAAAACCACTTTCTAACCAGATCGGCACACTAAAATCCGGGGCCCCGAACGGTGGTGCCGGGTTCTTAGGCCGCCGCGGCTGTTTTTCTCCGCCACCACACGCGAAGCCGCAGCTTTGCGCCACTGCTATGCAACATCTACTGCCCCGCATTAAAACCCTGGCGGCCGAAACGGCGGCCGATACCGTAGCCCTGCGTGAGCATCTGCACGCCCACCCAGAGCTGTCGTTTCAGGAACATAACACCGTGGCTTTCGTGACGGAGCAGTTGCGGCAGTTGGGCCTGCAGCCTCAGCCCATTGCCGGCACGGGGGTAGTGGCCCTCATTGAGGGGCGCAACCCCGGCTCCCGCACCGTGGCTCTGCGCGCCGACATGGACGCCCTACCCATTACGGAGCAAAACGACGTGCCTTACAAATCCCGGAACCCCGGCGTGATGCACGCCTGCGGCCACGATGTGCACACGGCCTCCCTGCTGGGCGCGGCCCGCATCCTGACCCAGCTGCGCGACGAGTTTGAAGGCACCGTGAAGCTGATGTTCCAGCCTGGTGAGGAGCTGCTGCCCGGGGGCGCTTCTCTTATGATTAAGGAAGGAGTGCTGGAAAATCCACGGCCGACCAGCGTGCTGGGCCAGCACGTATTTCCGCGCCTGCCCGCCGGCAAAGTAGGCTTGCGGGCCGGCCGCTATATGGCTAGCACCGATGAGCTCTACCTGACTGTGCGCGGCCAGGGCGGCCACGGTGCCATGCCCGAGCAGAACATTGATCCGGTAGTAGTAGCCGCGCATATTATCGTGGCGGCCCAGCAGATTGTCAGCCGCCGCGCCAACCCCAAGCTGCCCTCCGTGCTGTCGTTTGGGAAGGTAATTGCCCAGGGTGCCACCAACGTTATTCCCAACGAAGTCTATATCGAAGGCACGTTCCGGACCCTGAACGAGGAGTGGCGCAACGAGGCTCACCAGCACCTGCGCCGCCTCTGCGAGGGCCTGGCCGAAAGCATGGGTGCTACCTGCGAGCTGGAAATCCGCCGGGGCTACCCCTACCTCGAGAACGAACCCGCCCTGACGGCCCGCGCTGAACAAGCCGCTGTAGAATATCTGGGTCGTGAAAATGTGGTCGAGCTGGATCAGTGGATGGCCGCCGAGGACTTTGCCTACTTCAGCCAGGCCGCCAGCGCCTGCTTCTACCGCCTGGGCACGGCCGCCGCCGACGGCAGCGGCCGCCACACCTCCTCCGTGCATACTCCCACTTTCGATATTGACCCCCGGGCCCTGGAAACCGGCCCCGGCCTGATGGCCTGGCTGACGCTACGGGAGCTGGCCGAAAAGTAGCCTTTCCCTACCCCCTGGTATAAGTCAGGGGTAGGGAAAGGCTACTTCGGATGCGCGGACGCTGGATCAAGCAGGAAGGTATGGTAAGGCTTCGTCAGCCTGCTAAATTATAAAAGCGTCAATTTGTCATTGTCTTGGAAAGCTGAATATGCTTGTTTAAACGATAATGAGCTGTGTTTATTCGAAATACTAAAGTTTGCTGCAGCGGATTATTTTCGGAGTAATGACAAATTGGCTGTAATGCTGCATTGGTATAGAATTTATAGAGTACAGGAGTCGCCGCACTGCTGGCGGCACTCAAACCTGAACTCAAAACTTCTATAGCACCATGGCAACTCTGCTGTATAACAACCTGCCTGCCCTGCGTCCTTCCCGCGCTTTCAGCTCGGTACTCAATGAAATGCTGCGCGACACGTTGCCCTCGCAAACCGCGCCTTCTCAGAGCTTCATTCCGCAAGCCGATATTGTGGAACTGGAGCAGGGCTTTGAACTGCACCTGATGCTGCCCGGTGTAGCTAAGGAAAACGTGAAGATTGACTTCCACGAGGGCAAACTCACGGTAACCGGTGAGCGCAAAGCGCCGGAAGCCACCGAGAACGGACCGAAGTTCCGGCGTGTGGAGTCGGGCTACGGGGCCTTTACCCGCACCTTCCGTCTGCCCGACACCGTGGACGTAACCGCCATTGATGCCCAGCTCCAGGACGGGGTGCTCCGCCTGTCGCTGCCCTTCGACAGCAAGAAGGTAACCAAGCATCAGATTGAAGTGCGCTAAGCGCGGCAGTTCAGGAAAAAAGGCACCCTTGCTGGTGCCTTTTTTCTTGTTTCGGGTGTTCTTACACCAGTAGCCGAAGGGTAGGAGCGGGCCGTTACCAGGCAAGTAATCTACCAACCGGGTTATTTCCTCCTTCAACAGGCATGCAACCGGACACCATTCGCCAGGTATCCAGCGTTAGGTAAGCAGCCAAGAAGCTCGGGCAGCTTAGAAAGCCCCGCCTCATGGTTCGCTCACGATTCTGTTGTATTTTCAACTCGATATCTTTCATCTCACCTCTTTCTTACCCATGCAAGCAAAACAAATGATGCTCGGTCTGCTCGGTTCCGCCATTCTGGGTGGAGGCGTGGCCGTGGGTGGGTACAAGCTGCTGGAACCGGAGCGCGGCCTTGCGCCCCAAACCGTAGCTGCCGACCCGAACGTTCGGTACACCAGTGAGTTGCGCAATAGCACTTACACCGTGCCCGAAGGGTTAAATTTTACGGCTGCCGCTGCTTCCGTAACCCCGGCCGTGGTGCACGTCATGACGGAGTATGCTCCCAAGTCCAGCCAGGGCGGCGACCTTTCACGCATGGACCCCTTCCTGCGCCAGTTTTTCGGGGAGGAGTTTGATCAGTACCAGGGCCGCGGCCGTCAGCAAGGACCCCAGCAGGGTTCGGGCTCGGGCGTTATTATCGCCGCCAACGGCTACATCGTGACCAATAACCACGTCATTGAGAAGGCCGACAAGATTGAGGTGGTGATGGACGACAAGCGTAAGTTTCAGGCGGAGCTGGTGGGCGCCGACCCCACCACCGACCTGGCCTTGCTGAAAGTGAAGGCCGATAACCTGCCCTTCGTGCGCTATGGCAACTCCGATAACGTGAAAGTAGGGGAGTGGGTACTGGCCGTGGGCAACCCCTTCAACCTGAACTCGACCGTTACGGCTGGTATCATCTCGGCCAAGGGCCGCAACATCAATATTCTGCGTCGCGAGGACAACATGGGCATCGAGTCGTTTTTGCAGACGGATGCTGTGGTGAACCCCGGCAATTCGGGCGGGGCCCTGGTGAACCTGAACGGTGACCTGATCGGCATTAACTCGGCCATTGCCTCGCACACGGGCTCGTTTGAGGGCTACTCGTTTGCCGTACCCAGCTCCATCGTGAGCAAGGTGGTGGACGACCTGCTGAAATACAAAACCGTGCAGCGTGCCCTGCTGGGCGTGCAAATCCGGGAGGTAGATGCTGCCCTGGCCTCGGAGAAAAAGCTGCCTACCCTGAACGGCGTGTACGTGATGGGCTTTAACAAGACCAGCTCGGCCGCCGATGCTGGCCTGCAGGAAGGCGACATCATCACGGAAATTAACGGCGTGAAGGTGAACACCTCCTCGCAGCTGCAGGAGCAGGTAGCCCGCTTCCGCCCCGGCGACAAAATCAAAGTAACCTACCTGCGCGGCAACAGCTCGCGCGTGGCTACGGCTACTTTGCGCAACGCCACCGGCACTACCGACATCGTTCGGGATGAAGTAGCTTCGACCCTGAAGTACGAAGGCGCCACCCTGGCACCGGTAAGCCGCCAGGAGCAGAGCAAGCTGGGTATTGAAGGCGGGGCCAAGATCAACGGCATCAAAGGCTCCAACTTCCGCGAAACCGGCATTGCCGACGGTTTCATCATCACCCGCATCGATAAGAACAAGGTGACCAAGCCCCAGGACGTGCAGCGCTACCTCGAAGCCGCCAAAGAAACTGATGGCGCCCTGGTAGAAGGTGTATATCCCGATGGCCGCAAAGCCTATTACCCCATCGGCCAGGCCCAGTAAACCTGCCGTTATAGAAAATGAAAACGCCCTCTGCGACCTTAGCTGAGGGCGTTTTCGTTTTCTATAGCCCGCTATTGCTACCCGAGCAGCCACTGCAATGCGGGGCCTTCTTCAATAAAGAGGTGCATGTGGTAGGTGCGCTCCGGAGCCAGCCCGAAGTTCAGGTACTGCTCCTGCGCCGGATCGGCCTTGTACACTTCCAGCCGCGCCGGGGAGCACAACACGGCTATGCGTAGGGGCTGGGGTGCCAGCTGGGCGGCCGCCTCGGGGTAAAACTCGTGGGTGGTCCACTGCCCGATTTCCGGGTCCAGCTCGTTGCGGCGGCGCACATCCAGCAGCCAACGGCTCAGGTGGTTGTGGGTAGCGGCCGCTAGGATGGCCTGGTAGTCGGCCCGCAGTTGTGCCGGAGCGGCCTGCATGGGCCAGCGAACTACCAGGATTCCCAGATCGGGGCGGCAAGTGATGGTGCAGGCGGTATCCGACATAGTGTGAAGATACGCAGCGTCCCGCGAATCCGGATTCCGGGGGCGTGTTGCGGCTGGCGCTCGGCTCGTCTGCCCGGTGGCTTTAGGCCGGCAAAGCGTAAGGGGCCCCTACCTCCTCCGACAGCAGCCACTGCATTACATCGGATTCGTTGAGGAAAATGCGCATCAGGTACGGCTGGGTCGGGTCCTGGCTGCGGGCAATGGCGGCGTGCCGGGCGGCAGGTTCGGCCAGAATAGTTTCCAGGCGGGTAGGCGAAATGAGGTAGCCCACCCGCAGCAGAGCCGGCTGCAGACGCACGGCTGCCGCGGGCAGGAATGTGTCCGACATCCAAGCCGAGCGCTCGGCTTGAACGGTTACGCGCCGGCGCACATCCACTACCCAGTGCACGATGCCGTGGTGCTGGGCCAGCTCCAGCGCAGCCTGACAGCCGGTCTGCAGTTCGGGCAGCGTAGTATCGCGCAGCCAGCGTAAAACCAGCACCTGCAAATCGGGTCGGTGCGTGAGCTGGAGGTAGTCGGAGTAGGAAGCAGACATGAAAAGCAGAAATAACGCGCCCCAAAAATAGGCGCTTACCCGGTAACGAAACAGCCGGCCCGGCAGTACCTCCTGCCGCAGTGCCGGCGCTGAGCTTCACGGAAGAACCCAGTGCGCCGGGCGTATTAGTTTTTATAGCTTGCTTTGCAGATGGCAGCCCGCTGGTACGCCGCGCCGCCCCACGCCTGGTTGCCCTTGACTCCCACCCAACCCTCTCTTTCCATGAAACAAGCCCTTGAAGAAGCTACCGCCACCGGTACCGATGTGCAGGAGCACGACCCCCACGGCATTCAGCAGGTACTGCAGGAACTGGGCATAGAGGCCCATAGCGCCGCCTGGAGCACCGGCCTGCAATGGGGTAGCCCCACCAGCGGCAACGTGCGTGCCATTCACTCGCCCACCGATGGCCGCCTGATTGGCACCGTAGCCATGGCTACCCCCCAGGATTACGACAAAGTAGTGGAGCAGGCCCAGCAGGCCTTCCAGACCTGGCGGCTGGTGCCAGCTCCCAAGCGCGGCGACATCGTGCGCCAGATTGGCAACAAGCTCCGCGAAAACAAGGAAGCCCTGGGTAAGCTGGTGAGCTACGAAATGGGCAAGATTTTGCAGGAAGGCCTCGGCGAAGTGCAGGAAATGATTGACATCTGCGACTTTGCGGTGGGCCTTTCGCGCCAGCTCACGGGCTACACCATGCACTCCGAGCGGCCCGCCCACCGCATGTATGAGCAGTACCACCCGCTGGGGGTAGTGGGCATTATTTCGGCTTTCAACTTCCCGGTGGCCGTGTGGAGCTGGAACGCCATGCTGGCTGCCGTCTGTGGCGACGTGTGCATCTGGAAACCCTCCGAGAAAACGCCGCTGGTAGCCGTGGCCGTGCAGCACATTCTGCGCGACGTGCTGCAAGAAAATGAGCTGCCGGAAGGCATCTTCAACCTCGTTATCGGGGATGCGGAAATTGGCGCGGCCATGGCCGCTGATGGCCGTGTGCCCCTGGTATCGGCTACGGGCAGCACCCGCATGGGCAAGAAAGTAGGCGAAGTCGTAGGCGGCCGCCTGGGTCGGGCCCTGCTGGAGCTGGGCGGCAATAACGCCATCATCCTGACTGAGCACGCCGACCTGGACATGGCCATGCGCGCCGTAGTGTTCGGGGCCGTGGGCACGGCCGGGCAGCGTTGTACCACCACCCGCCGCCTCATCATTCACGATTCGATTTACGAGGATGTGAAGGCTCGCCTGCTGAAAATCTACCCCAACCTGCCCATCGGCCACCCCCTGCAGGAAGGCAACCTGGTTGGTCCGCTGATTGACAAGGCCGCCGTGGAATCCTTCAGCAAAGCGCTGGCAACCGTGCAGCAGGAGGGAGGTACGCTGCTCATGGGGGGTGAAGTGCTGGAAGGTGCCGGCTACGAAACCGGTACCTACGTGAAGCCCGCCCTGGTAGAAGCCCGCAACGAGTACCACACGGTGCAGGAAGAAACCTTCGCGCCTATTCTTTACCTCATCCGGTACAGCGGTGGGGTTGAGGAAGCCATTACCCTGCAGAACGGAGTGCGGCAGGGCCTTTCCTCCAGCATCTTCTCCTTAAACATGCGCGAAACCGAAACCTACCTCAGCCACGCCGGCTCCGACTGCGGTATTGCCAACGTGAACATTGGCACGAGCGGTGCCGAAATCGGGGGGGCTTTCGGGGGCGAGAAGGAAACCGGCGGCGGCCGCGAGTCCGGCTCCGACGCCTGGCGGATTTACATGCGCCGCCAGACTAATACCATCAACTACAGCACCCAGCTGCCCCTGGCTCAGGGGATTAAGTTTGACGTGTAAACAGGGGTAGCACCGCATCCAATGGCCCGCCGGATTCTGTCTGGCGGGCCATTGTGCTTATTAGGGAGGCTAGTGAATGGTACTCCGGGCGGCTGCAGGTTGAGAAAAGGAGAGGGGGTAGGGAAGGAATTCAGGAAAGAGATGGTTAGAAGGCTAAGGATGGTTAGCGGCGGCGAACCGGCTCCGGCACTGAATACCAGCGCCCCGTGCAACCCCGCCCGCCGCCGGCTGTCTTTCACTTGCTTACCCGATAGCCCCAGCCGATTTTTGCCCGGAAAGTTGGATATTTACCATTCTCTCGTTTCCGAACCCTGCCAACCCAGCACTCTATGGAGGCATTTGCGTACACCGACATCAATGCCCCACTAGTGGAGCGCTGCCGCCTGGGCGACCGGCGGGCCCAGGCCGAAATATACAAGCGCTACTCCAAGGCCATGTTCAACGCCTCCCTGCGCATTACCGGCGACTATGCCGAGGCTGAGGACGTGCTGCAGGAGTCGTTTCTGAGCGCCTTCCGGGAGCTGCACAGCTATAAAGGCGACTCGTCTTTCGGCTCCTGGCTGAAGCGCATCGTCATCAACAAAAGCATTAACTGCCTGCGCAACCGGCGCCTGCAACTGGTGCCCCTGGCCGACCAGCACGACGGGGCCGCTCCTGACACGGACGACCACGGTCCCGACATGGAAGATCTGGGTTGGCGGGCCGATGTGGTGCGCCGCTGCGTACAGGAGCTGCCTGATGGCTACCGGGTAGTCCTCTCCCTTTACCTGCTGGAAGGCTACGACCACGCCGAAATTGCCGGTATTCTCAATATCACTGAATCCACTTCGAAGTCGCAGTACAGCCGTGCCCGCAAGAAGCTGTTGGAGCTGGCCCGCCAGCACGGTTTGTAAAGCCCGCGACCTGATTTATCCCTCCTGACGACGACCTGCTGCCCCTGTTGCGCTGGCCCACCCCAACCCCGACCAGCGCGCCGCCCTTGGCAGCCTGCCCATTACTACCGCACATGAACGAGAAGAAAACCGGACTGGAAGCCTTTGTTGAGCGCCACCGCGCCGACTTCGATGTGTTCGAGCCGCGCCCGAATCTGTGGGACGACATTGAACTGGAATTGACTGCGCCCGAAGCCGCCGAGGAGGAAGCTCTTTTGCGCATACTACCCCTGTACACGGCTCCTGAGGCTACGCCGGAGGTAGCGGCCTTGGTGCCGGCTGCCACGGATACCCCTGATCCGGCCGTCCGCTCGGCCCGCCCCTACGGCATTGCCGCCGCCGTAGCGGCCCTGCTGATGGCCGGCACCTGGTTCTGGCAGCACCACTCTGGCCCTGCTCCCTGGACCAGTAAAGGACCGGTAGCAGTAGCTGCTCCCAGTGGTTCCGGCGCCAGTGCGGTGGCCGCAGTGGAGGCTGGGGCCGGCCTGGCCGCTACTCCCGCCGCCGCGGGCCCCGAGCAGCGCCTGGCCGGGGCGGTACACCGCATGGAAGCCTACTACGCCAGCCAGATTGCCGAGCGCCAGCAGGAGTTGCGCGCCCTGGATCAGGAAACGCCCGCCACTGCCCCTCGCGCCGACTGGCAACAGGAGCTGCACAGCCTCGACTCTACTTACCAGCAGCTGCGCACGGAGCTTTACCGCAACCCCGAGCCGGAAGTAGTGCTGGATGCTATGGACCGCAACCTGCAGATCCGGCTCGATCTGCTGAATCAGCAGCTGCGTACCCGGGAGCAGATCCGGGACTACCATTCGCAGCCTAACATGGTGGCCGAAGGTCGCCGCAAGCCTTAACCTATGCCTGATACATTGCTTTCTGCGGGTGGGGTAGGGCGGTGGCTGCTGGCCGCCGGGCTGCTGGCCGCATTGGGTACACCCGCCCGGGCCCAGCAGCCGGAGGCCCCCGGCAGCGCCCCCCTGCACTACGTTCAGCCCCCGGCCCAGCCGGAGCCGGGTGTACTTCTGGATGCGCGCCAGGGTGGCGGCCAGGGTCCGCAGGAGGAGGCCCAGCCCACGCCGGCCGTGGAAAAGGTTCGTAAAATCAGCCGGACGTTTCCGGCCAGCGCCACCAAGCTCTACACTCTCGATACCCGCTATGGAAGGGTGCAGGTTAACGTGTGGAACCGGTCCGAGATTCGCACCGATGTGGATATTATTACCCGCGCTGACACCGAGGACAAAGCCCAGCAGCTGCAGGACATGATTCAGGTGCAGCTCCAAGATCAGGACCCGGCTACCGGCGGCATCGTGGCCCGCTCGCGCTTTGGCGCTATGCCCCGCGAATGCTGGAGCCGTACCAAGCTTTATGAGGTAAACTACACCGTGTGGGTGCCCAAAAATACGCCTCTGGCCCTGCACAACACCTTCGGCGAAATCAGCCTGACCAGCGACCTGACCGGGGCCACCGAGCTGGCCATTGAGTACGGTACCCTGCGCACGGCCCGCCTGGAAGGCCCCCGCAACTCGGTGCGCGTGTGCAATGCCCAGTGCACCGTGCCTTACGCCGGCCGCGCCACCGTAGATGCCTCTTACTCCAAGCTGCGCCTGACGGAAGGCGGCACCGTAGAGCTGCGCAACAACTACTCAGATATTGATATCGGCTCAGTGCAGGACCTGACAGTGCACAGCAAGTACGGCGACGTAGCTCTGGGCACGGTGCGTAACCTGCGCGGCTCCTCGGGCTACTCCCGCTTTAGCATTGATAAGCTCAGCAACCAGCTGGATATGAAGCTGCAGTACTGCCCCACCTTCGAGGTGCGCAGCACCGGCAAAAACTTCCGGCAGATAAACGTAGATGGCGGCTACAGCACCATCCTACTCAACTTTCCGGACGGGGCTGGCTTTAACTTCGATGTAAATACTGAGCACGGCAAGCTGCTGGTTGATAAGCGCCTGGTTAAGGTTGATTCCGAGGAAAGCAGCCCCTCCTCCAGCGACATGCAGGGTACCTTCGGGGCCGTGCAAACGCGCAACCTGAGCAACGTGAACATCCGGGTGCGCTACGGCAACGTGAGCTTTAAACGCTAGGCGCCGCCTTTTTTCGGCACCAACAGGGCCCGGGGGCCGGGTGGTACTATTGCGGTGCCGCCCGGCCCCCGGGCTTTTATTTGCTTATTTGCCGACATGCGTACCTTTTCCCTGGTGGCTATACTGACTTTTTCGGCCGTAGCCGCCGCTGCCCAATCCTTGCCTGCTGTTATGCCCGCTGCTGCTCCTGGCCTTGCACCTTCGTCCTCGCTGCGCACCTATGCCCTGCGCCTGAAACCCGGCCAGGATCTGCGCCGGGAACTACAGGCCTTTGCCGAGCAGCACCAGCTGCGGGCGGCGGCCGTGCTTACCTGCGTAGGCAGCCTGACTACGGCCATCCTGCGCCTGGCCAACCAGCCGGGGCCCACCCAGTATCAGGGGCACTTCGAAATTGTATCCCTGGTGGGTATCCTGTCCATCAACGGCAGCCACTTGCACCTGTCCATAGCCGATTCCACGGGGCGCACCCTAGGCGGGCATCTGGTGGAAGGCAACCTGGTTTATACTACGGCCGAGCTGGTAATTGGAGAAATGCCGGAGCTGGATTTCCGGCGCGAGCCCGATGCTACGTATGGCTACCAGGAACTGGTAGTTTATCCTGCGGAGCGTAAAAAATCTAAGTCATTAAAAAATCTCAAGCGCAAAAAAGACTAGCCTTCCAACGGCCGCCTACCTGCTGCTCCTTCTTCGCTTCATTAGCTCGGCTGCGGGGCCCTTATCTTTCTCTGTTTCGTGTATCTACGTATTCTTCGCGGTCCTAAGGACTGGGGGCGCTGTTATTGCCGACCGGTGTGCATGCCCAAACGGCGGCCCAGGCTCTGCCCGCCACGCTCAGCTACGCGGTAGGCACGCTGCTGGGGCCGCAGTCGGAGTTATACCAGAGTGAGGAGCGGCAATTCGACGTGGAAAACGAGTTTGACCGCCGCTACAACCGCACCATCACGTTTGAGGTGCCGGCCGGTTACCAGGTGCGCAACCTCCAGGATCTGAACTTCAGTGTGGAAGCGGGCCCCACGGCCGCCGGCCCCGAGTTCCTGTTCAAATCAAGCTACCAGTAGCAGGGCCAGAAAGTAACCGTCACCATTCAGGAGTACTACCGCCAGATCCGGTGGCCCAAGCAGGACTTCGAGGCCTTCCGGGGGGTAGTAAACGCCGCCGCCAACTTCAACAAAGTGGTGCTGGTGCTGGAAAAGAAAGGGTAACTCTCAGGCTACCCAACAACCGCGGCCCTTCGTAATCCGGGGCGCTGAGCCCGGCTCAGCGCCCCGGATTCTTGTTTTCCGCTGAATCCCTATCTTCCGGTATGAGCCAGGCCCTTGCCCCCACCACTTCTTCGGCGGCCGCCCGCATGGAGAAATTCCGCCGCGACATCAGTAATCCGCTGAAGCTGCGGCTGTTCATGCTGCGGCGCCTGCCAATGGCCTACCTAGCCGGGTTGCGCGTAGCCGCCCTCAGGCCCGAAGCGGCTACCGTAACTGTGCGCTACAAATACCTGACGCAAAACCCTTTCCGTAGCATCTACTTTGCCTGCCTAAGCATGGCGGCCGAAATGGCCAGCGGCCTGCTGGCCATGATGCACGTACAAAGCGGCCCGCCGGTGTCCATGCTGGTGGTGGGGCTGGAAGCGGAGTTTACCAAGAAAGCAGTTGGGCTTATCCGCTTCACCAGCGAAGATGGCGCCGCCATTGGCCAGGCCATAGCCGAAAGCCGCGCCACCGGGGAGGGCCGCACGGTGGTTTGCACCAGCACCGGCCTCGACGAGGCCGGCGACGTAGTAGCTACCTTCCGCATCACCTGGTCGTTTAGGGCTAAAAAGGAGTGAGGAACGGCAAACTCACCACCTCACTCCTCCCTCAAGCTTTCCTTGGTAATGACATCTACCAGGCCGTCTTCGCTGACTACGATGGCCAGGCAGGGGTAGGGCGAGCTTTCTACGTAACGGATGGCCGAGTTGTAGCGGGCGCCGCGGGTGCTAGTGCCGTGCCCGGAAGCTTTGCCGTCGAGAATCACCCCGATGGAGTAGCAGTAGCCTTCCGGATCCAGCAGCACGGCCCCGTCGATGGCCGTAACCAGGCGGGTGATAAGTGGGGTGAGGGGTACCGGCTCGATGAGCGTGCATTGCAGCTTGAGGCGGTCGGCTTCGGCCAGGGCTTCGGTGGTGATAACCAGCAGCGTACCATGCTTCTGGCGGCTGGCCTCCACTACCACCTCCCATAAACGCTCAATTTTCGCGGCATCGGTCAGCTGAAACGTGTGCTTTAGGTCGCGGCGAAAGCGGGCCCGGTGCAGGCGGGTACGCGGTAGGCTGGGCAGGCCGTAGTGGGCGCGCATCAGCACCTGGCCGCCGTGCTGAAACTCCCAGGCGTAGTGATTCACGAAGTTGATGATGAACAGGTCTTCGCGGCTGGCATCGTAGGAGCCTACCTGTTTGCCCAGGGCATACACGTTTTCCCCATCGGCCAGCAGGCTAACCTCGGGGGTCGTCATTTCCAGCAGCTTGCGCACGGCCCGGTAGTCGGTGAGGGGGGTAGGGCAGGTGAGGGCAAATATTTCCGTGAGGTTGGGGTGGCCGCGGCGGGCCAGCAACACCTTGCCTACCCCCTCGGCGCCCTCATATCGCAGGGAAGAAATAGTGTTGCAGGTAGCAAACAGCTTGGCGGCGGAGGGATTAGCGCCCAAGTCCTGCGCGGGCGTATCCATGAACAGCTTGCCGGCCGCCCGAATAATCTCGTCGGTGTCGCGGGGGCGCACCAGTAGCCCCGAGCCGGGCTCCGGCTCCGTGAGCGACTTCAGGCACTCCTCGTGAAAGCGCAGCACCGCCGACATCAGCAGGGAGTGCGACAAGGGGCGGCCATCGGTGTAGTAGCGGTTTTTCTGGAGGGTAGGGTAGGCCTGCATGGCCTTGCGGTTGAGGCGCAGTACCGGTACTACCGAGTGATGCTGAATGGCCACTGGGGCGCCCGCGAAGTACGTGTGGCGCGAGCCGGTGGCTACCTCATCGAGGACTTCCTGCACGGCCTGGCGTAGCGCTACGGCCGTTTTCTTGCGCTCAATCATTTCCTCACTCATCAGTTCCCGCTCGGGCGAGTTCCAGGGGTGCAGATACTGGTAGTAACGGCCGCGGGCCTGAGCCTCGGTGAAGGCCACGGTGTCGAGGCCACAGTCGGCGGGCTCCAGGCACACGGGCACGGCCTCTTCCAGCTGATCCGAATCGACGGGCAGCGCCAACAGCAGCACGTAAGGGGCCAGGTCTTCGTCGAGGGCCTCGAAAATGCCTTCGGCTACGGCTTGCGCTGCCTGCCGGAAGCGGGCCTGATAAGGCCAAATGGAGTAGCTGGCGGGCAGGGGCAGGGGCGTGCCAAAGGCAACGGGCGGGGCAGAAACGAGCGGCAGGGGAGAAAGCATAGCAAAAGAGAAAGGCAGAGCAGGACCAGGGGGCTGCTCCGAGCGCATCGGCCAACCCTGGTAGGTAAGCCGACGAAAACGAGGGGAAACTACTTTAAAAGAGGCCGAAAATCATTGCCGCGTTGCCCGCCAACGAACAGGTAGCAAAAAATATTCTGCCCGCCTTATATATACCGCGGGCTCAGACCCGCACCCGGCGCAGCAGCCACACAACGGCTACGGGACTGCTAAAGCGTGAATACCACGGGCAGCACCATTTTCTGGCGCATGGGCTGGCCCTGGTAGGTGGCCGGCTGCCACTTGGGGGCGGCCTTAATCAGCCGGATGGCTTCCTCATCGAGGCCCGAGCCCAGGCGCTTGATGGGTTTGATGTCGGTGAGGGAGCCGTCTTTGTCCACTACAAACTCCATCATTACGCGGCCCTGCATCTTGCGCTGCCGGGCCAGGGCGGGGTACTTCTGGTTTTGCTGAATCCACTCGAAAAAAGCGTCCGTGCCGCCCACAGGCCGGGCCGGCGAATCGGGCTTTACCAGCTGGGTAGTGGGGGCAGTGCCCGTTGGCGTAGCGCCGGCCGCCGTGCCGGTGCCGCCCGCTTCGCCCGGAATCTGGAAGCTGATGGGCACCGAAACCCGCTGGCGCACGATGCCGCCGCGGTGCTGGGCGGGCGTCCAGCGCGGGCCGCCTTTAATCAGCCGGATGGCCTCGGCATCCAGGGCCGGGTTGACGGGCTGCGTTACGGCCACATTGGAAATGGAGCCGGTTTTTTCCACCACAAACGTAACCGTAACCGTGCCCTGCGCCCCCGCCTGCAGGGCCGCGGTGGGGTACTGCTGCTGATCGGCAAGATACTGGGCATAGGCCTCCAGGCCACCTACCGGAACGGCCGGCTGCGCCACGGCATCATAGATTGCGGAGGCAGCAGGCTGCTTGGGGTATTTCAGCTTCTGCTGGGCCAAGGCCGGGGCGGCAGCGGCTAGCAGGCCGGACAGCAGGAAGAGGCGGAAAGCGTGTTTCATGTAAGGCAGAAAAGCAGGGGAGAGGCCAGGGGCTGGCACAACAACCGCACCAGCCCCCGTTGGGGTTTCCGGTTTTCTACGAAAAGTGCCGGTTTTCGGTAGCTTTGGCCGATGGCCTCTAACGCAACTTCCGCCGCCCATAATTCCTCACGCGCCCCCGAGCCGGTGGGCCTGTATCCGCACGCCCGGCGCGCGGGCAACCTGCTGTTTCTGTCGGGGGTAGGGCCCCGGCAGCGGGGGCAGCAGCAGGTGCCGGGGGTAGTGCTGAACGACGACGGCAGCATTCGGCACTACGATTTTGAAAGCCAGTGCCATGCTGTTTTCCAGAACGTGCGCTACATTCTGGAAGAAGCCGGAGCCCGCTGGGAAGACCTCGTGGACGTGACCGTGTTCCTGACCAACATGCAGGCCGACTTCCCGACCTATAACCGCCTCTACGCCGAGTATTTCCAGACGAGCCAGCCCTGCCGCACTACGGTGGAAGTGAACTGCCTGCCCACCCCCATAGCCATTGAGCTGAAGTGCATTGCCGTGGTAGCAGGCTAGGCGCCGGCCGCGCCGCTACTGCCCTCCCCAGGGGCTGCGTACCTTCGTGGCCTCACCTGATGCCGCCGCCGTGCCTGCTACTACTGCTTTTCGTCCTCTTACCGTTCCGCCCGCTGAGTTATTCCAGGAAAACCTCGCGCATTATACGGAGCGCGAAAATTACTTTGCCGGCCGGCATAGGGTAGTAGCCCTGGTGCGGCTGCTAGTGTTCGGGGGGGCGGCGGCCGGGGCCTGGGCCTTGTTCAGCCAGGGGCAGGTAGCGGCTGGTTTTGGAGTGATAGGAGCAGCCTACCTGGTGTTTCTGGGGCTGGTGCGCTGGCACACGCGGGTGGGCTATAAGCGGGAACATCAGCGCCTGCTGGCCCAGCTCAACCAGGGCGAGCTGGCCCGGCTGGAAGGCAACCTTGCGGGCTTCGACCCCGGCCTACGCTACCTCGACGCCCAGCACGCCTACGCCGCCGACCTCGATGTATTCGGCTCCCACTCCCTGTTTCAGCTCCTGAACCGCAGCACGTCCCGTCTGGGGCAGGATTGGCTGGCCGGCTGGCTGCTGGCGCCCGGTCCAGTGGCGGCAGTGCAGGAGCGGCAGCAGGCTACCGCCGAGCTGGCCCCGGATGTGGCCTGGCAGCAGGAGTGGCAGGCCCGCGCCCGGCACTATCCCCGGCAGGAGTCAGACCCGCGCGGTTTTGCGGCCTGGCTGCGGGAGCCTGACTTTTTTAAGGGGAAAGGCTGGCTGCTGCCTTTTATGGCTTTACTACCCATTATGGGGGTAGGAAGTATTCTGGTTGCGCTGAATGGCTACGGCACCTGGCCCTTGCTGGTGCTGCTGCTGACCAGCGCCCTGAACGCCCGGTTCGGTGCTATCCGGGCCGCGTATTACCAGCATGCCACCACCATGCGCGACGCCCTGCGCGCCGCCCACGACCAGTTGGCTTTGTTTGAGGCCAGCCAGTGGCAGAGCCCGGCCCTGCGCCGCCTGCACCGCACCTTACACGATACGGGCGGGGTAGCGGCGGCCCGGCTCCTGGAGCAACTTTCGGGGGTAGCGGGCTGGTTTTCGGCCCGCCAGAACCCGGCCGTGGCGGGCCTGCTGAACACGGTGCTGCTCTGGGATTTGTGGGGTATGTGGCAGCTGGAGCGCTGGAAACGCCGCCTGCCCGATGGTCTGGAGCCCCTGCTGGAAGCCGCCGCCGAGCTGGATGCCCTGGTTAGCCTGGCTGCCTTCCGGGCCGCCAACCCCACCTTCACGCAGCCCGCCCTGACGGAAGCGCCCCTGACCGTGGCGGCCCAGGCCATGGGCCACCCCCTACTGTTTGGGGGCACTGGGGTACGTAACGATTTCCGGACCGAAGGCGCGGGCCAGACGGTGGTAGTCACGGGCTCGAACATGGCCGGCAAAAGCACGTTTCTGCGCACGGTAGGTCTGAATCTGGTGTTGGCGCAGGCCGGAGGGGTAGTACCCGCGGCGGCCTTCCACTGTGGCCCGGCCCAGGTGTACACGGCCATGCGCACCAACGACAACCTGGCCGAAAGCACTTCCTCGTTCTACGCTGAGCTCAAGCGCCTGCGCCTACTGCTCGACCTCACTACCCCCGAAGCCACGGCCAACTCCCTGCCGGTTTTCTATCTGCTCGATGAGATTCTGAAAGGCACCAACTCCCAGGACCGCCACCGCGGGGCCCGGGCCCTGGTGCACCAGCTGCGGCAGCGCGCCGCCAGTGGCCTCATCAGCACCCACGATCTGGAGCTGGCGGCCCTGGAAGAAGAGCTGCCCGGGCAGGTGCGTAACGTGAGCTTCAACAGCTTCCTGAACCCCGATGGCACCCTGCGCTTCGACTACCGCCTCACGCCGGGTGTGTGCCGCTCCTTCAATGCCAGCCAACTTATGCGCCTGATGGGCATTGTGCTCAGCGAGGAGTAAATATTCCGGCTTAACCAGTGCGTAAGTAACTGTCGGGCTAAGGGAATTCGTAGAAAGAGCAAGCAGTCAGCATTTAACCCGAGGTTAATGTTAGGTGCCTACTTTACCGCGCCTACCTGCTTCTAGCACCTTAACTTCTTCTGCGTGTACATCCGCGAAAACCTCCGCTGGCACATCATCTGGAAACTCGGCTGGAAGGCTGTCACGATTTTTACCGTGTACAGCCTGCTGGTCTGCATCGTTTACGGCCCGTTGGGGTTCCACTCCGTGGCCATTCCGTGGCAGCCGGTGGCTACCCTCGGTACGGCTGTGGCCTTCTACATTGGCTTCAAGAATAACGGCTCTTACGACCGTTTCTGGGAGGGTAGGCAGCTCTGGGGCGGTATCGTGAACAGCAGCCGCACCACCGCCATCCAGATCCTGGAATTTGTAACGTCCGTGGTGGATGCACCCGGTATTGATGCTCCCGCCGCTTCGGCCGAGGAATTAACCGGCCGGCATCGGCGCATGGTGTACCGTCAGATTGCCTGGTGCAACGCCCTGCGCATTCATCTGCGCCGCCAGCCTGAGCAGTGGGATGCTGCCGTGGCGCCGTTCTTGGAAGAGGAAGAATCGGAAAAGTTGCGCCAGATGGCCAACCCCCCGGCCCAGCTGATCCGGCGGCAGGCCGCTGAGCTGCGCATGCTGCGCGAGGAGCGGGGCCTGCTCAATGATTTCCAGCATGTGACCATGATGAACACGCTGGAAGTGCTCTATAACCTGCAAGGAGGCTGCGAGAGAATCAAAAATACGCCTTTCCCGCGCCAGTACGCCTTTTTTAGCATGGTGTTCGTGTACTTGTTTACGGCCCTGATGCCGTTGGGGCTGGTTATGGAATTCGCCAAAATCGGCCCCCAGCACATCTGGCTGACGGTACCCTTTTCGGTGTTGGTTTCCTGGGTGTTTGCCACCATTGAAAAGGTAGGACACAACAGCGAAAACCCCTTTGAAAACAACATGAACGATGTGCCCATGACGGCCATCTGCCGCTCCATTGAAATTGACCTGCGCCAAATGCTGGGTGAAACCGAAGTGCCGCCCAAGCTGGATCCGGTAGAAGACATTCTGTATTAAAGGCAGCGTCCGACTTCCGACCCTGAGCCGGGGTAGGAAAACGTGTCGCCTGGCCGGGAGAAAGCAAGCTGGGTTTCCCGAATGGGGGCCGACTTAGCCGGCTCACTCCCGGCCGGGTGACACGTTTTTATTGGCTTCTGCCTTAACCTCCGCCGGGGGGGCGGCGTACCTCATCAGGACACTTGCCTTCTGAACCTGAACCAACGCAGCTATGCCCACGCCCAACCCCGCCCAAACTTCCGGTACTACCCTTTCATCCTGGCTGGGTACCGCCCCGGCCCTGCCTTCTTTCCAGCCCCTGACCAGCAACCTGACGGCCGATGTAGTGGTAGTGGGCGGGGGCATTGCCGGCCTGACTACGGCTTACCTGCTGGGCCTGGAGGGTAAAAAAGTAGTGCTGCTGGAAGACGGGGAGTTGGCCAGCGGCGAAACCGGTCGCACTACGGCCCACCTCAGCTTCGCTCTTGATGACCGGTACACCACCCTGGAGCAGCTGTTCGGCGAAGAGGGTGCCCGCCTAGCCGCCGATAGCCACCGCGCCGCCGTGGACCGCATTGAGCGCATTGTAAAGCAGGAGCAGATTGACTGCGACTTTACCCGCCTGCCCGGTTACTTGTTCCTGCCCCAGAACGGCACGGTGCAGGAACTGGACGACGAGCAGAAAGCAGCGCACCGGGCCGGCCTCGTGGACGTAGAGCGCCTGCCCGACGCCGGGGCCCAGGGCTTCCGGACGGGCGAGTGCCTGGTGTTCCCGAACCAGGGACAGTTTCACATTCTAAAGTATCTGCGGGGGGTAGCCCAGGCCATTGAGCAGCAGGGCGGCCGCATCTTCACCCGCACCCACGTAAAAACGGTGCACGGTGGCTCGGACGCCCGTGTCGTAACCGATGGCGGCCAGGAGGTGCGGGCCCAGGCCATTGTGCTGGCCACCAACACGCCCTTCAACGACCTGGTGGTGATGCACACCAAGCAGCACCCCTACCGTACCTACGTTATTGGGGCCCGCGTGCCCAAGGGCTCCGTTACCAAAGCCCTCTACTGGGACACGGCCGACCCCTACCACTACATCCGGCTGCAAGAGGTGGAAAACGCCGATTATGACCTGCTGATTGTGGGCGGCGAGGACCACAAAACCGGCCAGGAGCCCAACCCCGAGGAGAACCTACGCTGCCTCGAAACTTGGACCAAAGACCACTTCCCCACCGCCGGGCAGATTGACTACCGTTGGTCGGGGCAGGTGATGGAGCCGGTGGACGGGCTGGGCTACGCCGGCCGCAACCCCCTTGACGACGACAATGTGTACATCATCACCGGCGACTCGGGCCACGGCATGACCCACGGTACGCTCGGTCCTATCATCATCACCGACCTGATTCTGGGCCGCGAAAACCCTTGGGCCAAGCTCTATGACCCCGGCCGCGTAACCGTGAAGTTGGAGTCGGTGAAGGAATACGTGAAGGAGAACCTCAACGTGGCGGCCGAGTACACTGAGCTGCTCACCGGCGGCGAGGCCAAAACCGCCGAGGAGGTAGCCCCCGGCACCGGCGCCGTTATCGGCCGCGGCCCCCTGAAAGTGGCCGTGTACAAGGACCCCGCCGGCCAGGTACACGAGTGCTCGGCCGTGTGCCCCCACCTGCACTGCATTGTGCACTGGAACGGCCTGGAAAACAGCTGGGACTGCCCCTGCCACGGCTCCCGGTTCGATGCCTACGGCAAGCTGCTGGCCGGCCCCGCCAACTCTGACCTGCCAGCCGTAGAGTAGGGAGCGGGGCTTTCCCCGCCCGGCGTCTGCTTGTCGTAGCTATATTAAGCATGCGGCGGGCGGGGGCGAGCCCGCTCCCTACGTACCACATGCTTACCTTTCGCCCCCGAACCGAAGCTGGTGCGTATAAGCCGGGTTTACCTTTCGGTGTAGCTTCCTCCATGAACGAACGGGTCCGTTCCTTTCAGTACTTCTTTACCAGTCAGGAATTTTCGGATGGTCTGCGGACCACGCTTTCCATTCTGTTGCCTGGCCTGGTGCTGGGGCTGCTGGGGCACCTCACCGAGGGCCTGACCGTATCGTTGGGGGCCGTGTGCGTCAGCCTGACGGATACGCCCGGCCCCGTGGTGCACAAGCGCAACGGCATGCTGGCGGCCACCTGCCTGATTGGGCTGATGGCCGCCATTACGGGCTTTCTGCACCCTTATCCCTGGCTGCTGAGTCTGGAGGTAGTGCTGTGCAGCTTCGCGTTTACCATGCTGCTGGTGTACGGCAACCGGGCCGGCGCCGTGGGCACGGCGGGTTTGCTGGTTATTATTCTGATGCTGGAGCGGCCGCTTAAGCCCGAGGAGGTGCTGCCCTACGCCGGGATGGTAGTGGCCGGCGGCCTTTGGTACCTGAGCGTAACCATGCTGCTCTACACCCTGCGGCCTTACCGCCCGGCCCAGCAGGCCCTCGGCGACTGTATCCGGACTATTGCCGATTTCCTGCGCCTGAAGGCCGAGTTCTACCGCACCGGCACCAACCTGGAGGCCGACTACCGCCGCCTGGTAACCCAGCAGGTAACCGTGAGCGAGAAGCAGGATGCCGTGCGCGAGCTGCTGTTCAAAACCCGCCAGACCATCAAGGAATCGACCGGGACGGGGCGCCGGCTGGTGCTCACGTTCGTGGATGTGGTGGACCTCTACGAGCAAATAACCATTACCTACCACGACTACGCCGCCCTGCACCAGCGCTTCGAGGCTACCGGCGTGCTCGACCTGATAGCCCGGGAAATTGAGGAGCACGCCGCCGAGCTGGAAAACATCGGCTTCGCCATTCAGGCCAACCACGGCTACACCTCCCGGCGTAACCTGCTGGCGGGGCTGGAGAAAATAAAGGCCCGGATTGATACCCTGGAGGACCCGGCCCGGCCCGGCCATACCCTCATGCTCAAGAAGATTCTGGTAAACCTGCGCAACCTCAGCCAGCGCCTCCAGGACATTCGGGCCTACTTCGATGCCAATGCCCCGGCCCCCTCCGGGCGGGAGCTGGAGTTTGGGCGCTTTGTGGGCCACCAGAGTTTCGACCTCAAGCAGCTGCGCGACCACCTGACGCTGCAGTCGGGCATTTTCCGGCACTCGGTGCGCATGTTTGTGGCCTGCTCCGTGGGCCTGCTTCTTACGCGGGTGCTGTCGGGCCACCACAGCTACTGGGTTATCATGACGATAACCTACATGCTGAAGCCCGCCTTCAGCTTGACCAAGGAGCGCAACGTGCAGCGTGTGCTGGGCACCCTGGCCGGCGGAGCCCTGGGCGCGGCCGTGCTCTGGCTGATTCCTGACCACCGCATTCTGCTGGGCCTGATGGTGCTGTTCATGCTGATTTCCTACAGTCTGGTCCGCATCAACTACCTCGTCACGGTTACGTTCATGACTCCCTTCATCCTGATTCTGTTCAGCTTTCTGGGGCTGGGCTACGTGCAGGTAGTGGAGGAACGAGTGTTCGATACGGTGCTGGGCTGTCTGATTGCTTTTTCCACGGGCTATTTGCTGTTCCCTAACTGGGAATCGGGCCAACTGCACGACTACCTCAAGGCCGTGCTGCGGGCCAACCTCCACTACCTGCGCACCTTGCAGGAAACCCTTACCGGCTCGCCGGTGGCCTTGCTGGACTATAAGCTGGCCCGGAAAGACGTGTATGTGAGCTCAGCTAACCTGGGGGCGGCGTTTCAGCGCATGATGTCGGAGCCGCGGGCCAAGCAGCACCGGCCCACCGAGGTGCACGAGTTCGTAGTGCTCAACCATATTCTGTCGTCGAACGTGGCGGCCATTACCTCCGCCGTGCTGGCCGGCGAGCTGGAGCCCCGCCTACCCCTGGCCAGCTTGAAAGCCTTGCGCCAGGCCCAGCAGGCCCTGCACCGCAGCCTCCGCCGCCTCGATCCGCAGGAGCCCGAAACTACTCCCACCGAGCCCGCCGTGCCTACCCCGCCCGCCGTGCCCGATGCCCAGCTGATCGAGCAGCTAGAGTTTATCCAGAAAGTCAGCAGTGACATTAACAAGGTGACGGAAGCCGTGCTGAAGTAGCATCCTACCCGGTAGGACTAGGCGGAACTCATCCGACCGATTGACGGTGCTGACGTTTGTCCGACTGGGTTCAGGCAGTATTCGGGGGTAGGCGAATGGTGTTATGCTGGCGCGGACGGCAACTGGTCAGACGGGCTCTGCCCGTCGGATGGGAGCGTGGGTAGCAACTCAACGGGAATTGGTTAGATTCGTGGGCTATCCTGTTCACTATCAGCTGCCCGCCCGTGAATCATCTTGTCCTGCGTGAGAGTGCCGGCCTGCGGTACTTTACCTTTTTCTACCTCTATGTAATGCAGGGCATCCCGGCGGGCTTCGGGCTGACGGCCGTGGTAAACTACCTGATCGGGCAGGGGCTGGATTCGGCTGCGGTGGCTTCCTTTTCGGCGGCGGTGGGCTTGCCCTGGACCCTGCAGTTCGTGTGGGGCCCACTGATTGACAAGTATCAGGAATCCATCATTGGGCAGCGCAAGCACTGGGTGGTGCTCACGCAGCTGCTGGCTGCTGTGGCCTCGTTGGCGCTGCTGCTAGTCCATGACCCCGCCGCCCAGCTCCGGCTAATGCTGCTGGCCTTTGTGGTGCACAGTGTCTTCGCCTCCGTTCAGGATGCCAGCGTGGATGCCATTGCCATTGCGGTGGTTCCGGAGGCGGAGCGGGGTAGGGTAAATGCCTTTATGCGCGGGGGCTTTCTGCTGGGTTCCTCACTGGGGGCGGCCGGGCTGTCGTGGATGCTGCACCGCTATGGGTTTTTTCAGGCCGCGCTGGCGCAGTCGGTGGCGCTACTGGCTTTCACGGTGCTCACCTTCTTTATCCGGCTGGAGCGCACTGATCGGCTGGTGCCGCGCTTCGGGGCCCTACCCCCCGGCGCCCGCCGCAACGCCGATAACCCCCCGGTGGCCTGGCTGTTTCGGGAGTTGCTGCGCGCCATCACGGAGCCGCGCACCCTGCGCCTGTTTGGCATCATTGCCTTGGCCTACTTGTGCTTTGGGGTGTTCGGCTGGGCCTATTCCTATCACCTTATCCAGAAGCTGGGCTGGCCCGACGCCGACGTATCTATTCTGCAGGGCAGCTGGGGCAGCGCGGCCACGCTGTGCCTGATTGTGGCCGGGGGCGTGCTGGCCGACCGCCTTGGGGCCGCCCGGCTGCAGCGGCAGGTGCTGCTGGTACTGGGGTGTTTTCTGGTGGTGTTCTGCGGCCTGAGCTTCTGGTGGCACTACCGGCCGGTGGCTACCCTGGGGCTGCTGATCTGGAACCTCGCCGACCCCAGCCTGAGCGTGGCGGCCATGCCCCTGCTCATGGCCCTGTGCCGCCCCCGCATCGAAGGCTCGCAGTTTACTACCTACATGGCCCTGGTAAACCTGTGCGGAGTCAGTGGCTCCTACATCACGGGCTGGGCCCTGCGGGTGGTGTCGGCGCCGGTATTGGGGCTGGGGTGTGGGGTAGTGGTGCTGGGCCTCTGGGCCGTGCTGCGCCGCCAGGGGCGGGCCGTGCGGCCCGCTAAAGTCAGGGCGGTTTCCTAGCAGGGCACTTTCACGGTAATGCAGGTGCCTGCGGCCGTGCTATCCACGCTCATTTGCCCCCGCAGGTAGTCAACGCGGGCCTGCACCCCGCGCAGGCCAATGCCACTGGCTGTCTTGCTCTGGTCGAAGCCCCGGCCATTGTCCTGCACCCGAATGTGCAGGGCGGCGGGCAGACGCTGCAGCTCCACCTGCACCGTGGTAGCGCTGGCGTGGCGCACGGCGTTGTTGAGCAACTCGGCGGCGATGCGGTAGGCTACCTGTTGCAGAGCCGTGGGTAGCTCATCTAAAGAAGCAGGGGCCTGCAGGTGCACCGCGGGGCCACCGTAGAGGTTGAGCAGCTCCGTTAGGGTAGCCATAGCCTCGCGCAGAGTACCGGTGCCCGGCTCGGCCGGAAGCAGGGTATGGCTAAAGGTGCGCACCTCGTCGGTGAGGTGGCGCAGCAGCAGCTCCGTCTGGCGGCCCGCCGTGGCAGCTTCCGGCGAGGAAGCCAGGGCCTGGCGCAGGGCCGGGCCCTGCCAGGCGAAGTGCAGGGCCGCCAGGTTGGGCCCGATGGCATCGTGCAGCTCCCGGGCCAGCTGCTTTCGTTCTTCTTCCTGGGCGGCAATCAGGCGGGCGCCCTGGGCGTTGCGCTGGCGCAGCTGCCGGATGCGCAGGCGGGCATTCTGGCGCAGGGTGTGGCGGAAGCGGCCCGTCAGCAGCCCGCTCAGCACCAGCAGCTCCAGAAACAACCCCCAGGCCAGCGGATTAGGATAAACGGGGTTGAAGCTGCTCAGCCCTACGTGGTTGCTCCAGAAAATGGCAAAGCCCGTGAAGAAGAACAGGTAGGTAAGCGCGTAGTACGCGGCCAGACTCCGCCGGGACCGGGAGCGGGCCACTAGCAGCAGGGTAACCCACCCGTAGGCGAACAGGCCCAGCAGCAGTACCTCGCGCCCGATATTCAGCACCTGCAGAAAAGCCAGGCTGTGGCGCACGGCCCACGGAGCCAGGGCCGCGTACAGCGCCACAAACAGCACGGCCAGGCCCGCCAGGCCGCTGCCCAACTGGTGCAAGCGGGGCCAGCCGGTGCGCAGCCGCACGAACAGCTGCATAATCCGGATGCCGGCGGCGGCGGCCAGCACCAGAAAGTTGAACTGCCCTATCGTCCAGAGCAGCTGGTAGGGGGCCGTGGGCAGCAGCATGGCGTCCAGGCCATCTTCCATCATCAGAAACACCGTTACGCACGCCACGTAGGCCACGTACCACACATGAATTTTGTCGCGCAGGAAGGTAAACAGGACCAGGTTGAACAGGGCGCTACCCAGGTAAAAACCCAGCAGCCAGACCCAGTGCCGCTCAAACGGGAAGTTCATCTCCCAGGCCAGGAAGTGCTCGGCCGTTTCAATGTAGGTAGGCAGATACAGGGCCCCGGCGTGCAGATCAATGCGCAGATAAAGGACGGCCGTTTCCTGGGGCGCCAGGGCAAACGGAAAGCTTAGGGACCGGGCCGGGTAGGCCCGCCCGGCGGCCGGTACCCAGGAGCTGGCCGCCCCCAGTTGCCGGAAAGTGGCTTCGCCCTGACGCCGGCAGTACAAGGCGGCGCTATCCGTGAAGTTGAAGATGCTCCATAGAAAGCGCAGACGCAGGGTATCGGTGTTGCGCACCGTCAGGCGCAGCCATACCCGCTCGTGGCGCAGGCCCAGGTTCAGGGGTTTGTGCCAGGGTCCGGCCCGGAACTTGCCGGCCCGCCACTGGGCCTCCACCTGCTCCGGGTTTACCGGCTCCGTAAAAGGCTCGGTGTAGTAGCGGTAGGCCTCCGAAATATGGGCGCCTTTCGGGTCCTTCAGAAGCAGGGTGTCGCGCAGGGGGCCGGGTGGGGCCGCGGCCCGGCCGGGTACGGCCAGCAGCCAGCCGCTCAGCAGAAAAAGTATCAGAAGACGGAGCCACATAGGTGTGCGAGCAGAAATGTCTGTCTCCGTAAGTAACTACTATTTTATAGCACAATAAATATATTTATTGTTGAAAAGGAGATGCTGCCAGCGGGACCAGAACGGTGCAGAGTCGCTTGTTTGTGGCTCTGTTGCCTGGCCACTGCTGCATATTCGCTGGCCCTACGTGGCAACTATAGCTCTGGGCCTTGCTGTTTTCGTTTCAGGGCCGCAGGTTCAGGCCCGTTGAGACGAAGGCTGCCTTCGCTTAATAGTAGGTATAGCGGTATTCGTAGCGTGCCACAGAGCGGCCATTGTTCTGTGTTTCGGTAAGCAGCAGCCCTTTGCCAGAATAGGTTTTCTCTATGACAACGTGAATTCGAGGCGCTGATAGCAACCCCTGCCGCGTTGGCGCGAAATTGCTCCGGATTTCTTCCCGTATCATCCGGCCCTGCTTATCATACTGATACACATGCTGGCTGGACGTGGCGCTGCTGATCGTCATGGTACCGTACTGGCCCTGGGTAGTGGACGGGGTTGTTTTCTGCTGCCGACTGCGGTTCTCCGTTTTGATCAGCCGGCCTTTTTCATCGTACCAGAAGTAGGCAGTAGGCTGGTATCGGCCCTTAAGCTCGCCGCCCTGCCGGGCAATAAGTACCGCATCGGTTACCCCTTGGCTCCGCTGCTGCCTGGCCTTGGCCGAGGTAGCGAGCAGGTGTTGCAGGGCCTGCTCATAGGTTACCTCCCCACTCTCTACCAACGCCTTTTGCTTGTAAATGAAATACAGCGCCTCGTGCACCCGTACCTGCCCGGTTTCATCGTACCCAAATAAGTCGAGGCGAGTGGTATCGGGGCCTGCGGTGTACTTCCTCGACACTACGCGGGTTAGGGTATAGCCCTGGCGCACCTCGGGCTGATGTAGCTCCGCCGTGCCTACTAGCGTATCGGCGTGGTAGCGGTGCGTAACGGTCCGGTATAAGTGGTTGGGCGCCTCTGAGAGGTAGTGATATGCGGTGTAGGTATTCCTGGCGGGGTCCATTACCTCCCGAACCTGGTAGGGGTAGCCGGGGTGGGGCGACTGCAAAATCTCAATGAGGTGGTTGCGGGCATCGTAGCGGCGCATGGTACGAGCCTGGAAAGTGGGGTTATACAGCAGTACTTTATTACCACGGCGGTCCAGCTCCAGGTATTCCAGCGAATCAATTTCGCCACTCTTCTCCCACACCTGAATCTTAGTGATACTCCGAACCTTATTTCTGGCATAAGCCGCGCGCGCCAGCGAATCCTGCAGGCTGATACCAAAGTTGTCGCCGGGCACCAGCGCTATCAGCGGCAGCTGAAACGGCAGGGCTGCAGTTATGGTTTGCGTCTGGCTCGTATCGGGGGTAGTTTGTTGGCCTTGGCTGGTAAGAACAGGTAGGCAGAGAGTAGCACTGGCGAGCAATCGGGTTAAGAAAGACATAGCGTAAGCATAAGTTAATCGGCCAAAAGTAGATTTTTCCGGAGCAAGGAGGTATAATAATAAAGCCTACCCAGCACCTGGGTAGGCTTTATTATCAGGAAGGGGGTAGGGGCTACTTAGCTGCTTGTCCCTCGGGCTTCAGAGTACGGGCCAGCCAGTCGAAGAACACGCGGTTCCAGAGCACCGAGTTCTGGGGCTTGCTGATCCAGTGGCCTTCGTTGGGAAAGTACAGGAAGCGGCTGGGGATGCCACGCAGCTGGGCGGTGCCAAAAGCTTCCATTCCTTGGCCTTCGGGCACCCGGAAATCCTTACCGCCATGAATCACCAGCATGGGCGTATCCCAGTTTCTCGCGAAAAGCTGCGGGTTGAAGTGGGTGTAAGCTTTGTGGGGCGGCCTGTGCATCAGCACATCCCAGGGCGCGCCGCCCATATCGTGCTTGGCGAAGAACATTTCCTCCGTGCTGGGGTACCAGCTGGTGAGGTTGTAGAGGCCGGCGTGTGCAATAAAAGTCTTGAAGCGGCCTTCGTGATTACCCGCGAGGTAGTACACCGAATAGCCACCGTAGGAGGCGCCCACGCAGCCACGGCGGTCCTTGTCCACGTAGGGCTCCTGGCTCACAGCGTCAATGGCCGAGAGGTAGTCGCGGATGGGCTGCCCGCCCCAGTCGCCCGAAATGCTGTTATTCCACTCCGTGCCGAAGCCCGGCAGGCCGCGGCGGTTCGGGGCCACCACAATGTAGCCGTTGGCCGCCAGCAGCTGGAAGTTCCAGCGGTACGAGAAGCTCTGGGTGATGGGACTTTGCGGCCCGCCCTGGCAGTAGAGCAGGGTAGGGTACTTTTTGCTGGGGTCGAAATCGGGTGGGTAGATAACGTACACCTGCATTTGCTTGCCGTCGGTGGTGCGCACCCAGCGGGCTTCCGTTTTGCCGGGTTGAACGCCCGCCAGCTCCTGCTCATTGATGCGGGTGAGCGAGGTTTCGCGGCCGGTTTTCAGGTCGAGGCGCACGAGGTCGGCGGGCTGGGCCTGGGTGGTTTTATTGGCAATGGCCGCGTCCGGACCGGCCAGCTCGAAGCTGTTGTAGTTCTGGGCTCCTTTGGTCAGCTGTTTCAGCTTGCCGCCCTTGCTCGGGATGGAGAACAGCTGCTCAGTACCTTCCAGCACGCTCAGGAAGTAGATGGTCTTGCCATCTGGGCTCCAACGGATGTTGGCCGCCGATTGCTCCGAGCCTTTCGTAATGTCCTCGCGCTTTTTCGTCTTGAAGTCATACACCACAATGCCGTTGCGGTCCGACTCGAAGCCGGGGGTAGCCATGCTCAGCCACGCTACCTTGGTGCCATCGGGCGAGAAAACGGGCTCCACATCGTAGCCGCCCAGGCCCTCACTCAGGTTCTGAGTTTTGCCCTCCCGGATGTCGTAGAGGTAGATATCAGAATTGGTGCTTTCGGCCTCGGCCTTGCCGTAGAGCTTGCGCGAGGTGTAGGCCAGCCGGTAGCCATCGGGTGAAAATGCCAGCTGCTCGGAGCCGCCCAGCGGGGCCAGGGGCGCGTCAAACCGCTCGCCGGGCATCACATCCTTGCCGTAGCCGGTGGGCTTGCCATCATCGCCGAGGGGCTGAAAGAAAACGTGGCTCGACTTATAATCGTCCCACACGTTCCAGTGGCGGTAGTTCAGGTCGTCGATGATGCGGGCGTCGGCCTTGGGCAGGTCGGGGTACCAGTCCTGCACCGACTTGCCGGTTTTCACATCCTGGGTGTAGAGGATAAACTTGCCGGTGGGCGCGTATTTCAGGTTAGCCAGCCCCTCGTCGGGAAACTCGCTGAGCTTCTGCTTGCCCGAGCCGTCGGCATTCATCACGTAGAGCTGCTCCGTGCCGCCTTCGCCGGAGAGAAAGGTCAGCTTGCCATCGGGCCGCCAGTTTAGGGTGCTTTCCGAACCCGGCGTGTTGGTGAGTTGACGGGCCGCGCCGCCCGCTACCGGCACCACCCAGATATCGGTGTTGCCTTTGTTTTCGCCGAGGTTGTAGCGCGTTACGGTGTAGGCCACCGTTTTGCGGTCCGGCGACACCTGCATTTCGCCCAGGCGGCCCAGCTTCCAGAGTAGCTCGGGGGTGTACACGGAACTTTGTTGAGCGGCTGCGGCCAGCGGCAACAACGCCAGCGCAGTCAGGAAAGGTCTTTTCATGGGGTGGATTCAGGGAGACAGAGGAAAGAAGCAAGTTAGGCAGAAGCAGGTTTGCATCAGCGGAAGGGGGTAGGCCAGCGGGGCTGCTCTTGCCCTGTTCGCCTACCCGCGTACCTTGCATCTATGCCCGATTTTCGTTTGCGCGTTTTTCAGTCGGTAGCCCGGCACCTAAGCTTTACCAAGGCAGCGCAGGAGCTTTACATTACCCAGCCCGCCATTACCAAGCACATCCGGGAGCTGGAGCGCACCTACGGGCAGCGCCTGTTTGAGCGGCGCGGCAACCGCGTGAGCCTCACCGAAGCCGGCACCCTGCTCCTGTCCCACGCCGACGAGGTAGCTCAGCTGCACCAGCAGCTCACGGAGCAGCTGCACAACCTGCACGGCGAAGCGGCCGGCCGTCTGCGCCTGGGCGCCAGCACCACTCTCACCCAGTACGTGCTGCCCGGTATTCTGCCCGGCTTCCAGAAACGCTACCCCCAGGTAGAGCTGACCCTGCTCAACGGCAACTCCGAGCAAATTGCCGAAGCCATCCTCAGCGGCCAGCTCGACCTCGGTTTCGTGGAGGGCCGCTCCAAAAGCCGCGACCTGCACTACGAGCCCCTGCTGGCCGATGAGTTGGTGGCGGTGCGCAAGGCCACCCCTGCCGGTCCGCCTCCGGTGCCCATGCCCCTGGCCGAGGCCGTAGCCCACCCGCTGGTGCTGCGGGAGCGGGGCTCAGGCACGCTGGAGGTACTGGAATTCGCCCTGCGCGAGCGAAAAATCAAGCTCACCGACCTGCGCGTAGCCTTTTACTTTGATAACACCGAGGCCATCAAATCCTACCTCGAAGCCGCGCCCGAAGCCCTGGGGTTTGTGTCGAGGCGGGCCCTGGCGCGGGAGCTGGAAGCAGGCTTGCTGGAGATAGTACCCATTCAGGACCTGCAGCTGCCGCGCAGCTTCGAGGCGCTGTGGGTGCAGGGCCAACCCTTGCCCAGGGCTGCCGAGCGTTTTCTGCGCTACGCACACCAACAGTATAACTTTAAGTAATACTAGATAACCATTTGGGATTATCATGGGGGTAGGGGCTCCCGTACTTTTGACCAGCAGTACCCGCCCCTCACCCATGAAAACCACCCGCCCCGTTAGCCACCTCTCGGCCTTCGTTGATGCTCCCGAGCCGCATCCGCAGGCCTTGCAAACCCCGCCTACTCCAACGCTGGTAGGTGCTACCCCCGCTCCGGCGGCCAACCGCTCCGGGCGCTTGCCTCAGGTGGTGTTTGTCATGCTGCTGGGTTTCTGCCTTACGCCCTGGGCGACGCCACCGGTGGCTTTGGCGCTGGGCCTGGTGCTGGCGCAAACGGTGGGAAATCCGTTTCTGGCGCAAACCCGCAAGCTCACGGCCAAGCTTCTGCAATACTCGGTTATCGGGTTGGGCTTTGGCATGAACGCGCAAGCGGCCGTGCAGGCGGGCCAGCAAGGGCTGCTGTTTACGGTAGCTTCCATTGCCGGCACCCTCGGGCTGGGCTACGTGGCCGGCCGCTGGCTGGGGCTGGGCCGCCACATCACCCACCTGATTTCCTGCGGTACCGCCATCTGTGGGGGCTCGGCCATTGCGGCGGTGGGGCCGGTGCTGCGGGCCAAGGAAGAGGAAATGTCGGTGGCGCTGGCCACGGTGTTCGTGCTCAATGCTATGGCCTTGTTCGCGTTTCCGGTGGTAGGGCACGCGCTCAGCATGACCCAGAACCAGTTTGGCCTGTGGTGCGCCATTGCCATTCA
Source organism: Hymenobacter sp. DG01 (assembly GCF_006352025.1). NCBI lineage: Bacteria > Pseudomonadati > Bacteroidota > Cytophagia > Cytophagales > Hymenobacteraceae > Hymenobacter > Hymenobacter sp. DG01. The sequence continues at coordinate 4,460,292 of NZ_CP040936.1, forward strand.
CGATACCAGCTCGGTAGTCGGAGCTGCCGCCGCCTACGGTGAGCAGGCCCTGCAGGTAGCTACCACCGTGAAGCTGGCCCGCGCCCTCTGGATTATTCCGGTGGCGCTCGGTACGGCGCTGGTGTTCCGGCAGAAGGATGTGAAAGTCAAGATTCCCTACTTCATTCTGGGCTTTATCGGGGCCATGCTCCTGAACACCTACGTGCCAGCTACGCATGTGGTAGCGCCCTACCTGGTGCAGCTGGCCAAGCTGGGCCTCACCGTTACCCTGTTCTTCATTGGGGCGGGCCTCTCCATGCGGGCGGTGAAAGCCGTCGGGCCGAAGCCTTTCATCCTGGGTAGCGGGCTGTGGCTGGTAGTTTCCCTGGTTTCGCTCTACGTTATTCTGCATAGCCTGTAAGCGCCAGGGCCTACCCCTGCTGCTTTCAGCACCGCTGTCGGATGGGGTTGTAAGCTATTGGTCAGGAGTGTGTTTACTATAGTAAGCAGGGGGAGCGGCTTGGCGACTTCGCTGGTCTGGCGGTAAGAGCAGAGAGGGAGTCGCAGCGGCTGCGCTGGTACGCGTAGCGCAGTAGTCCGGCGCGGGCACAAAAGCTGGCGCGCACTCCTGCCGGTGAAGGTATGTGCCACCCATGTGTCATGGCGTGCGTATGAGTTGAGCAGAGTGCGGGCGGTAACTCCCGCCCTTGAGTCACCGGGGCCGCCTACCTTAGGGCGCGGCCATACTCCCGCTTGCTATGGATGTATTTACCCTGCTTACGCTGCTGATTGTGGTAGCGGCAACGTTTGCCTACCTCAACTCCCGGTTTCTGAAGCTACCCGATGCTATCGGCATCATGGTCGTGTCGTTGGGTTTCTCGCTGCTGTTGCTGGGGGTAGGCGCGGTGCAGCCGACGTGGTTTGCCCTGACCCGGCAGGCCGTGGCTGCTATTGATTTCGACCGGGTACTCTTCGATGTGATGCTGAGCATGCTGCTTTTCGCCGGCGCCTTCCACACCGATGCGGCCCAGTTGCGGGTGGAGCGGCGGTCGGTGATGCTTTTTGCCCTGGCCGGGACGGTGCTGAGCACCTTTCTCATTGGCACGGGCCTCTACGGGATAAGTGCCTGGCTGGGACTGGGCCTGGCTTATCCACTGTGCCTGCTGTTCGGGGCCCTGATTTCGCCCACCGACCCTATTGCGGTGCTTGGTATCCTGGCCCGCTTCAAGCTGCCCGAGAGCGTGAAAACCAACATCGTGGGCGAGTCGCTCTTCAACGATGGAGTAGGGGTAGTCGTTTTCGCTACTATTTATGAGTTGGTGCTGGGCCAGGAGCTGAGCGTGGGAGGCATCGGGCTGCTATTTCTACAGGAAGCCGGCGGGGGCATCATATTCGGACTGGTACTGGGCTATATTCTTTACCGTCTGCTACGCTCTATTAACCACTACCAAACCGAGGTGCTGCTCACGCTGGCGGCCGTGGTGGGCGGCTACCTGCTGGCCCAGCACCTGCATGTGTCGGGGCCGCTGGCCATGGTAGTGGCGGGCCTGCTGGTGGGCGCCCGGGGCCGGCAGGATGCCATGAGCCATCAGACAGAGGAGTACGTGGACAAATTCTGGGAGCTGCTCGATGTGGTGCTCAATGCGCTTTTGTTTGTGCTCATCGGCATCGAGCTGCTGGTCATTGAGTTTAAGGCAGCTTACTGGCTTATCAGCGCATTGGCTGTAGTGCTGGTGCTGCTAGCTCGCTACGCTGCCGTGTGGCTGCCGTACCGGCTGGCCCGCCGCTGGCTCACCCTCGATAGCAAAGCCCCGCTGATGATGACCTGGGGCGGATTGCGCGGGGGTATTTCGGTGGCGCTAGCCTTGTCCATCAGCAGCGAGGTGCCCAACAAAAACCTTATCGTGGCTATTACTTACGCCGTGGTGCTGTTCTCGGTCATCGGGCAGGGCCTCACGCTGGAGCGCCTGATCCGGCGCCTGTACCCCACTACCCAGGACGCTCCGGAGGCGTTGGCTGATTAATGCGCGAACTAGTTGCCGGGAGCTTCTTCGGTGCTACTTGCGCACCGGAGGATGCTCCTGGCTAAGCGTTTCGCGCAGAAAACCCATCTTGAGATGCTCGTAGAAGGAGTGGGAATCAACCAGTGAGGCAACGGCCTGAGCCATCATGCCACTGAGCAGCAGCTGAAAGATGGCGCCGTGGCGGTCGGTCATTTCCAGCACCAGAATGGCTGCCGTAAACGGGGAGCGCACTACCCCCGTCAGAAAGCCTACCATGCTCACCAGAATAAGCAGGTTGCGGTCATCTGCTGGCACCTGACCCAGGCGGCACAGGGCATCGCCAAGTACCGCGCCCGCGCTCAAGGAAGTGGCGAATACCCCGCCCGCGCCGCCCCCACTGTAGCTCAGAGCCATGCCCGCGAAGCGCACCGGAAACAGGTGCCAGGGCGTCAGGCCGTCGTTCTGGAACAGCAGACGGTTAATGATGGGCTTGCCCGTGCCTACACCTTCGGTTCCTACCCAGTAAGCCAGGCCGGCCATCAACAGGCCGCAGCCCAGCACCCAGCCCGCCTGTTGGGCCAGCGTGGTAAAGCGGCGGCGGTAGGCGCTGATCCACAGCAGGGTTTTGGCAAACAAGGCCCCGGCCAGCCCGCAAATAACAGCCATCAGCGCCACTGTGGCCAGAAACCAGCCGGCATGCGGCGTCACGCGGGGGTAGCCCAGGTAGAGGTAGGGCCCCAGGATGGCCTGGGCCGTGAGGCCCGCCACGATAACCGCCGAAAAGACCGCCATGCGGAAGCGCGCCATGTGCATCTGCGTCAGCTCCTCTACCACAAACACGATGCCGCCTAGCGGGGTGTTGAAGGCGGCGGCCAGCCCCGCCGCACCGCCCGTTACCAGGGCAATCTGCCGCGAAAGCTGCGGCCAGCCCGGCGGCTGCAGGCGGTTGATGGCCCGAAAGATAGCGGCTGAAATCTGGATGGTAGGCCCCTCGCGGCCGATTACGCCCCCACCAAGCAGCAGCACCACGCTGCTGAGCACCTTCACGAAGGCCACCTTCAGGCTGAGCAGGTAGCCCGTGCGGTGGTGCTGGCCGGGTGTTGATAGCTCGATGCCGGCCATTACCTGCGGAATGCCGCTGCCGCGCGCGGCCGGAGCCCACCGTTGTACCAGCCACCAGGATGCCAGAAAGGCCAGCGGCGTCAGTCCGAAGGCCAGCAGCGGCTGCTCGCGCAACCAGGCAAAGCTGGTTTGCTCGGCCCAGACGAACAGCTTTTCGTAGCCTACGGCAACAATGCCTACTACCACGGAAGCAAACCAAAACGGGAAGCTCTGCAGAATTAACCGGCGCACTCGGTCAGAGTACAGGCGTTGGATCAGGTGGCGGTCCAGCCAGGCCAGGGCCCGGGCGTAACGAGTGGGCGAATTGAGCATTCGAAGCAATGATAATCACAAGCTGCTGCCCTCCGGGAAGAGGGTGCGACTCATAAGGTAACAGCAGGTAGTACGGCCGTCCGCCACAAGAGGGCCACCCTATTTCCCAGGCTACTGCACGTATAACCCGCTGGCATTCGTTGTTGCGTGCAGCCTTGGCGGCAGACGGAGCGCCTGCGTTGCCCCTAGTGGACCCGGTTTAGTTTTTACTTCCGTGCTGCGAGCACCTTGGGCTTTAATACTTACATCAGCAATCCGGCAGCGGTAGAAGCCCTGACGATGCCCGCACCAACGGATGCCGTGGCAGAACCCTACACATCAGGCATAGCCCATGCCTGGAAGCAAAGCCCGTTACAGCAGCCGGCGCAGCAGGTTGCGCACGTCGGTTACGCCGGGCACATGGTAGCGGGCCAAAGAGCGCGGCGCGCTACCCACCTTTACGGTGTAAGCCTGGGGCGGCATCGTGCGGAAGGTGTCCTCGTCGGTGCGGTCGTCGCCCAGTGCCAGCATAAAGTCGGCCGGCTGGGCTTCCAGCCAGCGGGCCGCTGCGGTGCCTTTATTAATGCCGCTGTGCTTAAGCTCCACTACGCGGTTGCCTTCCAGCACCTGCAGCTCGGTGTTAGCTATCAGAAAGGTGAGGTGGCTCATCAGCTCCCTGGCCCGCTGTTGGCCCAAGTCGGGGTCGGCGCGGCGGTGGTGCCATACCAGCGAGTAATCTTTCTCCTCGATGAATGAGCCCGGCGTACGGCGCACGTACAGTTCCAGCACCGGCCGAATCTCGCTTTTCCAGTCGGCCTGTAGTTCCCGGGATAACGTCCACTGGCTGCCGGCCGGGCGCAGCCATACGCCGTGCTCGGCAATGAAGTGCACCGGCAAATGCCCCAGCCAGGTCTCCAGCGTAGCTCGGTCGCGGCCAGTGATAACCACCACGCGGTTGCGCGGGTCGTCGGCGAGGGCGCGCAGCAGGAGGCGCAGCTCCTGGTCGGGGCGGGCACGCTGCGGATTGGCGTGGAAGGGAGCCAACGTACCATCGTAGTCGAGCAAGAGTAGGCGCGTCTCGGCCCGGCGGTATTCGGTCACCAGCTGTTCCGTAGTGAGCTCGTCGAGCAGAGCGGTGGCCAGGGTGCGCTGCCGCTCCTTGGCGTCGGCCAGGCGACTCATAAACAGCTGGGTCCACTCAAACACGTCGTAGCGCCGCACCAGGTCCTGCAAATGCGCCAGACGCTGCTGCTGCTCCTCCTCGGGCATAATCAAGGCTTCGTGCAGGGCAGCCACCAGCTCGCGGGTGCTGGTGGGGTTGATGATGAGGGCGTCGGATAGCTCGCGGGCAGCCCCGGCCCGCTCACTGAGGATAAGTACGCCGCGCTGGTCGGTTTTGCAGGCCACAAACTCTTTGGCCACCAGGTTCATACCGTCGCGCATGGGCGTCACCAGCGCCACCTCGGCCAGGTGGTAGAGCGCGGCCAGCTCGTCGAAGGGAAATGAGCGGTAAAAGTAGTGGATGGGGTTCCAGCTGATGGTGCGGTACTGGGCGTTGATGCGGCCCACCAGCTCATCAATTTCCTCCTTTAAGGCCGCGTACTGTGGCACCTGGTCGCGGGAGGGGACTACCACCATCAGCAGGCACACTTGCCCGCGCCACTCGGGGTAGCGCTCCAGCAGTTGCGCGAAGGCGCGCAGGCGTTGGGCAATGCCCTTGGTATAATCGAGTCGGTCGATGCTGAGTACAACGCGCGTATCGCGCAGCACCTCGCGGTAGGTAGCCGCGTGCTGGAGCGCCGCTTCCGATGCGGCAGCCTCGGCGTAGCGCCGGTAGTCGATGCCCATCGGAAACGTATCGACGAACACCGTACGGGTAGCCGTTTCCACCTGCCCGTTCTGCGTTGGCAGACCCAGCAGCTGCGACACGGAACTGAGGAAGTGGCGGAGGTAGCCGAAGGTATGAAAGCCGATGAGGTCGGCACCCAGCAGGCCGCGCAGCAGCTCCGTGCGCCACGGCAGTACCCGAATCAGCTCCTGCGAAGGAAACGGAATGTGCAAAAAGAAGCCGATAGTGGCGTGTGGCCGGGCGCGCCGTAACAGCTCGGGCAGCAGCAGCAATTGGTAGTCATGCACCCAAATAGTGTCCTCAGGGCCGGCCAGGGCTAGCACGGCCTGACAGAATTTCTCATTCACGGCCACGTAGGCGTCCCAGCAGGCATCTTCATAGGTAGCGTACTGCGGGAAGTAGTGGAAGGTCGGCCACAGCGTTTCGTTGCTGAAGCCTTCGTAGTAGTCCCGAATTTCCGTTTCCGTCAGGAATACCGGCGCCATGCTGTTAAGCTGCAGCTGCTCCGTGACAAATTCCTGCTCGGCCGCGTCTTCAACAAACAGGCCGGGCCAGCCTACCCAAACGTTGGTGCCGGTGCGGTAAATGGAGCCCAGGCCGGTGGCAAGGCCACCCTCGCTGGGCTGAAACGTAAGGCCCTGCTCCGTGCGCAGGACTTTGGTGGGCAGGCGGTTGGAAACGATAAGGGTGCGGGGCATCTCAAGGAATTAGGTGGAACATAGGCGGCATAGCGCCGCCAACCAGGCAGGGTAAAACAAGGACCGAAACACCGTGCGGTGGGTGCAAGTGAATACCTGTGCCGCCCGGCGCGCAAGCGCTGCCGTATCAAAGGTGGGTACTGCAAACTAAGGCGTTTTGGCCAAACCCGGCTTATATTCAGGTGGGCCTATGCCAGGAAACAAAGCTGTCCGGAAGCCATTGCTGGCTCTGTGCAACGGTGTCCGGTACGATAACATAGGCCTCGGTTTTATAAGAAGCAGCACCGCACAGGGCCTGACAATTCCCACGCAAAACAGCCCTGGGTAAAGCAATGGCCCCTCGCTACAGCAAAGGCCCCGGCTTCATGCGGAAGCCGGGGCCTTTGCTGTAGCGGGTGGACAAAACCGGCAGTTATTCGCCGGCCTTTTTGCGGCCCGAGCCGCTTTTCTTGCCGCCGCCGTCTTGCTTATTCACGGTGGCCCAGGCGCGTTTCTCGGCTTCTTCTTCCGAGATGCCGCGCTTTTCGTAGCTTTCTTCAATGTGCTCGGCCTGCCGCTTTTGCTTGTCGGTGTAGGCCGATTTATCTCCTTGTGGCATGATGCGGGAATCTTGAGGGTGAATGAATTAGGCTGGGTGCCTAAGCCCGGTTTACGCGGGCCTTTTCAGGTGGTTATGCCGAGCTTGCGGCCCCCGGTTGGTTGCGCCTGCCTATCTTCGCCCCTCGTTCACCAGTCCTTAGCCACCCTATGCGCCAGCTCGCCATCATTCCGCACCCCGATGTCAAGATTACCCTCTTCAGCTGGAACGGCAAGTACCTGATTAAGCTGGAGAAAGGCCCTTTTGAGCAAACCTACAAGGTAAGCGAGCTGGACCTGACCGGGGAGGACGACATTCATCTGCTCCTGGACCAGGAGTTTGTGCAGGCGGCCGTGCAGCGCTTCGCGGGCATGCAGCAGGATCTGCAGGCAGCCTTCGACCGGCACGGTATCTGATACTTCGCGCCCTGACCCCGTTTTTCTGTTTTTCTACTCGGTTTATATGAAACGATTTTTCGGCTTCGGGCTGGTGCTGGCCGCTCTCTGCGCGCCTCTGGCCGGACAGGCCCAGCTCTACGACGCGCGCAGTAGCAGTGTCAATTTTGAAAAGCGTGAGCGGGACGCCGTGAAAGTGCAGGTGGAAGGCACCGCCCAGTGGACCCGCGACTTCTGGCAGGCCTGGCTGAAGGATACCTATAATATTAAGCTGAAGGGTTCCGGCGTGTTTGGGGTAGGGAAGAAGGATGTGCTGGAAGCCAAACAGGTGCCCATGTCCAGCGTGACGGGTAAGCTGCTCGATTTGTATTCCACCGTCACGGCGCCTTCCGATACGGTTTCGGAGCTGTCGGTGTGGGCCGGGGTAGGGCCCGATTCGTTTCTCTCGGCTTCGGGCACGCCCTCCGAGTTTAGCTCCCTGCGCACCATTGCCCAGAACTTTGCCGCCGCCGCCCGCCTGAAAGCCTACCGCGAGCAGATTGCCGAAGCCGAGAAGCAGCTGGTGGCCGCCGAAAAGGACAAGGAAAAGCTGGAAAAGGAGCGGGCCAGCCTGGCCGCCAACACCAAAGCCAACCTGGAAAAGATTGAGCTTCTGAAAAAGCAGAATGCCGACAACAAGCTGAAGGCCGCCGAGGATTCCGTAAAGCTCCTCGACAACGCCCGGCTCACGGATTTGCGTAAAGCACAGGTAGAGCGGCGCCGCGCCCGCCTCACCAACCTCGACCGTAAGTAGTTCCTGCTGCCCGCGGGCGGCTCCCTGCCATGGAAAAAGACCCTTCTCCCCTCGATACCCTACGCCAGCTCAAGGAGTGGCTTGATGCGGGTACCATCACGCCCCAGGAGTTTGAAACGCTAAAGAAAAAGCTGCTTTTCAATGAAGCCGCCCCCGGCGCTGGCCCGGCCGCTCCGGCTGCTCCGATAGAGCCCCCGGCGCCAGTGGTGCCTCCGGCTGCCGGGCCGCCGATGGCGGGGCCTCCGCAGTTTACGACTACCACGGCCGGCCCCGTCGAGGACCCGCTCATGCCGCCGGTCACGTCGCGGCCCCTGCACACGCCCTACGTAGCCGAGCCGCCTGCGCCGCCCATTACTACGCCCGGCTTCTCGCACCCCCTGGAAACCGGCCGGCCCGGTAGCTCGCCCACCCGCGACGATGCCTTTGTGCCCTCCGGACAGGTAGCAGAAACCGGAGCAGTAGAAGAAATGGTAGAAGAGGAGCCCTACGTAGCCCCCCCGAAAAGCCCGCTCAGCACCATCCTTATTGTAGGAGGCATTGTAGCCCTGCTGGCTCTGGTAGCCTACCTGATGTTGGGCAACCAAAGCTCCGAGCGGCTCACCAGCACCACGCTTACCGCCGCCGATTCAGTAGCTGCTACCCCGGAGGTAGGGCCGCAGTCGGAGCAGATTGATCTGCCGCCCGCTGCCGCTCCCGAAACCGTGCGCGTGGCGCCCGCCGTTCCGCCCGTTACTACCCCCACCGATACGGCAAGCCCCGCTGCTACGGCTCCGGCAGAAGAGGCCGCGCCGCCCGCGCCGGCTGTAGATGAAAGCGCCGCCCAGACCCGCATCGAAAGTGTACTCCAGAACTACTACGCCGATTTACAGGCCGCGCCCTTCTCGGCGTCTTCCTACTTCGCGCCCCGCGTAGAGCGGTTCTATCTGCAGCAGAACACTACCCCGGCAGCCATTACGGCCGAGCTGGAAAAGTCGCACTTTCCGGAGTTTCTCGAAGGCCAAACCACCATTGAGCCCGGCAGCCTGAAAGTAAGCCCCCCGGTAGCCGACGGCTCGCGGGTGGTTACTTTCATCGAGAAAAGCACTGCCCTGCGCCAGTCCCTGCAAAAGCGGCAGCAAACTACGGCTCAGGTGCGCGTCCGCTTCGATAAGAATTTCAAAATCGTGTACCTGCGTCAGGAGCGCCTCCTGGAAAACACCTTTACCGAGTAGGCCCTGTGCCGGCGGCCGCTCCCGCCTGATAAGCCACCCACGCGCGCTGCCTGCAACCGGCGGTGCGCGTGGGTGTTTTTACTGTCGATTTCCTTTTAGCAGAATGCGTACCCGCTTATTTAGTTTGCCCTTGCTGGGAGCCTTATTCGCGCTGGGCTCCTGCATCAATGTTATCAAGCCTGGCAAAGACTTCGCGCGCGTGGCTACCCCGGAAGCGCCCGACTACCGCATGGAGGATAATTGGGCTGCCCTGCCCGACCGCCGCGACTCTGCCGATGCCGTGCCGCGCCATACGCTGCTGCGCGACCAGCAGCGCGATGCTCCCGTGGATGTATTTTTTGTGCACCCCACCACCTACTACGGCCGGACCCAGTGGAACGCCAGCCTTACCGACGCGCGCGTCAACCACTTCACCGACGCCAGCACCATCCGGAAGCAGGCTTCGGCCTTCAACAGCACGGGCCGCATCTATGCTCCCCGCTATCGGCAGGCCACGTTGTTTTCCTTTTTTGATGAGAACAGCACGAATGGCAAAGAGGCCCTCGACTTGGCGTACAGCGACGTGAAAACCGCGTTTCAATACTACCTCGACCACTATAATCAGGGCCGCCCCATCATTATTGCCAGCCATAGCCAGGGCACCCACCACGCCACGCGGCTCCTGCGCGAGTTCTTCGACCAGGACCCCAAGCTACGCCGACAGCTGGTGGCGGCCTATCTCATCGGCTTTAAGGTAGAGCCCGAGCAATACCAGGTGCTGCGCCCCTGCGACGACTCCACCCAAACAGGCTGCTACGTAGGCTGGAACACCGTGGAGTGGGGCCAGGAGTATCCGCCCTTTCAGGGGGGTGTGGCTGTGAACCCGCTCACCTGGACCCGCGACACGGCCGCCGCCCCGGCCCGCCTCAACCTCGGTGGGGTGCCCTATGGCTTCGATGGGGTAGATAAGCGCGTCGTAGATGCCAAGGTGCACAACGGCCTCGTCTGGGTTCACCCTACCGCTCGCCCCGGCTACCCCCGTTTCCTGCTGCCCGGCCGCCCCGAGCTGCGCCACTCCTTCCACATCGCCGACTACTCCTTGTTCTACTACAACATCCGCCAGAACGCCGAGGCCCGCGTTCGGGCCTACCGCATGCTCATGCATGGGGGGTAGGCTAGCAAGAAAGCTGTTTTACCCTGTTATCGAAAATCATTCGATAGTGGCTTAAGGGTAGGGCTGGATTGTTGGCTGAGAAGGATTCCAGTCCGTTCCAGAATTGCTCCTCATCGAAACCGAGAAAATCAGAAGCTGCTGCCAACGCCAGATTATGCAGCTGATAGGCAACCGCACCAGCATAGTAGCTGTGATAAGCAATATGTTCGGTAGCCCTTTGCCAGGGCTGAGCCGGAGTAGGCGTTGTTCTGATTTCAATTAAGAAATGGTATAGAAGATAACGATAGGCATTTTTTCGGTTGTCCTGCATCAGACAAAGCAACAAAAAGCCCCGCTCATCTGAGATTGAGCGGGGCTTCTTTTTTCAGAGAAGGTCGCTTAGTTCAAGGCAGCCGTCTGGCCTTTCAGGATCTGGCGAGCCATGGCCAGGTTGGTGTCGCGGGAGTTAACTGCGAGGTAGATGAACTTGTCGCCGGTGGGGGAGAGCTTCAGCAGGTGCAGCTGATCGGTCAGGGTCAGCAGAATGTCCTGAATAGCCTGATCCAGCTTCAGGGCCTGGATTGCCTTCAGTTTCTGCTTCACCACTTCCGTGTTATAGGCAGCGGCAGTTTCAGCATCGAAGGCCGGCGTATTGGAGTGGTGAGCCAGGGGCATACCCGTTTCCGTCTCCACCACGGCTACGGCTACCAGAGAAGGCAGCTCCTTAAGAATGTTTTGAACGGCTTGGCTTGGCGTAATAGAGGCCATGAAAAGTATGTTGAAAAGTGTTAGTTGACTAGAGAGGCAATGATTAACTCAGTTGACACAGCGCCGCATAACTTCCCGGACCAGGGCCATATTGGTATCGGCACTGCGCACGGCCACGTAGCATAGCCACTGGTGGCCGGGGGTAGTGCGGAGGCAGTGCAGCTGGTCTTCCAGTAGCACCACCAGGTCCGTGAGCTGCTGGCTTCCCAGCCAGGGAGCCGACAGCATGCGATGTGTGTTTCGAATCAGCTCCGCATTTCGGCTGCTAATTTTATAAGGGTCGAAGCTGGAGAGGGTCGTGTAAGCAGCCAGGGTTTTGCCGGAGCCAACATCCACCACGGCGGTGGCAATCAGTTCGGGTAGCTCGCCCATTACGGAGCGAACAATGGCCTCTGCCTGCTGGCGCTCGGGACCCGTAGCTTCTCCCGTAATTTTCTTCACAGCAACTTTGTGTAGAAAAGGAAGTCTCATAGAGTAGCTACTGGGGTAGCAAAAGCGCAGTAGCCCGTGCTGGGAGCGAGCGGACTACCGCGCTGCTTGCGGTAAAAGTGCCGTATTCGGCAAAGCCGGCTAGGTGTGCAGATAAAGTAGGCGAAGTAAGAGAGCCGATAGGCTTCGGCAACTGCTTAAAAGAGCAACCAGCGTTTTTTAGCGGGTTTCGTGCGCTGGGCGTTGGGTAGCAGGGTTACATTTTCAGTCCGGCTTGCTTTCACCTGCAGTTCCTCTTCCTTGTAGCCGGCGTAGGCATACTGCAGGGTTGCAGTCTCGTGGCTAGCGGCAGGTACGCGCAGGGTGTAGTTGCCGTTGGCATCGGTGCTCACGCCCCGCCGGGTTCCTTTCTGCCATACAGTGGCACCTACCAGCGGACGACCGTTCTCATCAAGGATGCGGCCCCGTACCGAAACGGTGCGGAAAGCGCTGGCAGATCCGGCCTCGGCCGGTAGCTCCAGTGCATCCGTCATGCCAACAGGGACATTATCGGTGGGCGTATTTTCGGTGGGTAGGTTGGTTCCGGCAAACACGGCGGCACTCATCAGTGCACCAACTGCTACCATACTCGCCGCCCGCTGCCGGAAACGCTTGGGCTCCGTGCGGATCAGATCAAACTGACGTTGCACCCAGCCCACAGGCCGTACAGCATGACCTTTGCCTTTCATTTCGTAGAAACGGTTCAGCGTTTCGTCGGCCGTATTCTTATTGGCTTTCAGATATGCGTCCACCAATTCGGTGTTTTCGCTGGACAAGTCACCACGCAGATAAGCATCCCGATAGGCGGGTAACAAGTCGCCGGTGGTCGGGTGAAAGGGTAGAGCGCTGAGTTTCATGTTAAGAATGTTAAAGCGTTTGTAATAGGGTTGAGAACTGGGGCACGGCACAAAATTCGTTAGCAAATCTGACTTTCGACTGCTTTGGTGTCGCTACATACGTTTCAATTCGTTGAGCGTTGCATTTTGCTTGTTCAGTAAGACGTTTCCCCGGATGAAAATATATTTCCTATTGTGGGAATTTATATGATATGCCGGTATAGTGCTACCTGTAGACACAATGATATGACATAAATAATGATGATATGTATCTGGTTGATAATATATTTTCTGTAATTGTTGATTTATGATAATTATTATTAACATAGTTATATTATTGACTTGTGATAAGATGAGTCACATGCCCATTATGAGATATAAACGAAGAAGCCCCGCTGGCACTGCCAGCGGGGCTTCTTTGCCGTAGATAGTCTAGACTTAGCCTACAATGGCTACACGCTTGAAGTCCGAAATAGTGAGGCCCTTTTGCGTCTTGTCGAGCAACTGGGAAATGGTCACCGAGTTGTCCTTCACGAACTCCTGGTTGAGCAGGGTGTTCTCTTTGTAGAACTTGTTGAGCTTGCCCTGAGCAATTTTCTCCAGCATAGCTTCCGGTTTGCCTTCGGCGCGCGCTTGGTCTTTGCCGATTTCAATTTCACGCTCGATGGTAGCAGCATCAACGCCGTCCTTGTCGAGGGCAACCGGCTTCATGGCCACAATCTGCATGGCTACGTCGCGGCCTACGGCTGCAACATCGGCGCCACCTACGTTCTTCAGAGCTACCAGTACACCCTTCTTGTTATCCGAGTGGATATAAGAGGCTACTTTCTCAGCCGTTACGTTTTCGTAAGCAACCACGTCCAGCTTCTCACCAATTTTGCCCATCAGGTCGGTGATGTGCTCCTGCAGGGAGCGGCCATCTTCCTGAGCGGCGGCCAGCAGCTCCTCTTTTGAAGCAGCGTTGGTCTTCACGGCCGTAGCCAGGATCTGCTGGGCCAGGTTTTTGAAGTCTTCTACTTTCGCAACGGGCTCGGTTTCGCAAGCCAGGGCAATCAGCTTGCCATTGGTACCATCTTCGCTAACAGCAGCCAGCACCAGGCCTTCGGCCGTGGTGTTTTCCGAACGCTTGTCGGCAATTTTCTGGCCTTGCTTGCGCAGGATGTCGCGGGCGGCTTCGAAGTCGCCGTTAGCTTCGGTCAGAGCTTTTTTGCAATCCATCATGCCCGCACCGGTCATGGTGCGCAGCTTGTTCACGTCTGCGGCGGTAATTGCTGCCATTGTTGTGAGTTATATGAGGTTGAGAGGGTTTTCTGAGTGAGGCTACTGCCCTGGCCGCCAGGGCGGGGGTAGTAGTTATAGAAAAAGGGAACACCGGAGCCGAGTGCTTCGCATGTTCCCTTTTCCTTAGAGGGCAGCTAGCCTATTCGTCGGCGTTCTGCTTCTCCTGGATGCCTTCTTCTTCGGCTTGCTTCTTGTCGGCATCTTCTTTGTCGACTTTCCGCTCCGACAGACCGTCTTCGATAGCCTTACCCATTACGCTTACAATCAGCTGGATAGACTTCGAGGCGTCGTCGTTGGCCGGGATGGGGAACTGAACCAGCTCGGGGTTCGAGTTCGTGTCGCAGATAGCGAATACCGGAATACCCAGTTTCTGCGCTTCTTTCACGGCAATGTGCTCGCGCTTCACGTCCACTACGAACAGAGCGGCGGGCAGACGGCTCAGGTCGGCGATGCCGCCCAGAACACGCTCCAGCTTCTCCCGCTCGCGCGACAGCATCAGACGCTCGCGCTTAGCCAGTGCCGCGTAAGCCGTGTTTTCCTTCACCATCTTGTCGATGGTGCTCATCTTCTTCAGTGACTTGCGAACGGTAGTGAAGTTGGTGAGCATGCCGCCCAGCCAACGGTCCGTTACGAAAGGCATTTTCAGGCGCTTCGCTTCTTCCGTTACAATTTCCTGAGCCTGCTTTTTGGTTGCTACGAACATCACCTTGCGGCCGCTCTTAGCAATGTTGCGGATGGCCGCAGCGGCCTGGTCCAGCGAAACAAGCGTTTTGTTCAGGTCGATAATGTGGATGCCGTTCTTCTCCATGAAGATGTACGGCGCCATTTTCGGATCCCACTTGCGCGTAAGGTGACCAAAGTGGGCACCAGCGTCAAGCAGTTCTTTATAAGTGGTGGTCTGAGCCATGATAAGGGTTCCTCTGGAAGATTAGCGTTTCGAGAACTGGAACGAACGACGAGCTTTGCGCTTACCGAATTTCTTACGTTCCACCATGCGCGGGTCGCGGGTCAGGAAGCCTTCTTTCTTCAGCGCCGGACGAACCTCCGCGTTGTCGCCTACGAGGGCTTTCGAGATGGCCAGACGGATAGCCTCAGCCTGAGCCGAGATGCCACCACCGCGCACGTTTACCTTGATGTCGTACTGACCGACTTGCTCGATCGTCGCCAAAGGCTGGTTCACGATGTTTTCCAGGAGTTCGTTAGCGAAGTACGCCTTGATGTCCCGGCCGTTGATAGTGATATTCCCTTGCCCGGCCTGCATGTAGATGCGGGCCACCGAGGTTTTTCTTCTACCAGAGGTATTGGAGATTTCCATTAAGTGAAGAAGTTAAAAGAGGGGCCGAAAACGGCTTAGAGATTCGTCAGGGAAACAGCTTTGGGCTGCTGAGCTTCGTGGGGGTGGGTAGCACCGGCATACACGAACAGGTTACGGAATTGCTCCGCGCCCAGCTTGTTGCCTTGCAGCATGCCACGTACAGCGTGCTCAATCACACGGGTCGAGTCCTTAGCTTTCTTGTCGCGCAGGTTGATGCGCTTCTGACCGCCGGGGTAGCCCGAGTGGGTGATGTAGATTTTGTCGGTCATCTTTTTGCCGGTCACGCGCAGGTTGTCGGCGTTGATGACGATGACGTTGTCGCCACAATCCGAGTTGGGCGTGAAGGAGGGCTTGTGCTTGCCACGCAGCATGTTGGCAATTTGGCTGGCCAGACGACCCAGGGTAGCGTCGGCGGCGTCAACCACAACCCAGCCCTTGTTGGCGTTGGCTTTGTTGACGGATACCGTCTTGAAGCTCAGATGATCCATTGGGGAGGAGGATAAGCGTTTGAAAATGAAGAAGAAGCCGAACAGGGTTCGGGGAAAACGGACACAAAGTTACCGTCTTTCCCGGAATATTCAAGCCAGCGGCTAATTATTGTCTCTGAAACACTTGGCAGATGGCCTCCCCGCCGTTGCTGCGTACTTTTGCGCCACCTATGCTACCCTCTGAACTCTCGCCGGCATCCGCTGGCCCACTCCCTGCCCCCGACCGCCGTGCTTACGGGTTGCTGCTAGCCTTATTTCTGCTCTCGGTGCTCATGTGCTTTATCACGGAGGGTACCTACGATTCCGGCGACAGTATCAATCATTACCTCTATGCCCGGTACGCTTTTACTCACCCTATCAATTTCCTGGAGTCGTGGTCGAAGCCGCTGGTAGTGGAGCTTATGGCCGTGCCGGCGCAGCTGGGGCTACGGGCCGTGATGGTGCTGCAATGCGTGCTGGTGGCCGCCTCGGCCTGGCTGGCATACGGAGCCGCTCGCAGCCTGCGGCTGCCGTGGCCCTGGCTGGCTATCCTGTTCTGCTACGCCTCCCCTGATTTTTTTCGCATCCAGTTTTCGGGCCTGACTGAGCCGACCTTTGCCTTTGTTTTGATGGCTGGGGTAGCCCTGGTACTGCAGGGGCGGGCAAGCCTGGGGGCCGCAGTGGTTTCCTTTCTGCCGTTTGCCCGATCCGAAGGATTTATTCTGCTGGGAGTGTTTGTCTTGTGCCTGGCCCTGAGCAAGAACTGGCGGGCGTTGCCGTGGCTGGGGCTGGGGTTTGTAGTGTATGGGGTGGCTGGCCTATTTGTGTACCAGGATTTTCTGTGGGTTTTCACGCGCAATGCCTACCCCACTCGCAACGAAAGCTATGGTCATGGCCAGTGGGCGCACTTTATTCTGAGCCTGCCCAGCACCATCGGGTGGGTGCTTTACGGTCTGTTCTGGATTGGTGGACTGCGTATGCTTTGGGAGTGGATGAAGCCAGCGGCGCGGCTGCGGCCCCAGCAATTCACGGCCGAGCTGCTGCTGGTGTATGGCAGCGTGGTAGTGTTTATCGGGGCGCATACCATCTTCTGGACCTTTGGCATTTTCGGTTCCTTTGGCTTGACGCGGGTCTTGTGCTGCGTGGTGCCCTTGGTTAGCTTGATTGCCTTGCGGGGGGTAGCAACGCTGGCTGGGCTGGCTCGCACGGAGCAGGTGCGTCACCGGGTTCGGGTAGTGCTGACGGCGGGCGTGATAGTGTTTTTGGCCAGTGGTGCGCGGGCGGCGCTACGTTGGGAGCGGGACTTTGGCCGGGCTTCCGACCAGATTCTGGCCGACGAGGCAGCCCGCTGGGCACTCAGCCAGGGCCGGCCACCGCATGTAGTATTCCAGCATCCGTACTTTGCCTTGCCCTTGCAAGTTGATCCTTTTGGCCCCCAGCACAGCCTGATGTCGGCGGTACACGAGAAAAGCTGGCCTTTGCCCGTGGGTACGCTCGTACTCTGGGATGAATGGTATGCTGTGCTGGAAGGAAAAGTGCCCCTAGAGGTGCTGCGCCAGGACCCGCAGTACCGCCTGCGCTGGCAGCGGGCCATGCCCCGCAACCGCCGCAAACCCACCGCCGATTCCGTGCGCATTGCCATCTTCGAGAAAATCCGGTAGCGGCCGGGCTTACCCAATAAGAACAGAAAAGGACGACCCACGGATAGGTCGTCCTTTTCTGTTCTTATTGGGTAAGGCTACTGATACTGCCGCAGCGTTTCTACCAGTACCCGGAAATCTTTGGGGTAGGGAGCCTCAATGCTTACTTGCTCCCCATCCATTTTGGCAAACGTGAGCTGAGCCGCATGCAGAGCGAAGCGCTTAATGAAGGGTTGCTCGTCCTCACCCTGCTTCATGTTGAACTTCCGCTTCAAGGAAGACAGGTAAAAATCGTCGCCGCCGTACATGCCGTCGCCCACAATGGGGGCCTGCAGGTACGCCAGGTGCAGCCGGATCTGGTGCATGCGACCGGTAATAGGCTGGCACTCTACCAGTGTATGGCGGGCGTAGGCTTCCAGGGTGCGAACCAGCGTTACGGCGGGCTTACCTTTGTAGGCTAGGCGTGCCTTGCCCTTGGTAGTGGTTTCAATGCTGCGGTCCACGCGCAGGCCTTCGTACTGGTGCACGCCCCAAGCCACGGCGTGATACACCTTTTTTACCTCGCGGTTTTCAAACTGCATGGCCAGGTGGCGGTAGGCCGCCGGGTTTTTGGCCAGGGCCAGGGCTCCGCTGGTTTCCTTATCGAGGCGGTGGCAAGCCTGAATATCGTCGTAGTGCTCCCGCGCCAGGCGCAGGATATTGGGTGCCCCGCCAAACCGCTCATCGAGGGTGGCCAGAAAAGGGGGCTTGTTGATGATGACGAAGTCTTCGTCCTCAAACAGAATCAGGTCGGTGAAATTGGGCAGCTTCATAAAGAGCTGCAAAGGTACTCACTTCTTACGTGGCATCAGCGGGCGGCACGGCCGCAACGGAAGCGCGCGGCCGGGGCAGCTTAAACTCCAGGGTGGTGCCTTCGCCTACCTCGCTGCGCACCCGAATGGTGGACTTGTGCGCTTCCACGATGTGCTTGCTGATGGCTAGCCCCAGCCCGGAGCCGCCGGCCTCCCTGGATTCGCGGCTGCGACTTTTATCAATGCGGTAAAAACGCTCAAAAATCCGGTTTTGGTGCTGCTTCGGGATGCCCTCACCATCGTCCTGCACACTGATGCGCAAGGCCTTCCCGCTTTCGGATAAAGCTACGGTCACATGGCCGTTCTCGCGGCCGTACTTGATGGCGTTGTCAATTAGATTAATCAGCACCTGCCGGATGCGGTTGCGGTCGGCTACCACCCAGGCGTTGGATGTAGGCCCCGGCGCCAGTTCCAGGGTAACATTGCGGCGGGCAGCTTTCAGCTCCAGCTGCTCGAAAATGTCGAGCACCAGCTGGGCAATATCGAAGGGCTGACGCCGCATGCGTACTACCCCCTTCTCCAGCTGGGAAATGGTCACAAGGTCCTGCACCAGCAAATCCAGTGCATCCAAGCTGGCGGCCGCTTTTTGCAGGAATTTCTTCCGGGTGAATTCGTCGGTGTCGTCATCATCCAGGATAGTATGCACGAAACCCTGTGCGGCGAAAATGGGCGTTTTCAGCTCGTGCGATACGTCGGCCAGGAACTCGCGGCGCAGGACCTGCAGGCGCTTGAGCTCGTCAATTTCCTGTTGCTTGCGCTGGGCCATGTCCAGAATTTCGTCGCGCATACGCTTGAGCGGCTCCGGCCGGAACAGAAACTTGTTCGACATGCGCCGCAGCTCTTTGCGCTTGATGTGCTCCAGCCCCTGATAGATGTTGTTGATTTCCCGAAAAATCAGGGCCTCAAACATCAGGTACAGCAGCAGAAAGCAAGCCGCTACCGTGATGCCGGCTGCCAGCACACCTTCTTCCAGCGAGAGGGTAGGGGCTACCCAGGCCAGCGCGGTCAGGACGGCTGCCACCAGCAGGGACAGGATGATGGCAATGACGCGGGAAGAAATAGTAAACCCCATGAGCTGAAATAGGGCAATGGCGAGGTGGTGAAATGGTGAGTTTTGATGTTTCCGCGCCACTTGCGCCGTGTGCACATCAAAATTCGCCATTTCACCACCTCGCCATTTCACCGCTAATTATCCGTGTTGAACTTGTAGCCGACCCCTTTAATGGTTTGAATATGGTGGTCGCCCACCTTTTCGCGGACCTTGCGCACGTGCACATCCACGGTACGGGCCAGCACGAACACGTCGTTGCCCCAGATGTTCTGCAGCAGCTCATCGCGGCCGAAAACCTTATGAGGTGATGCCGCCAGGAAAGCCAGCAGCTCAAACTCCTTTTTGGGCAGCGTGATTTTGCGGCCATTCTGGTACACCGCAAAGCCGGTGCGGTCAATTTTCAGGCCGTTGATTTCGATGCTGCTAATCTGGGTCTGCGGGTCTTTGTCGCGGCGCACGAAGGCGGCCAGGCGGCTAAGCAAGGCCCGGGGCTTGATAGGCTTGGCAATAAAGTCGTCGGCGCCGGCCTCGAAAGCGGCCACCTCGGAAAACTCCTCGGCCCGGGCCGTCAGGAAAATGATGTACGTGTCTTTGAAGCGGGGCAGCTCCCGCAGCTGGCGGCAGGCAGCAATGCCGTCGAGGTGAGGCATCATCACGTCCAGCAGAATAATATCGGGGCCGAACTGCGGGGCAATTTCCAGGGCTTTGCGGCCATCGGGGGCGCTGGCTACCTCGTAGCCTTCCTTGCGCAGGTTGTACTCCAGCAATTCCACGATGTCCGGATCATCATCAACTACCAGAATTTTGTAGGCGTTTGGGGCGACGGTTGGCTGCACGGGACGAGGTGGTTTGGGGTAAAACAGAATGCGCGAAGACAAAAGTATGGCCGGCCGGCGGGCGCGGCGTATTACGTTTTCGTTACTAGCCGCCCTGGCCGAGGTAGGCGCGGGCAGCGGTATGGGCCAGACGTAATCAACCAGGGATGGGGTCGGTTTACTACTGCCCGGTGCTGGGTGCCGGGGCGGGGAAAGAATGGAGCGGCGCGGAGGGGATAAGGTGGTTTGCATCAGGTGAGTAGGGGAGAACAAGAGGAGAAGCAAGGAAAAAGAAAAGCGGCCCCCAATGGGAGCCGCTTCGCGCAAGCATCAGTTTGTTGCCACCAGATTCAGTCGGTTTCGGAGGCCTTTGTATTTGTACATGTCCACCTTCACGGAGCCCACGAACATTTCCGCCTGAATCAGGACCGGTATTTTATTTCGGTCGTCGGAGAGAAATACCGAAACGGCGTTTTCTCCTTTAAAGAGTTTGTTGCTGGGCATTTTCGGAACCAGCCGAATGGCGCGGATGACGCCGGCCTTGGTTTCCACGGTTTCCCGGCCCTTGTATATGACGTCCATGGTAAACACGTCCTCATCGAAGAAGCCCTGCACCTTGATTATTTCGCCTGGGCGGCGCTGGTCGTAGTTGAGGGTGCGCAGAAAGTAGAAGCCGCTGACCAGGTCCTGCACGTTATTAGGCGTTTTGAAAGTGCCTTTCTTGACGTCGTTCTTGTCTTTTTTGTGGCTTTCCACATTGGCTATGTCGCGCACATGGTCGAAGTCCACCGTTTCGCGCTTGCGGTAATTCTTCTCCTCAATGTTGCGGTAAAAGCGCTGGGGCAGAATGCTGGTGGTGTCAATATAAGACCGCCACGTATCCCGAATGCGCAGAAAGTAATCGAAGGAGCCCAGGGTGCGCCCGGTTACGGTAGCCCGGTAGCAGGGCCGCTCATTTATCCGGTGCACCGCGTCATCTACTTCAATAGTGGCTTCGGCCGCATTGATAAGTCCGTAGTGCACTTTGTATTGAAGCACCTCGCCCCGCTCAAAGCTGGTATTGGCAATCGTGCGGGTTGCTTCGGAGGACGGGCCGAAAGCCGTGAGTACCGCTGCCAGGGGCAGCGCACATACAGGAAACAGAAGCCAGCGGCGAATCATGTAAGAGCGGCAAATAAAGGTGTAGCCGGTACCTTCTCAAATGCGGTGCCAGCAAAGATAATCGGATTCTGATAGGGCAAAAAATAGGCTGTACGAAAAGAACCGCTCGAGTGATGAAAGTACAAAATATAGCACTATTGTCGGGCTTTCTTGGCTCTGATGGGGGTAGGGCCCGCCCTGCGGTACGGCAAGAAAAAAGCCCCGCTACTTAGTAGCGGGGCTTTTCAGAATCAGACAATCGGATGACTTACAGGTCAACCGTTTCGTCATCGTCCATGGAGCGGTCCTCGGGAATGGCGGCCAGCGCCTCTTCTGGGTCACCTTTCACTTTGGCCCGAATCTGAGCTTCGATTTTGTCGGCCAGCTCTGGGTTGTCGAGCAGCACGGTTTTTACACCCTCGCGGCCCTGGCCCAGGCGGTTGCCGTCGTAGGAGAACCAAGAGCCCGACTTGGCAATAATGCCCATGTCAACGCCCAGGTCGAGAATCTCGCCTACTTTGGAAATACCTTCGTTGTAAATGATGTCGAACTCAATCACCTTGAAGGGAGGCGCTACTTTGTTCTTCACCACCTTCACCTTGGTGCGGTTACCGGTTACGTTGTCCTTGTCTTCCTTGATCTGACCAATACGACGGATGTCGAGGCGAACCGAGGCATAGAACTTCAGGGCGTTACCACCGGTAGTAGTTTCGGGCGAGCCGAACATTACCCCGATTTTCTCACGCAGCTGGTTGATGAAAATGCACAGGCAGTTGGTCTTGTTGATGGTACCCGTGAGCTTGCGCAGGGCCTGCGACATCAGACGAGCGTGCAGACCTACTTTAGAGTCACCCATGTCGCCTTCCAGCTCGCCTTTCGGCACCAGCGCGGCCACAGAGTCAATAACGATAATGTCGATGGCACCGGAGGAAATCAGCTGATCGGCAATTTCCAGGGCTTGCTCACCATTGTCAGGCTGAGCGATGAGCAGGTTTTCGGTGTCGATGCCCAGCTTTTTGGCATACAGCGGGTCGAAGGCGTGTTCGGCGTCGATGAAGGCCGCAATACCACCTTTCTTCTGCGCTTCGGCAATAGCGTGCATGGTCAGCGTCGTCTTACCCGACGATTCCGGGCCGTAGATTTCAACCACACGGCCTTTGGGCAAACCGCCCACACCCAGGGCAATATCCAGGCCCAGCGAACCGGTGCTGATGACTTCTACGTCCATCACCTTGTTGTCGCTGAGCTTCATTACGGTGCCTTTGCCGTAGTTTTTGTCCAGCTTGTCCAGCGTGAGCTGGAGGGCTTTCATTTTCTCGGCGTTGGCGTTGACGGCCTTGTCAGTAGTTGCAGCCATTATAGAGGAGGGGTTGTTTGGAAATGCTTAGGTTTGGTGAATGTAGGCCTTTTCGCTTGGCCGCACAATGGGGCTCGAAGCCAGCCAGAACTACATTGCCGGGCCCTTTTCGGGTCGGCTAGTAGTAACGCACCTGGGCTATATTTTGTGCCCACAATGCTAAAAAAATTCGTTGAGTTTAGTAAGTTTTTCCTGTGCTAAAATTTTTGGGAAACCGACTCTTTTATACCTCTCTGATACTGACGTTGGTAGGTTGGCTGGGTAGTACGGGGGTAGGGTTTGGGCAGCTGAACAATCGAGCCTTTTTACATCGTTTGCCGGTGGGGCCCGCCTACGAGCACGAGCTGAGGCTGGACGTTCAGGGCTTTTTATTTAATAAGGACAACGAGTACTTCAACAAGATTGATCCGGGCCTGACTTACTTCGGAGCGCAGTTGGCCCCCCGGCTGGTGTATTTCCCCTCGGCTAACATTCGCGTGGAGGCCGGCGTGTTTCTATGGAAGGACTACGGCACGCCCCGGCTGCGGCAGGTACGGCCCCTGTTTACCGTGAAATACCAGAACGGGCCGCACCAACTGCTGTTCGGCAACATTGAGGGGCACCTGCACCACGGCTACATTGAGCCGCTGTTCGACTTTGAGCGCGTGATTACCAATCGGTTGGAAGAAGGCGTGCAGTACCAGCTGCACACCCCGCGCACTACCCTGGATGCCTGGGTGAACTGGCAGCGGCAGCAGTACCGGTTCAGTAACTTTCAGGAGGAGGTAGCGGGCGGCCTAAGCATGGAGCATACGCTGCTGGGCGACTCCTCGAAGTGGCTGCTGAAGCTGCCCTTCCAGTTTACGGCCACCCACAACGGCGGGCAGCTCGATACCATTGATAAGCCCCTGCAGACCTTGTTTAATGTTGCTACCGGACTTCGGCTGCGCCGGGTGTTGCCTGGTAAGTGGATACAGGCAGTTCACTTTGATGGCTACGGCACCTACTTTCACGACTATTCCTTTACTTATCAGCTGCCTTACAAGCGAGGCACTGGGCTCTATCTGAATGCCGGCCTGGATACGCGCCTATCCGATGTGCAGGTAGCCTATTGGCAGGGCAGCCGCCATATCTCGCCCCTGGGTGGTCGGCTGTACCAGTCCGTGTCAGTGTCCACCGCCGACCCTAGCTACACGGAACGCCAGCGCCAGCTCCTGATTCTGCGGGTGCTACGCGACTACCAGCTGCCGGGCAAAATTATTCTGACTACCCGATTTGAGCCCTTGTATGATCTGAACAACGGGTTGTTTGACTTCTCTTTCGCTCTTTATCTGAATTTCAATCAGAGCTTCTTACTGACCAAGCTGAAGAACGCCGATTAGCGTAGGCTTGATAGAGCCAACCAGCAGGCCGTGGGGAACAGCTTATTCCCGCCGGCGGATGTAGTGCAGAATAGTCTGTCCGGACCCCGCGAAGGAGCGCAGCGGCCAGAGCCGGGGCCGAGCCGGCAGAGGCCGGAAGCCTGCTGCTTCGGCTACGGCGCAGCTGCGGGGGTTATTGGCGCGGCACCGAACCAATAGGCGGGAGGCGTTTAGCGTGTCGAAGCCAAACCCGACCACCGCACCCAGCGCCTCCCGGGCGTAGCCCTGCCCTTCGGCGGTTTCGGCCAGGTAGTAGCCAATTTCCAGCGTAACAGGTGCCGCCCAGTTAGGCTTCAGGCTAATGTCGCCGAGGTAGTGGCCCGTGGCCGTGTTCCAGATACCCAGCACGTACAGGCGGCCCGAGGCCCAGTCCTGCCGGAACTGCGCCAATACCTGAGCCACATCCGTGGGCTGTTGCACTGCGGCCTCCCGGGATGGAAAGGATGGGCGCAGGCGCGTGCGGTTGTTGTCAATCAGCTGAAAGAAGTCAGGCGCATCGGAGGGCAGGTACGGCCGCAGAGTAAGCCGTGCCGACTGGATGGGCGCGCTGGAAGGGGTAGGCAGGGGCGGAGCAGCGTACATGATTTGGAGAATACAGCCACACAGAATACGGCAGATGCTCCTGTAACGGCCGAAAAGAGGGCTGAGCGGCTCCGGCCGAAAACCCGGCGGTTTGTCTGTCGTTCAAAAGCACAGCCTACCCGGTTGTGAGCCAATGCGTCTCACGGCGGTGCAGGTACCTGCTTTTATCTGTTCAACGTTATTCTCTTCTTTCCTCATGTCAGGCAGACTCATCAATAAAGTAGCCATTGTAACCGGCGGCGGTGCCGGCATCGGTGAAGCCATCAGCAAGAAATTTGCCCGTGAAGGCGCGGCCGTAGTGGTCGTGGGCCTCGATAGTGACCCAGTGCGGGAGGTAGTAGATGAAATTCTGGCCGAAGGCGGCCGGGCCATCGGCTACCTCGGCGACATTTCCCGCGAAGAAACCGCCAAAGCCTGCGTAAAAGCCGCCGTGGAGGAGTTCGGCAAGCTCGATATCCTGATCAACAACGCCGGCGCATTCCCTACCGTCTCCACCATCGACAAGTACCCCACGGAGGCCTTCGAGTATATGATCAAGAACAACATCTACTCGAACTTCATGATGACGCGGGCGGCCATTCCGCATCTGCAGAAAAGCAAGGGCAATATTGTATCAGCCGGGTCAGAAGCTGGGCACATGGGCGAACCGCAGAACACGCCGTATGGTGGGACCAAGGGCTTCGTGCATGCCTTCCAGCGTGGGGTAGCCGTGGAGCAAGCGAAGTTTGGCGTGCGCTCCAACATTGTGGGTCCCGGCCCCATTGACACGGCCTGGACCCATAAAGAAACCGGCCCCATGAACGCCAAGATGGAAAAGCTGACGGTGCAGGGCGTACCGCTGGGTCGGCGCGGCACTCCCGAGGAAGTGGCCAATGTGTACCTGTTCCTGGCTTCGGATGAGGCCAGCTACGTAACCGGCGCTACCTACTACGTGGACGGCGGCGTGACCATCTCCAAGGGCCCCCACGGCGACGAAGTGCCCAGCCACCTCAAGCAGGAGCCTACTGGCGAGCTGAACCTGAAGCACTCCAAAGAAGGCAACACTAAAGTGCGCAGGGAAGCCCTGGCCTCCATGTCCTAATCACGGATTCATCGGATTGCACGAATTGTTGTTCGCGAGGTTAATTGGCCATCCGTGTTAGCCTATGATATAAAAGGCAGAAACAAAGAAGCCGCTCCAAATAGGAGCGGCTTCTTTGTTTTACAGGCTTCACGAATTTATGTGGGGTAGCAGGTTAAGCACACACCCGCAATGTGTGCAATCCGATGAATCCGGCTAAATCCGTGATTTATTTCTGCAGGGCGGCGCCTACGCCAGAGCGGGATTGGGGCGGGCTGCCCAGGGCGTGCTGATTGCGCATTACGTTCACCTGGCGGGCTGCCTCGTTGAAGTACTCCAGCCGGCGAATCAGCATTTCTTTAGTGAGGACACGGCCTTCCGGCGTGCGCATTACCGATTTTTTGTCAGATAGAATCTGCTGCATGAGCGCCTCCGTGCTGGCTTCATTCTGGCGGAATTGCGCGTAGAACTCGCGCAAACGGCCCAGCACATCGTCTGTAGTCAGCCGGAACTGTCCGCCGGCCTGGTTCAGTACCTCGCTCAGCACATATACTTCCAGGGGCAAAGAAATGCCCAAAGCAGTAGGCTGGATGTTGAGGCCTGCTTCCAGGCCGCTCAGAATAATGTCGAGGTTGCGCTCAAATTGCTGGTAGTAACCGGCTGCTTCCACTATTGAAAAGTTGAGTGTTAAGGTGTGGGTGTTGAACTCTAGGAGCGACGGCACCAATAGGCTACGCTTTCCTGTATTTCAGCACCGTTAAAGAAGTTCTTTTACAATCTGGTCAATGGAGATGCCCTCGGCCTCAGCCTTGAAGTTGCGCACCAAGCGGTGCCGCAGAATCGGGAGGGCTACGGCTTTCACGTCCTCGATATCAGGCGAGTACTTGCCGTGCAGCAGGGCGTGGCACTTGGCACCCACAATAAGGTGCTGCGAAGCCCGTGGGCCCGCGCCCCATTCTAACAGCTGCGTAGCGCGGGCCGCTGCCCGGCCGGTATTCGGCCGGGTTTTGTGCACGAGGCTTACGGCATACTCCACCACGTTGTCGGCTACCGGTACCCGCCGCACCAGCTGCTGATAGGCCTGAATTTCGGCGGCGTGCAGCACCTTGCTAACCGTGGCCTTGGTATCGGAAGTGGTGTTCTTTACAATCTGCAGTTCAGCCTCGTAGCTAGGGTAGCCCAGCTCAATGTTGAACATGAAGCGGTCAAGCTGAGCCTCGGGTAGGGGGTAGGTACCTTCCTGCTCAATGGGGTTCTGAGTAGCTAGTACAAAGAAAGGACGCTGCAGAGGGTAGCGCTTGCCCGCCACCGTTACGGCGTATTCCTGCATGCTTTCCAGCAAGGCAGCCTGGGTTTTGGGCGGAGTGCGGTTGATTTCGTCGGCAAGTACGATGTTGGCGAAGATGGGCCCCGGTACGAAGTGAAAGTCGCGCTGCTGGTTAAGCGTTTCCGAGCCTACGATGTCCGAGGGCATCAGGTCGGGGGTGAACTGGACGCGGTTAAAGGAAAGGTCCAGCGAGTCGGCAATGGTTTGGATGAGCAGGGTCTTGGCCAGGCCGGGTACGCCCACCAATAGGCAGTGGCCCTGGGAAAAAACGGCCGTCAGGACTAGCTCCACCACTTCTTCCTGCCCGATAATCACCTTGCCGATTTCCTGGCGCAGCTTCTGGTAGGAACGGGCCAGCGCGTCGGCGGCTTCTTTATCGGAGGCAAAGGTCATAGAAAGCAAACAGAAGGATAAATACCAGTACAGAGACGGGAGAAGCAAGACAATGTTGCGGCGCAGCGGCCGGGCCAACATCCTGCTTCTCCCGCTCAGGGCTTCTGGGTTATAAGGTGGCGTTCAGCAGCTGGCAGCCGGCATACTCCGGGTCCACCTCCAGGTACACCGTGCCCCGGTTCTGGGCAAACCAGGCGTCGAGGGCTTTGTTTTTCTTCTCGTTGAGGGCAGCGGCAGCAATCTTCTGGTAGTCGTCGGTGAGGTTGGCCTGGTGAGGCGGTGTGTTCGACTTCAGCCACAGAATCCGGACGGCGTCCTTGCCATCGTCGGTGCGGTAGGGCAGGGGAGGCGTGATGCTACCTACCTTCATGGTGTCAATGGTGAAGAACACAGCCGGGTCGAGCTGGTCGAGGGGCAGGTAGGTGCTGCCGTCGCGGCGGTTCTGCAGCATGCCGCCATTGCCACCGGTCAGCTTATCATCCGACTTATCCTTGGCGGCTTTAGCGAAAGTGAGCGAGTCGGCCATAATCTGGCGGCGCAGCTTGGAGAGCTGCTGAGCGGCCTCGTTGGTATCGGCAGTACCGGTTTCGGGCTTGAGCAGAATGTGGCGGGTGCTGTAAGAATCACCTTTGCGCTCAATCAACTGAATCAGGTGAAAGCCGAACTGCGACTCCACAATGGGCGAAAGCCCACCGGGCTCCAGGCGCAGCGCGGCGGCTTCGTACTCGGGCACCAGCTCGCGGCGCTTGAAGAAGCCGAGGTAGCCACCTTCCGCCGCCGAGCCAGGGTCCTGCGAGAACTGCTTGGCCAGGGTCGCGAAGTCTTCGCCGGCCACAATGCGGGCCCGCAGCTCATTCAGTTTGGCCTGGGCTTCCTGCTTGGCTTTAGAGTTGGTTTTGGCAAGCATTACAATCTGGCCTACCTCCACCTCCGTAGAGTAGTAAGGCAGGCTGTCCTTGGGCATGCGCGAGAAAAACTGGCGCACCTCCCGCGGGGTCACGGACACTTTACCGGCAATCTGGTCCTGCATTTTCTGCTGTACCAACTGCTCTTTTACCTGTATCCGCAGCTCTTCCTTTAGCTGTTTGAGGGGCTTGTTGTAGTATTCTTCCAGCTTTTTCTCCGAGCCGATTTGCTGCACGAAGTAGGCCATACGCCGGTCCAGCTCGCCCTTCACCTGGTTGTCCTCCACCACTACAGAGTCGGTTTCGGCTTTGGCCAGAAGTAATTTGTTCAGGGCCAGGCTCTGCAGAATGCGGCACTTGGTATCCGGGGGCAGCGGTTTGCCCTCGGCACGGGCTTCTTCCTGGGCATAAATGGCATCCAGGTCGGAGCGCAGCACAATCTGGTTATCGACTTTGGCGATGATGCCATCAACGATGCGTTGCCCTACCGGCCGGCCAATGCCGAGCTGGGCAAAGCTGGCCGTAGCCGAAACAGCCACCAAGGCCGCACTGAGCAGCACTTGGCGGGCCGATACTTGCAAAAATTGAATCATGGAGTAGTTCCGTAATGCCGGGGTGCTATACGAACACTACCCCGGCCAGACAGCAGGCAAAACGCCAAAAGCCGCCCGTAAATTTCATCATAAATCCTTTCTCCGGCAAAAACAGCGAGTTATACCGCATAATGCCGCTTCTGCCCTGTAGAGCTACTTTCGGGGCGGAGAGTTGCACTACCCTAAAACAAGTCAGGCGCGGAAGTCGGGAGCCTGCATGGCGGTTACCGCTATGCAGGCTCCCGACTTCCGCGCCTGACAAATGGCGGGCTCCGGGTTTATTTGGTTACCAGCTTATCCACTTCGGCTTGGTTAACCTTGACGGGATACTTGGCGCGCAGCTGGCTGAGCCACTCCTTTTCCAGATAGTTCTGATAGTCGGAGGTAGCCTGGCCGCGGGCCTCGTTCAGGGATTTGGGGCCGGCCGGGAGCTGACCTTCAATCTGTACGAGGTAGTAGCGGCCGTCCTGCTGGGTGGTGTAGGAGCCGGGGCCGCGGGTCAGGAACTGATCCAGGGCCTTGTTTTCACCTTTCTGAAAGGTGCGCTGCTGTACCTGCACGGCTAGTGGGTTCTGGATGTTCAATGATTCTTCCAGCGCAGCGGAATTGGTGGTAGTCAGCTCGAAGGCGACCTGGGCGGCGCTGGGCTTGGTATCGGCCACGGCGCGGATGGTGCCGGCGGCTATACCTTTGCTGCCAATGTAGGCCACGGCGCGCTCGGCACGGCGGCGGGCCAGTGCTGCCGACTCGCCCCGCTTTACGCGGCCAATTACCCGCAGCGTCAGGGATGCATCCACGCTGATACGGGCGGCCAGCTCATCGAGGGCGGGCACGGTAGCCGGCAGCTCGGCGGAGTTGGTTCGGAAAGCTACCGGGCCCGGTACGCCGCTCCGCAGGGGATAGCGCCCCGATTTTTGCAGTTGCTGCGCCTGGGCCAGCAGCTCGGGGGTAGCCGCGCTGATAACGGTGGCCTGTACCCGGGGCTCCCACTGATACTTGGCCTGGTTTTGCTGGAAAAACTGCCGGAGCCCTACCGTGTCCTCAATGGCCTTGCTCCACACTTTTTCATCCATGAGCTGGAACAGCAGAATTCCGTCGCGGTACTCTTTCACCAGCATGCGGTAGTCCTCGTACTTGGTTTCCAGATTGGCCTTTTCGTACTCGGTCAGGCTCTGGTCCACGTACTGGTCGTAGAGCTGCTGCATGGCAAAGCGGGCATCGGCGCCGGGGCGGGGCTTCTGGTTTTGCTGGGCAAACGTCAGGAACTCGGACACCAGGTAGGGCTTGCCACCAATGGTAAACAGGGTCTGAGCATCACCGGTAGCCTTTTTGCCTTTGGCGGGGGTAGCCGCAGCCGGAGCGGTGTAAGCAAAGCGGCCGCCTACCAGGGCCGTATCAGCCTTGGAAAAGGCGTATTCTTTGCCGGCCTGGTTTTCGGTGAAGTTGTTTTCGGTGCGCACGCGCTTGAGGAAGGCGGCGCGGTTCAGCTCCGAGCGGGAGTCCTTGGCGACCTTGCTTTTGAGGGTCGGCTCCATGGCCTCGAAGGAAGGCACGGGCTGCTTTTCCAGCAGCTTAATGATGTGCCAGCCGTAGGGCGTCTGGACAGGTTGCGAAATCTCGCCGGGCTTCTGCAGCTTAAAGGCTACTTCCTCGAACGAAGGAATCATACGGCCGGTGCCGAAGGGCGGCAGCTCGCCGCCGTTAGCCGCCGAGCCGGCATCTTCCGAAAACTGAGCCACCAGTTTCTCCCAGCTCTCGCCGCGGCGGGCCAGGCGGTTGTAGAGCTCATCTACCTTCTTACGGGCCGTAGCCGAGTCGGCGGCGGGCATGCCGGGCGTAGCCCGAATCATGAGGTGAGCTACCTTGATTTCACCCTGCGCCGGGCGCACGTCATTGACCTTAATGATGTGGTAGCCGAAGCGCGTACGCACCGGCTGTGATACCTGGCCCGCGGGCGTAGCGTAGGCTACCGACTCAAACGGATACACCATCTGCATGGCCGTGAAGTAGCCCAGCTTGCCGCCGTTTTCACGGGCCGAGGGGTCCTCGGACAAGTCGCGGGCTACCCGGCTAAAGTCTTCGCCGCTGGTCACGCGCTGGCGCAGGGCCATAATTTTCTGGTAGGCGGCCAGCGTGTCTTTGGGCGCGGCGTCGGGCTGCAAGCGCACCAGAATGTGGGCCGCGCTTACTTCTTTGCTCAGACGGTCGTAAGCCTCGTGCACCAGCTTGTCGGTTACGCTTTTCTCCGTGAGGTAGGGCTGGGCCAGCTGCTGCTTATAGCCCTCCAGCTCCCGCCGAAATGCCTGAGTAGTATCGAGGCCGCGTTGCTCGGCCTCCAGCACTTTCAACTTGAAGTTGGTATAGAGGTCGAGGTATTCCTGCACACTGGCCCGAGTGCCGTATTCCGGAGCCGAGCTGTTGTTTTTGCGGTACACGTAGGCAAATTCTGAGGCAGGAACTTCCGTGGTGCCCAGCGTTTCCAGGGTAGGCGACTGGGCCTTGGTAGTTGGTTTAGAGGCCTGGCACCCGGCCAGGAAAGCGGCCGCGGCGGTGCTGGCAAGCAGAATGCGTTTATGCATACAGAGGATAAGGAATCGGCAAAGCGGGTATTCCGGCCGGAAACGGGCCCGGGCACGGAGGGCTACTGTTGCAATTTTACGGATTTTTTCGGGGAGCCGGGCGTAGGCTTCAGCTCCCGGCAGGCTCAACCACAGTTATAAAAAAAGCACTCCATTGCGGAGTGCTTTTCTGGTTGCCAGGTGCCAACGAGCCCTCAGCCTATTTTCTTGTACAGCCGGCACAGGTTATGGCCCCCGTTGGTGGTAAACTCCACCCGGTCCATAATCCGGTTGACCAGCATCATGCCTACCCCGCCCTTCTTGCCAATGCGCACATACTCCTGTAAATCAGGCTCGTGGTAGCTGGTCGGCGAGTAGGAGGTTAAATTTGTATCCTCGATTTCGATGCCAAACTCCTGATTCAGAACCCGGGCACGCACATCCAGAAACTGGGATTCGTCTTCGCCGTTGCCATGAATAATCAGGTTGGCTACTACCTCATCTACGGCCAATACAATTTGATTTACCAGCAGGTCGGTGAGGTGGTAGCGTAGTAAAAAGTCGCTCACGAAGTCGCGCACCACCTTAAGGTTGCGGCGTGTGCAGCTGATTCGGATTGCGTGTTCCATTCCCCGCGGTTGCTCCCTGGAGCGACTAAATAGCAGTGGCTTCGGCCTCCGATGGCACAATGGTCATCAGCGAGTCGAGGCCCAAAATCTCAAATACGTTGTGGACTTTCTCCTGCATGTTGAAAAATACCAGCTTCACGCCCGCGTCCTGAAAACGTTGCAGGTGCGAGATGAAAACGCCCAGCCCGGCGGAGGAAATATAGTTGAGCTTCTGGCAGTTAACCAGTACTTTATGATTGTGCAGGATTTCCGGCTTACTCAGCTCCGTATCAAGCACTACCGATGAGCTGGCGTCCAGTTCTCCGTCCAGGCTCAGGGTGAGAGTATTTTCGGTTGATTGTTGAGTTATTTTCATACCTCCGTGCTACGTTAAAGGCTGGGTTCGGGTTGGGACGCTTTGAATTTTATGACCAGCAGGGTCTGGTCGTCGTGCATGGGCTGGCCTCGGCTGAACTCGTTTAAGTCGGCCAGAATCTGCTCCTTTATTTCGTCGGCGTCCAGGTAGTAGGTGCGCTCCAGCATCTGCTTAAGGCGTTCTTCGCCGTACTCTTCCTGATCGGCGCCACGGGCCTCTATAATCCCGTCGGTGTAAATCACCATTACGTCGCCGGGGTTATAGTCGTAGAACTGGTTTTTGATGTGCTTTTCGTAGCCATCGTTCCGGATAATGCCCAGGCCCAGGCCCGCCGTATGGAAGTAGGATACTTCCTCTTTAATGGAGTGATAGTATAAGGTGTGGCAGTGCCCGGCGCGCGCAAATACAAAGCCCCCATGCTCATAGTCAATGATGTAGAGGGAGGCGGTGATGAAGGCTGCTTTCTCCAGGCAGCGGGCCAGGGCATTGTTGGCCTGAGCCATAAACTTGCTGGGCACCGGAAACTTTTCCCGCTCGTTACGGGCCAGGGGGTTCTCCTGCATCAGGGCATGAAAGATGCCTTTCATCTGGGCCACGTGGAAGGCGGCTGTCACGCCCTTACCCGACACGTCGCCGATGAGCACGGCCAGGCGGCGGCCCGGCAGGTGCAGGAAATCGTAGAAGTCGCCACCTACTTCCGTGGCCGCCAGGGCGTGGGAGCTGATTTCAAACCAGTTGTCGATAGGCAGATTTTTCGGAATCAGGCTGTCCTGCACCGCCGAGGCAATCTTGAGCTCGTCCTGCACCCGCTGGGTATCCAGGGAGGCCTGAACCAGCTGCAGGTTTTCGATGCTGAGTACCGTTTGGCTGGCGAAGGTTTGCAGGATGCTTAGGTTTTCCCGGTCAAAGCTCTGGCTGGGCTCTTTGAGCATGTACAGGGCCCCGTACTGGCGCTTGTTAGAGCGCAGCGGCATTACAATCAGGGAGCCGAAGGGCAGGCCCAGGCCCCGGAAGCCGCTGCTATTAAGCAGGTCATTGTTGAGGTATTCAATATGACCCAGGTTGTAATCGGCCAGCAGGTGGCAGATGGCCTGCGCCTGCTCAGGCAGAATGTGATAGTACTGGCCGGAGTATTCCTCGTCGGAGGTGGTTTCCACCGAAAGCCAAGCGGCATCAGCATTCACTGTCTGCACCGCTGAGTCGAAGAACACCTGGTACACTTCCTGCGGGGTCTGGCCGCGCTGGATAAGCTGGGTCAGGCGCTGCAGATTAAGAATTTCCTCCCGCTTCTGCTCGAATACCCTACCCGTGGGCATGTTGAAAAAGGTTACCAGCAACCCCATTAGGGCATAGAATCCGGCAAAGAAGGCGTTCAGTGTCAGGAAAGTATGCTGAGTGGCTAGGGCCAGCAGCCTGGGGTAGTGCGGAGTGCGCAGGAAGTAAAAGACAAACGCCCCCATGGTCAGGAGAACAGCCAGCTGCAACAGCACCGCTTCCAGCTTCTGCCGGCGGCTAAGGTAGGCTACCCATTTCTGGTGGCTGCTGATGTAGGCACCAAAGACCGCCATCACGCCCAACAGGGCCGAGCCCAGGCCGTAGGGCGGCGTCCAGGTAAACAAACGGAACAGCAGGGTGGCGCCCAGCAGGGCCTCAAAGCAAAACCACAGCCGCCGTAGCTGATCAGAGGAGCGGAACAGCACCAGGGAGCGCCACGCATAGTTGGTGCGCGCCAGTAGTATCACAAACAGGCCGGTGTTCAGGGTGTGCAGCACCGTGTGAAAGACTGAGCCGGCGGGCGGACTGCCTACCACCAGCTGCAGCAGCAGGTGCAGCCCCACAAACACCGTAGCCACCAAGCCAGGGCCTAGTACCAAGCGGCGCAACAGCCCCACGAAATCGAGGCCCCGCAGCCGGTCGGGGGAAATGCTTTCCTGAATAAAGACGGAGGCCGTGAACAGCGCCTGCATGAGCAGTAGCAGCCAGCCCGGCAACTCAACCCGGGGCCCCAGCAGGTCCGGATGTGCGTATAGTAGCGTGCAAGCCAATAGCCCCAGCCAGCTCAGAACAGATAAGGGTAGCAGAAGGGTGTTTCGCTTCCGGGCAAATAACATGCAAGTGCGGGTACTAGGTAAGCAGGGGCCGGGAGTAGGGCAAACGAATGGGCAAGATACGGGGCAGACCGGAAAAGTGTGCCTGACTTCGGTATTTACCGCAGGACGCCTGTGTACGTAAGAACGAAAAAAAAGCCGACGACCGGAAGGGTCGTCGGCTTTTGGAGCGGAGCCTGTGGGCCGAAGCGGGCTGCCTTAGCGGCTGCTGTAGTTCGGAGCTTCGCGGGTAATCTGCACGTCGTGGGGGTGCGACTCGCGCAGGCCGGCCCCGGTGATGCGCACGAAACGGGCCGATTGCAGCGCCTCGATGGTAGCAGCCCCGCAGTAGCCCATGCCGGCCCGCAGACCGCCGGCCAGCTGGTAAAGAACCTCGGCCGCCAGACCCTTGTAAGGCACCCGGCCCACAATGCCCTCGGGCACCAGTTTCTTCACATCGTCTTCAGCATCCTGGAAGTACCGGTCCTTGGAGCCTTCTTCCATGGCCTCCACCGAACCCATGCCCCGGTAGCTTTTATATTTGCGGCCCTCGAACAGAGTTACCTCGCCGGGGGCTTCCTCGGTGCCAGCCAGCAAGGAGCCAATCATGATGGTGCCGGCGCCGGCCGCCAGGGCCTTGACTACGTCGCCGGAGTATTTAATGCCCCCATCGGCAATGAGGGGTACGCCGGTTCCTTCCAGGCCGCGAGCAGCTTCCAGCACAGCCGAAAGCTGGGGTACGCCAATACCGGCAATAATGCGGGTAGTGCAGATAGAGCCGGGGCCCACACCTACTTTCACGGCGTCGGCGCCAGCATCGGCCAAGGCGCGGGCGCCCTCGGCGGTGGCTACGTTGCCGGCAATAACCTCCAGCTTCGGAAATTGCTGCTTGATGCTGCGCACGGCGTCCAGCACACCTTTGCTATGGCCGTGGGCCGTATCTACGCTTACTACGTCCACCCCGGCTTCTACCAGGGCGGCAATGCGGTCTATCAGGTCGGCCGTGACGCCTACGGCGGCCCCCACGCGCAGGCGGCCGAACTCGTCTTTGCAGGCGTTGGGGGTGCGGCGGCGCTTCCGGATGTCTTTGTAGGTGATAAGGCCTACCAGGCGGCCTTCAGTATCCACCACCGGCAGCTTTTCAACTTTCGAGTCCTGCAGGATGTCTTCGGCCAGGGCCTGGTCGGTGCCGGCGTTGGCCGTTACCAGGTTGTCGCGGGTCATGACGTCGGCTACGGAGCGGGTCATGTCCTTCTCGAAGCGCAGGTCGCGGTTGGTCAGGATGCCCTTGAGGCGCCGGTCGCCGTCCACAATCGGAATACCGCCGATGTTGTTGCTGCGCATCAGCTTTTTAGCATCGGCGAGGGTAGCGGTTTCCTCCAGGGTAAACGGGTCCAGAATCATCCCGCTTTCCGAGCGTTTCACGCGGCGCACCAGTTCGGCCTGGGCCCGGATGCTCATGTTCTTGTGAATAATGCCGATGCCGCCTTCCTGGGCCATGGCAATGGCCATTTCGGCTTCGGTTACGGTATCCATAGCCGCCGAAACGAAGGGGAGCTTAAGCCGGATGTTGCGGGTGAGCTGGGAGCTGGGGTCGGCGTCGCGGGGCAGTACTTCCGAGTAACCGGGCAGTAGCAGGACGTCGTCGTAGGTAAGCGCCTCGAAGGCAATTTTGGCAGCGTAGTCGGCCATAGCAACAAGTAGGTTAGGTTCCGCTTATTGCCGGGTAAAATTACGGCGAATAATCGGGTTTCCGGTTTTACCCCCCTTATTTCCTATTGCCGTTCTGTTAATTTCTTCGCGGAGGCCAGGTTTGCTACCCCCGTTTCATGCCTGAACCCTGGCCAGCCGGACCGTCGAAAACCCCTACCCCTCTTTCCGGGTTAAACCTCCCAAGCGCCTGCCCCGGGCAGGCATCACTTCTTATTCCCCTCATTGTATGGCAACCACGAAAACCTGGTTTATTACCGGCGTCAGCACCGGATTTGGCAAAGAGCTGGCCGAATACTGCCTCCGCCAAGGCGACAAAGTAGCGGCCACGTTTCGCAAGCAGGAGCAGGCCGATGAATTCACGCAGAAGGCAAGCGGCGAAGGCCACGGCTTTGTGTGCGACGTGGTGGACGAGCAGCAGGTGAAAGCCGCCGTGCAGGCCGCCATTGCGCATTTTGGTCAGCTCGATGTTATTGTAAACAACGCCGGCTATGGCTCCCTGGGCAGCATCGAGGAAATTGATGAGGCCGAAGTGCAGCGCCAGTTTGATGTGAACGTGTTCGGGCCGTTGCGGGTGCTGCGGGCAGTGCTGCCCCACCTGCGCGAGCGGAAAAGTGGCCACATCCTCAACATCACCAGCATCGGAGGGCTCAAGACGTTTCCGGGGGTAGGGGTGTACAATGCCAGCAAGTTTGCCCTCGAAGCCCTGGGCGAAAGCCTGGCCCAGCAGGTAGGGCCGCTCGGTATCAAGGTTACCAACATCGAGCCCAGTGGCTTCCGCACCGATTGGGCCGGCCGCTCCGCTTCCTTCGTGGATACGGCCATTGAGGACTACCGCGCTACCGTGGGCGAGAACCTGAAAGGCATTCAGAGCTACAGCGGCCGCCAGCCCGGCGACCCGCAGCGTGCCGCCAAAATCATGTACGATTTGGTGCGCCAGGAAAACCCGCCCCTGCACCTGCCCCTGGGCAAAGCCGCCGTGAAAGGTGCCCGCGAGAAGTTTACCAACCTGGTGAAAGAGCTGGAGCAGGTAGCCGACCTCGGTGACTCAGCTGATTATCCGGCCGGCGAGTAAGTTTTGGCTCTGTAGCACAAAAGCCCCGCGGCAGCTTGCCGCGGGGCTTTTGCGTTGTATTGCCGCTATGATATTCTGGCCCTGCTTTATGCCGGTAGCACGCTAGCTAGTCCAGGGCGGGGGAGGGGGCCTGAGGCGCGGCCCGCCGGAAATCGGGGTGAAAGGACAGGCTGAGCTGCACGTTCTCGCTGACCTCGTACCGGTTTTCCTGGCGCAGCTGCACCAGCTGGTTCAGGTAGCCGACCTCCACCGAGGCCGCCTTGCTGATCTGGTAGCCCAGGCCCGCGTAAGCCCGGTTCTGCTTGATAAAGCTGTTGGTTTCGTGGCGGCCGAAGCCGAGAAACAGTTCATCCGAAGCCACCGCAAATGGCACGCCGGGAGCCAACTCCCGGCCCATCAGGGGCAAGGCCAGCCGCAGCTGATAGCGCATGCGGTTCAGATAAGTGTAGGAGTGAGCGGGCATGAGTTGCACCCAGCGTTGCTCCAGCCGGTAGCGGTGCTGAAACTTCACCCGGCTCTTGTTGTCCTGCAGCTGCACCTGCTGGTAGAGGCGGTGCTCGGGGGCGCTGATGGGAGAAGTCAGGCCGGCCTCCAGATAGGAGCGGGAGTGGGCATACCCTCCCGACAGCACCAGCGCCGGGGCCGCGTGGTAGTTTACTCCCAGGCGCACCACGTTCTGCCCATCCAGCTCCGAGGTGCGGGCCCGGATCAGCTGGGCCTCAGCGTGCAGGCCCCAGCGTCGGCTCAGGCGCGAGTCGCTGAAAAACAGCAGCCACGCGTTGCGGGTGCCGGGGCGGGTAGGGGGCGGTGAGGTGCCGGGACGAAGCTGCTGGGCCGCGCCCGGGTGCAACAACAGCAGCAACAGGCTCGGCAGCAGCAGGCCCCGCGTCAGGAGGGTAGCTGTCTGCATAGAGTAATGTTACTGAATTGTTACCAGTGTAGCCTACTGGTTTATGTTATGTTTTAAGTAGTTGTCGGTGAATGGAAAGGAATAAGAGATGAACCGGAAATCCGACCCGATTTGCTACAACCCATTCTGCTTTTTCGTGCCCCGGATGGCCTGGGCTTCCAGTGGGTTCTCGGGCCAGTAGTGCTTGGGGTAGCGGCCGCGCAGCTCCTTGCGCACTTCAAAGTAGCTGCTGGTCCAGAAGCTGCGTAAGTCGCGGGTAACTTGGGCGGGGCGGTAGCCGGGGGAGAGCAGGTGCAGGGTAAGCGGCACGCGCGCCCCACCCACGGTGGGCGTATCGAGCAGGCCAAACACTTCCTGCAGGCGCACGGCCAGAATAGGAGCGGCGGGGTCGGCGTAATCAAGCTGGATGCGGGAGCCGGTAGGTACCTCCAGATGGGAAGGGGCCAGCCGCTCCAGCTCCTGGCGCTGGGGCCAGCCGCCGGGCAGCAAGCTCAGCAACGCCTCC
The DNA here is from genome assembly GCF_006352025.1 of Hymenobacter sp. DG01. NCBI lineage: Bacteria > Pseudomonadati > Bacteroidota > Cytophagia > Cytophagales > Hymenobacteraceae > Hymenobacter > Hymenobacter sp. DG01. The sequence goes on from NZ_CP040936.1 coordinate 4,498,420, forward strand.
GAAAAATCAACCCGGCCCAATTCCGCCCACGATTTTACGCCCGTTAGGTAAGGCCCTAGCCATTCTTCCAGGCCATCCAGCAAAGCGGCATCCGATACATCGGGCCAGGCATCAGGCAATAGGTGATGCAGAAAGGCCAGCCGCTCCCGCAGCTGGGTGGCGGCCTCACTCCAGGGTAGGCGCCCTACCCCCCCGGCCCGGATAACCTCCAGCAGGGTCGCCATCAGCACGTCGGGGTCGGGGTTGGGCAGGGCGGCGTCGGCCAGCACCAGGGCGCCTAAGCGGCGCAGGCGGCGCGCCGTTATGCGGCCGGTAGCTTCATCCCAGCGCACCTCGTCGCGCGTTTCTATCTGCTCCGCGAAAAACTGCTCCAGTTCGGCTTTGCTCAGGGGTGCGGCCAGGCTGGCCCGGGGCTGGGCGGCTACCCCATCCAGGGCAGCTACTGCAAAAAATAGGTCCTGCTGGCTGAAAAACTCACCCGGCAGGGTAGCCCGCTGCCCGCTGAGCAGCCTTACCCGTTCGGGAGTTTCGCGTTGGGCCAGTCGGTCGGGGTAGGCGAAGGCGGCCAGCAGCCCGGCCATATCGGGCTCAATTTCTCCTTTAGCCCCCGCCCGGTTACGCAGCACCGCCGCTGCTTCCCGCACGCGCCGCACGGCGGCCGCATCGGGCACCAGTCCCGGCAGGGGGGCGCGGCCGGTTGCCAGCGCTTCAAGGCGGAGGCGCAAATCGGGCGGGCCAAACGAGCCATCGGCCGGGCGCAGAATATCGCGCTCCGTGAGCAGGGCCGCCAGGGCGCAGGCGGTAGCTCCGTGGCCGGTTTCCTGCCCGCGCACCACCAAATGAGCCAGGCGTGGGGCCAGCCCAAGGCCGGCCAGGGCGCGGCCGTGTGAGGTAGGTAGGCCATCGGGGGCTAGGGCCTGGAGGCGTACCAGCAGGTCGCGGGCCTGAGCCAGGGCGGGGGCGGGCGGCGCGTCCAGCCACCGCAGGGCCGAGGCGTCGCGGGCGCCCCAGAGGGCCAGTTCCAGAGCCAGGGGGCTAAGGTCGGCGGTCAGGATTTCGGGGGCGAGGTGGTGGGGCAGCTCCCGGTATTCAGCTTCGGTCCAGAGGCGGTAGCAGGTGCCGGGGCCCAGACGACCGGCGCGGCCCCGGCGCTGGTCGGCGGCGGCCTGACTCACGGGTTCGGTGCCGAGGGTGGTCAGGCCGGTGCGGGGCTCGAAGCGGGGCACCCGGGCATAGCCTCCATCCACCACAATGGTAACGCCCTCAATGGTCAGGCTGGTTTCGGCAATGCTGGTGGCCAGCACCACCTTGCGCCGGCCGGCCGGGGCGGGGCGCAGGGCGGCGTCTTGCTGCTCGGCGGGCAGCTCGCCGTGGAGCACATGAATATCGATGTGCTCGGGCAGAGAAGCCAGCTTGTCTGCTACCCGGCGCTGGTCGGCCAGGCCGGGCAAGAACACCAGCACGTCGCCGGTAGCGTGGTGCTGCAGGGCTTCGCGGATGATGGCGGGGGTAAGGTCCTGGAGCTTCTCGTGGGGGCGGCGCGAAACGGTGGCAGCCCGCTGGGGGCTGAGGTAGTGGGTTTCAACCGGGAACATGCGGCCCAGGCTGCGCACCACCGGCGCGCCCAGCCAGGCGCCCAGCCGGTCGGCATCCAGCGTGGCCGACATCACCAGAATTCGCAGATCGGGCCGCAGCACGCTTTGCGCATCCATAGCCAGGGCCAGGCCCAAGTCGGCCTGTAGGCTGCGCTCATGAAACTCATCGAACAGCACCGCCGCCACGCCTTCCAGGGCCGGGTCGTCCTGCAATTGGCGGGTCAGAATCACCTCGGTTACTACCTCAATGCGGGTTTTGGCTGATACCTTGCTTTCCAGGCGCATGCGGTACCCAACGGTTTGGCCCACCGGCTCACCTAGCAGCTGGGCCATGCGGGTAGCGGCGGCGCGGGCGGCCAGGCGGCGCGGTTCCAGCACCAGAATCCTACCCCCCTCGCGCCACGTAGCCTCCAGCAGAGCCAGAGGTACCACGGTGGTTTTGCCCGCGCCGGGCGGGGCCTGCAACACGGCTACGCTATGGCTGGCCAGGGTAGCCAGCAGCTCCGGAAGGGCATCTTTTATCGGCAGGTCGGGGAGAAGCATAGTTGTTCAGACAAGTGTAGCCCGCAGAGGGCGCAGTGTTTTCACAGAGGGCGCTGAGCTGTTCTGCGTCCTCCGCGAAAACACTGCGCCCTCTGCGGGAACCGACTTAAGAACCTTAATAAACCGCCACCGAAGGGTCAACCCGCAGGCTCCAGGCATGAATGCCGCCGCGCAGGTTCAGCAGGTTGGTGAGCTCATGCCGATGCTGGAGGTAGGCTAGGGCCTGCATGGAGCGCACCCCGTGGTGGCAGATAAGCACTGTCGGCCGGTCGGGGTCAATTTCCTCGGCCCGGCGGGCCAGCTCGCCCAGCGGAATCAGCTGGCTGCCCTCAATGCGGCAGTAGGCAAATTCCTCCGGCTGGCGCACATCAATCAACTGGATATCCTCGCCGTGCTGGAGACGGGCGTGCAGGTCTTCGGGAGTGAGTTCGGGTAACATGCGCGGGTAGGGTAATCGGCAGAAAAAGTAGGGTGGCCCGCAAAATTACCCTAAATGCTGGTTAGCTTTGGCCCTCGCTGCGGCCGCAGTTCCGCCTTTCCCGTTGCCTTGCCGTGTTGCAATCCTTCTACGAGTTCTGGACCGCCGCTGCCGGAGGTAGTCCCCTGGAGTGGGTAGCCGTCCTGACGGGCTTTGCCTGCGTGTGGCTGGCGGCCCGCGAGTCGCTCTGGAATTTTCCGGTGGCCATTCTCAGCTGTGCGCTTTTTGTGGTGGTGTACTACCAGGCCAAGCTCTACTCCGACTGTGGCCTGCAGGGCGCCTTTATTCTGCTGAGCGTGTACGGCTGGTATGAGTGGCTGCACGGCGGCCAAAACCGGGCCGAGCTGCCCGTGTCGAGGGTGCGGCCGTGGGAGTGGGTGGGGTGCCTGCTGTTTATTGCCGCCTTCACCGTCGGCTTTGGCTATTATCTGCAAACCCGCACCGATGCGGCTCTCCCGCACTGGGACAGCCTCACCACGGCTATCAGCCTGGCGGCCCAGTACCTGCTCATGCGCAAGCGCCTGGAAAACTGGTGGCTCTGGATTGTGGTAGATGTGATGTACGTGCCCATTCTGTGGTACAAGCAGCTCTACCCCACCAGCGCGCTGTACGCCCTGTACCTGGGCCTGGCTCTGTACGGCTTCCTAGAGTGGCGCCGCACGTACCGGCGTCAGCAAGCCCTTTCTTCCGCGTATCAACCTGCCTGAGTCATGCTGCGAGTTGCCCTCACCGGGCCCGAATCGACGGGCAAAACCACCCTGAGCCGTTTGCTGGCCCAGCACTACCACACCACCTGGGCCCCCGAGTACGCCCGCCAGTACCTGAAGGAGCGCGGCCCACACTACACCCTGACCGACCTGGAAGCAATAGCCCGCGGGCAGTTGGAGGCCGAAGAGGCGGCCGTAGCGTCAGCGGCCCGCATGGGCCAGCCTCTGGTATTTCTCGATACGGATCTGCTGGTCATCAAAATATGGGCGGAGCACGCGTTCGGGCATTGCCCCGAGTGGATCAGGCGCCAGATTGAAGTGCAGCACTACCACTTGGTGCTGCTGCTGAACGTGGATTTGCCCTGGGAGCCCGACCCTTTGCGCGAGCACCCCAACCACCGGCAGTATTTCTATGAGCTGTACCAACGCGAACTACGCGACCAGTTTGCGAACTTTGCGGAAATCAGCGGCACCCCGGAGCAGCGGCTGGAAGCGGCCTGCTTTCACGTAGATGCGCTGCTGGGCCGTACCCCCTCCCTGTGTGGCCTCCTGACCACGCCCCAGGGGCAGCCCACCAAGTAAGTACGATCCTTTCGCGCCGAATTTCGTTTGGCTACCTCGTGCTTTCTCTGGTACTCCGCAATTGATAGTTGAATGACTTACTACCTCGAAAATGAACAGTGCCGCGTGGGGATAAACTCCCACGGGGCCGAGCTCAGCAGCTTCGTCCGCAAAGACCTCGGTAACCTGGAGTATATCTGGTCCGCCGATCCGGCCCACTGGAGTCGCCACGCCCCGGTGCTGTTTCCCATCGTCGGGCGCTTACCCCAGGACCAGTACCAGCATGAGGGCCAGACGTATAACCTGAGTCAGCACGGTTTCGCCCGCGACCAGGAGTTTACCCTGCACAGCCACTCGGGCACGGCCGTGGCCTTCGAGCTGCGCGCTACCGAGGAAAGCCAAATCAAATTTCCGTTTGATTTCCTGCTGCGCATTACCTACCGGTTGGCGGGACCCACCCTCACTATTGGTTGGGAAGTAGAAAACCCCGGCACCGGCGAGCTGCTGTTCAGCATTGGAGCCCACCCGGCTTTCCGCTGCCCTTTGCAGGAAGGCGAAACCTTTGAGGACTACGAGTTTGTTTTTGACCAGCCTACCACGGCGGAGCGCTACCTGCTGGAAGGCGGTTTGCTGACCGGCCAGACCGAGCCCCTGCTGCAAAATCAGGAAGCGCTACCCCTCAGCTACGAGCTTTTTGCCCAGGACGCCCTGGTGCTTAAGCATTTCGATTTCACCCACGTAACCCTGCGCAGCCGCCGCTCGGGCCGCTCCGTGCGCGTCCGCTTCGATGGGTTTCCCTACCTCGGCCTCTGGACCAAAGGCCCCGGTGCCCCGTTTGTGTGCATTGAGCCCTGGCAGGGCATTGCCAGTTCCACCAGCGGCTCCCCGGAGCTGGCCGATAAAGAAGGCATCCTGAGCCTGCAGCCGGGCCAGCAGTTTGTTTCTTCCTATAGCATCACCGTTGAGTAACCTTTTCATGACCTCCGAGATTACCATCCGCCCCATTCAGGCGGCCGATACCTACCCCCTTCGTCACGAAGTGCTGTGGCCCCAGGAATCCATTGACTACGTGAAGCTAAACCAGGACGAGCACGGCCATCACTTCGGGGCCTTCCGCAACGGTAAGCTGGTTTCCGTTATTTCCCTGTTTATTGATGGCACCGTGGCCCGGTTCCGCAAGTTTGCTACCCGCCCCGACTGCCAGGGCCAGGGCATCGGCTCCCAGCTGCTGCGCCAGGTGCTGGAAACGGCCCGCGCCAAAGGGGCCCAGCGCATCTGGTGCGACGCCCGCGCCGTGAACGAGAACTTCTACCGCGCCTTTGGTCTGGAGCCCGAGGGCAACCGCTTCTACCGCGGCACCATTCCCTACGTGCGCATGGCCAAAGATTTGTAGGGAGTTGGATGAAGGATCTTGCCTGCCCTTTGGGCCCCGGCGGACTCCTTATCCATCATCGGCCTACCCCCTTTACCGGTTCAAAGCCCCAGCGGGGCGGCACCATTCGTTGAACGAATGGTGCCGCCCCGCTGGGGCTTTGGCTTATATGCCGGTATGTATCTTCTTCCTACAGAATGCTGCCTTTATGGGAGAGCCAGAATAAGAATCCTCTATCCCTTATTCAACTACCAAACTCACATTTCCACCGGCACGCGGGGGCGGTTGTAGTCGGGCTCCCAGTCGTTGATGGGGCGCGAGATGCCGGGGGGCAGGTCAAAGTCGGGCAAGCCGTCGTCGAGGGGTTCGCCCCCGTCATCGTCGTTATCGGGGGTAGGGGGTTGGCGCAAGCGACGGCGCGGAAGTACCAGAATAAGCCCGGTGAACACAAGTACCACGAGCAGATAGAGTAGGCTGGTGATGGTCATGGCGGAGAGGACTGAGGTTCAACGGCGTACACCCGGGAAGTGACAGGCTTTCCAACAGAAACGGAGCGGCGGGGCGGGTTGTTTTCCCAAAGCCCTTTTTTCTGAATACTTCGCAGGCTGGTTTCTAATTTACTTGATTGTCAAGAGATAAAGGAGGGGTAGGGCGCTGATTTATTACGGGTTTGTGCCGGCACCGTGCGAAACTTAAACTTCTCGCTTACCTTTGGCCCAGAAGTTTAGGGGTGCCCCGCCGCTTGCGCGAGGCTGAGATCATACCCATTGAACCTGCCCGGATAATGCCGGCGAAGGGAACAAACGATCCGCGAACGAAAAACCTGAGGTGCCGACCCCTGGCATCGGGTCCGTTCCATTTTTTCCATTTTTCACTTTTGAAAAATTTCCTGACTACCGGAACGGCGCTACTGGCGCTATCCGGTCCGGCATGGGCGCAAGGTCCCGTGTCCGGAACCATTACCGATGCCCGCACGGGCGCAGCCCTGCCGGGTGCCACCGTCCTGCTCGACGGCACCCCCAGTGGCGCTACCGATGCCAACGGCGCTTTCCGGTTGCCCGCCGTGCCGGCCGGCGCGCACGAGCTGCGAGTTACCTTTCTGGGCTACGAGCCCCTGGTGCAGCGCCTCCAGGGCCAGCCCACTGAACAGCGCCTGAGTGCCCGCCTGCAGGCCGGGGGCGTGCTCACCGGCGAAGCCCTGGTAACGGCCTCCCGCGCCAACAACCGCACCGCTACGGCTTATACCAACCTAAGCAAGCAGGACCTGCAGCAGCGCAACTTCGGCCAGGATTTGCCCTACCTGCTCGACCAGACGCCCTCAGTGGTGGTGAACTCCGATGCCGGGGCCGGGGTAGGCTACACCGACATCCGCATCCGGGGCACCAGCAACACGGGCATTAACATGACCATCAACGGGGTGCCGCTTAACGATGCCGAGTCGCACGGCTCGTTTCTGGTGAACCTACCCGATCTGGCTTCTTCCATCAGCAGCCTGCAGGTGCAGCGGGGGGTAGGCACCAGCCAGAACGGTGGGGCCGCCTTCGGGGCCAGCCTCAACATCTCGACCCTGGAAGTGCGCCCCGAAGCCTACGCCGAAACCCAGAACACCTTCGGCTCCTTCAACACCTGGCGCAACAACGTGCAGTTTGGCACGGGCCTGCTGGGCGGGCACTTCACCGTCGATGGCCGCCTCTCGCGCGTCAGCTCCGACGGCTACGTGAAGCGCGGCGCCTCCGACCTGAAATCGTACTACCTCGCGGCCGGCTACCAGAGCAAGAATACGCTGCTGAAGTTCATTACTTTTTCGGGCCGCGAAAAAACCTACCAGTCGTGGAACGGAGTGCCGGAGCCTGCCCTTACCGGCGACCGGGCCCTGTTGCAGCAGTACATTGATAACGGCGAGCTGAGCCCGGCCGATGCGGAGCGCGCCCTGCGCGAGGGCCGCCGCTACAGCTACTACACCTACGACAACCAGACCGACAACTACCAGCAGAACCACTACCAGCTTCACCTCTCGCAAGGCCTGGGCGAAAGCTGGAACGTGGGTGCGGCCCTGCACCTGACGCGTGGCCTCGGCTACTACGAAAGCTACCGCGCCAACCGCAAGCTGGTGGAGTACGGACTGCCGAACCTGGTACTCGGCGACACCACCATCAAGCGCAGCAACCTGGTGGACCGCAAGTGGCTGGATAACTACTTTTACGGCGGCACCTTCGCCCTGAACTACCAGCCCCGTGAAGGCAAGCTGCAGGCTACCCTCGGCGGAGCCTGGAACCAGTTCACCAACGACCACTACGGCGAGGTTATCTGGGCGCAATACGCCTCCAGCGGCAACACCCGGCAGCGTTACTATTTCAACGACGCCCGCAAAACCGACTACAACGCCTACGCCCGCGCTACCTGGCAGGTGCTACCCCGGCTGGGCGTGTACGCCGATATGCAGGTGCGCCACATCACGTACTTTATTGATGGCGTGGAGGATGACCAGAACGACGTAACCACCCGCGCCCGCTACACCTTTTTCAATCCCAAAGCCGGCGCTACGCTGACCCTGGGCGAAGGGCAGCAGCTCTACGCCAGCTACGCCGTGGGCCAGCGTGAGCCCGTCCGTTCCGACTTCACCGACCGTCCGGCCGGCGACCAGAGTGCCCGGGCCGAGCACCTGCAGGATTTCGAGGGCGGCTACCGCCTGACGTTGCCCACTACCTCGGCGCTGGGCCCGGTTACGGCAGTGCGCTTCGAGGCCAACTACTTCTACATGAAGTACCGCAACCAGCTGGTGGCTACCGGCCAGCTCAACGATGTGGGCACGGCCCTGCGCACCAACGCCCCGCGCAGCTACCGCACCGGTTTGGAGCTGACGGCCGCGGCCTCGGCCAGTGACAAGCTGAGCCTGAGCAGCACGCTCACGCTCAGCCGCAACCGCATCCTCGATTTCCGGGAGGTAACCTACGATGCCGACTACAACCCCATTACGGCTGCCGAAGGCCGCACGACCACCATTTCCTACTCGCCTTCGGTGGTATCGGGTCATACGCTGGAGGGGCAGCCGTTGCGGGGCCTGCGCTTGGCGCTGCTCTACAAAACCGTCAGCCGCCAGTACCTCGACAACTCCGCCAGTGAGGACCGGCGCCTGAAGCCCTACCAAGTGCTGGATTTCCGGGCCCGCTACAGCATTCGGCCCCAGTTTGTGAAGGAGATTGAGCTGGGCCTGCTGGTAAGCAACGTGCTCAACCGGCGCTACGAGGCCAATGGCTACACCTACGGCTACCCCGGCGCCGATGGCCGCCAGCAAACCTTCAACTGGTATTTCCCGCAGGCCACCCGCAACTTCCTGGCCTCAGTGGGAGTGAAGTTTTAGCTCTCTGTGCCCAGAGTAGCCTGCCATGTATTTTGTTTCATGAAAAGAATACTAATACATAGGCTAAATTTTATACTTTCGGCACACGCTTTGCAGAGGAGCTTGCATTGACATTCCCCGGCCGAAAATCTGCCTTTCGGTCGTTTTTGGCACCCAGGCTGTCGGTGGGTCTTTGGCATTCCCGACCCCAGCCACGCGGTGCCCCGAAACCCTGACCAGCCCCCTTTCTGGTCAGGGTTTTTCGTTTTCCAGGGGGTAGGGGTGCTGCCGATCCGGCGCAGTGAAATTCTTATCTTTGGGAATCAACCCACCCACTTGCTCACTATGTCTTCCCAAGCTGACGTTCTTTCCACCAAGGCTCAGGTGCAGCGCAACAAAGGCTCCCTGAACGCCGCCGGCTTCACCGATTACTACGACATCGACGACCTGCTGACCGAGGAGCACAAGCTCATCCGCCAGAGCATCCGCGACTTCGTGAAAAAGGAAATTTCGCCCAACATCGAGCGGTGGGCCCAGCAGGCGCATTTTCCTTCTGAAATTGTGCGCAAGTTTGGCGAGGTAGGTGCTTTCGGCCCCACCATTCCGACGGAGTACGGCGGCGGTGGGCTGGACTACATCAGCTACGGCCTGATTATGCAGGAAATTGAGCGCGGCGACTCCGGCATGCGCTCCACGGCCTCGGTGCAAGGCTCCCTGGTCATGTTTCCAATCTACCAATATGGTTCCGAGGAGCAGCGCCGCAAGTACCTGCCCAAGCTGGCTTCCGGCGAGTGGCTGGGCTGCTTCGGCCTGACGGAGCCCGACCACGGCTCCAACCCCGGCGGCATGGTCACCACCATTAAAGACCAGGGCGACTACTACCTGCTTAACGGGGCTAAACTCTGGATTTCGAACTCGCCGGAGTGCCAGGTGGCCGTGGTATGGGCCAAGGACGACAATGGCCGCATTCGGGGTGTGATTGTGGAGCGCGGCATGGAAGGCTTTACTACCCCCGAAATTCACAACAAGTGGAGCCTGCGCGCCAGCACCACCGGCGAGTTGGTGTTCGACAACGTGAAGGTGCCCAAGGACAACATCCTGCCCAACATCGACGGCCTGAAAGGTCCGCTCTCCTGCCTCGACTCGGCCCGCTACGGCATTGCCTGGGGTGCCCTGGGCGCAGCCATCGACTGCTATGAGTCGGCCCTGAAGTATTCCTTGCAGCGGGAGCAGTTCGGCAAGCCCATTGCCGGCTTCCAGCTCCAGCAGCGCAAGCTGGCCGAAATGATTACCGAAATTACCAAGGCCCAGCTGATGGTGTGGCGCCTGGGCATGCTCAAAAATGAGGGCAAAGCCACCTCGGCCCAAATCAGCATGGCGAAGCGCAACTCCGTGGAAATTGCCCTGGATATTGCCCGCGAGGCCCGTCAGATTCACGGCGGCATGGGCATCACGGGCGAGTACCCCATCATGCGCCACATGATGAACCTGGAATCGGTAGTGACCTACGAGGGCACCCACGACATCCATCTGCTCATTACCGGCGCCGATATTACCGGAATTCAGGCGTTCAAGTAAGCCGTAGCTACCCATAAGTAAAAAGGGCCGCCCTGACACAGGGCGGCCCTTTTTACTTATGGGTAGCTGTACTATTTCTCCAGCACATAGATGGTCTGGATAAAAATGGTGTTGCCCGTAGCGGCTACGCCATTGGGGGCGGTGCTCACTACGCGCCAGCCTTTGCTCGTGTACTCATTGATAGTGGCCAGCGCCACTTTGTACACCGCAGTAGTGTTGGCAGCCAGATGCTTGGCGCTACCCCGACTAAAAGCAACTTCCTTTTCCTGCTGCGTACCATCAGGGGCAATAGTTACGATAGAAGCCTGGGCATCAAAGCCAAAAGACAGATTGCTGATAATCATCATGCTGCTTGTGGGCTTGTCGGCCGACTGGCAAAAGGCGGGCGCACTGCCGAGTAGCACTAAACCAGCAGAGAGGGATAAAATCTTTTTCATGGAGTAAGGGTAAGTGGAAGAGTACAGCAAAGATTCAGGTAAAAAACGCTGATCAAAAACATGCCCAAACTACTATTGATAATCGTATGCTGTTGATTGCCAACCTTATTCTAGTACGCTATGGAAAACGAACAGCAGCACGACAATGCCGAGTCGCGGCGGCAGGAGCGCCGCGAGCATGACAAGGAGCAGTACCGCCAGGAAGGCAACGAAATGCGCCAGGGCGGCCACGATCCGAACCTAAACCACCACGACCGCACCCGCCCCGGCGACGGGAGCTTCACCCCGGACAGCCAGGCCGACACGGGCTCCTCCGATGGCATTGCCAAAACCATTGGGGGCGACGGCGGCAACAACGGCGGCCGCTACCACAACCTCGACGAGGTAAAGAACAGCCCTACCCCCGACGCCGATCAAAACGGCACCATGGGAGCCGGCCAGAGCCGCGAACCGCAACTGCGTACGCCCAGCGCCCAAACCTCGCACAATAGCCAGGGCCCCCGCAGTGAGCAGGGCCAGAGTGGTAGCCAGGGCAGCAAAAGCGGAAACCAGCAGTAAATACTGTCATCAGTGCAAAAGCCCGCTGCTTATGTAAGCAGCGGGCTTTTTCGTGCCGGATGGTGATTCGATTGTACCTGATTTCCTACCCCTTCGCACGTCATAAACCCTGTAGATGCCTCAAATGAGACGACTTGCGGCAAACCTCCCGGTTCAGGTGTTATTTTACGGCCTCATCCGCTGTATTCTCCCTTATGCCCACTGCTGCTACATCCCCTTTGGTATTGCTTGAGTGCCTGGTAGCCGGCACCACCCACCGCGAAGGCCTGGCCGAATACGAGCCCCGCCTGCAACCCGGCCAGGAACTGGCACTCCGCCGCGAGTCCGACAGCTCTTACGACGACTGGGCTGTGCGCGTGTACACCGCGGGCCCCGAAGGCTTCTGGCTGGGCTACCTGCCCGAAGGCCGTAATGAAACCGTAGCGCGCCTGCTCGATGCCGGCTACCCCCTCAGCGGCCGCCTAACCCACAAAGCCTGGGAAGAAGACTGGCTCCACCTGGAAATTGAAGTGCTATTGGAGAAATAAGGTGGTTTTGGTAGTGAGGAGGTAAATGGTGACAGGTAATAAGTGACAAAAGAATGTCATGCAAAGCTTGTCGAAGCATCTCGCGTGCTGATGCATGAGTAGCACTGCAACATCAGCACGCAAGATTCCTCGGCTGCGCTCGGAATGACGTTCTATCACCTGTCATCTGTCACCATTTACCTCATCACCATTCACCCCATCACAATGTGTCTGCCAGAGCCAGGATTTCCTGGCGGGCCTGCTGGATTTCTTCTGACTCGGGGAAGGTGTGCTGCACCCAATGGGTAAAGCCGCTGACCATTTCGCCCACGGCCTGACGGTTGCTCACGGGGGCAGCTTCGGTGGCGGCGTTTTCGGCTTCCGATAGGGTAGGGAAGGCGTCTTCCAGCCCCAGCCGGCTCATCACATCCGACACGAAAATCATCCCGCAGACCTGCATGCCCTGGTAAAGCTGCACCAGTTCGGGCATGGTAAGCGTAAGCTGTTCCTGGGCCCGCACACGCCCCAGGTGCTCAATCAGTGGCTCCAACGCTTCGGGCTGCAGATGGGTGAGCTTGCCCACGGCCTGCAGAAAGGGGTGGTCGGCGGTAGCGGGCAGGCTGTGCACCAGCAGCAGGGCCAGGCGCAGCATTTGCAGCTGCGGCTCCGAGAGGCGCAGATTGGCAGCTGCCGGAGCCGGGGTAGGGTAAGTGGCCAGCAGTTTCGTGAAGGCCTCCTCAATGTGCAGGCGGTGCAGGCCCAGCGAGGCTACCCCCGTCGGGGCCGGCAAGTGTTCTTCCAGCGTATTCAGGAAGGCTCCGCTTAATTCCAGGCAGTAGGTTTTCAGGTAGTCGAGCTGCTGCTGATCCACGCGCATCTGCTTCTGCACATAAGCCAGCACGGGCACCGCCAGGGAAGTTTCCAGCGTCAGGCGGCCCAGCAGCAGCAGGTAGTACAGGGCCAAAGGCTCGGTGCGGAGGCTGTGCAGAAGCTGCTCCTGGGTCTGAATACTGTTCAGCTCCTGCACTTTGCTGGTGCTCAGGGCGGTTAGCTTCCCCAGGCGGTGGGCTTCGGGCTGGCTCAGCAGCTCGGCCGCGGCCATGCCATGTAGGCTCAGGCAGTGAGCTAACTGGTCGTAGAAATCAGCAGGAAGGGCATGGAGCCAGGTAGCATCGGACATGGGAGGCAGAGCGGGTGAGGCTGCAAGTTACGTGAGTAGCATTATGCAGGCTGTGGTCGAGCCGTAAGATTACCAGGCTATGCTAACGAGGTTAGTTAGATAGATAATTGGTAATATTTTTTGCTAAAAAAGGCACCAACCCCGCCCCCGAACTGTTACCTTTCGACACGCTGAACTACTTCTTACGCTTATGCGCGAACCGTATATGACTGGTGGTAAAGACCACATGGACGCCACCGAAAAAGACATCGACAAGGCCCTGCGGCCCCTTTCCTTCGATGACTTCACCGGCCAGGGCAAGGTAGTCGAAAACCTGAAGGTATTCGTGGCGGCCGCCAAGCACCGCGGCGAAGCTCTCGACCACGTTCTGTTGCACGGCCCTCCCGGCCTGGGCAAAACCACGCTTTCGCACATCATTGCCAACGAGCTGGAATCGGGCATCAAGATGACCTCCGGCCCGGTGCTCGACAAGCCCTCTGACCTGGCGGGCCTGCTCACCAATCTGGAGCCGAACGATGTGCTCTTCATCGACGAGATTCACCGTCTGAACCCCGTGGTGGAAGAGTACCTGTACTCGGCCATGGAGGACTACCGCATCGACATTATGCTTGATTCGGGTCCGAATGCGCGTTCGGTGCAGATTTCATTGTCGCCGTTTACCCTGATTGGCGCTACTACCCGCTCGGGCATGCTGACCTCGCCGTTGCGGGCCCGCTTTGGTATCAGCTCCCGCCTGGAGTACTATGATTCGGCCCTGCTGACCAGCATCGTGCAGCGCTCGGCCGAAATCCTGGGCACCCCCATTTATGAGGATGCCGCCTTCGAAATTGCCCGCCGCTCGCGCGGTACCCCGCGTATTGCCAACAACCTGCTGCGCCGCACCCGCGACTTCGCCCAGATCAAGGGAACCGGCACCATCACCCAGGAAATTGCCCAGTTTGCCCTCAACGCCCTCGACGTGGACCAGAACGGCCTCGACGAAATGGACATCCGCATTCTGAGCACGATTATCGATAAGTTCAAGGGTGGCCCCGTGGGCCTCGGCACCATTGCCACCGCCTGCGGCGACGAAGCTGAAACCATCGAGGAAGTGTACGAGCCCTTCTTGATCCAGGAAGGTTTCATCAAGCGCACCTCCCGCGGCCGCGAAGCCACTGAGCTAGCCTACCAGCACCTGGGCCGCCAAATGCCCCAGCACCTGCGAGGGAACACCGGTACGCCGGGTGAGCTGTTTAGTTAAGTCAGGAAGCTACTGATAATTTTGGAACGCACCGTGAGCAGCGGTGCGTTTCTATTTTTCAGCCGTATCTTTCTTCTATTATGGAAACGCAGCTAATCATTCAGCAATTTCAGCAGTTGCCAACTGCCGCTCAGCGGGTGGTGGCAGAACTCATCGAATTATTGAGCACCCAACAGGCCTTAGTTAATACCGGTACAGCGGATGAGGGAGCAATAGTTCTTCCTCATACGGCACTTGGTGCGCCAACTGCTTGGCCCGAAAATGAATTCATGAATCCCGAATTTTATGGGACCTGGACTGGGCGCACCGACATCATAGAGAGTTCGGATTACGTGCGTCAGTTACGTCAAAAGCAGTGGGGACGAAATCCTGAGTAATATGGGTGCCTACCATCTTAACCTCAGTCTGGCTTCTGAAACAGGTATTCTTGTTGATTCTGATGTCCTTATCGATGTCTTGCGAAAAGTGCCAGCTGCTGCTTTTGTGTTGCAAGACGCAAAGCAACATGCACCGTTAGTGATTAGTGTGATATCAAGGATGGAACTGATAGCCGGTAGCATCAATCGGGAGGGTATGCTGCAGGTAGAGAGCCTATTGCGTCGGTTCCAGCTATTCGGCCTGTCAGAGGAAATTTCGCGCACTGCGGATACGTTGGTGACGCAGTACTATCTCAGTCACGGGTTGCTGATACCTGATGCGCTTATAGCTGCAACGGCGCTAATACACAATATTCCTCTGCTTTCTAAAAATCAGCGCGACTACCGCTTTATATCAGATTTGAAACTGCTGGAATATCCAGCAGCATCTTAATGCTCCCTAACGCCCACTATACTGCTTTCATTAAACGCCGGGCGGCGGAGCTGGGCTTTATATACTGCGGCATCAGCAAGGCCGAGTTTTTAGAGGAAGAAGCGCCGCGCCTGGAAAACTGGCTAAACCGCCAGATGAACGGTAAAATGGCCTACATGGCCAACCACTTCGATAAGCGCCTCGACCCGCGCCTGTTGGTAGATGGGGCAAAGTCCGTCATTTCGCTGCTGCTGAATTACTACCCCCCCGAGGAAGCCCAACAGCCCGACGATACGCTCAAAGTCAGCAAGTACGCCTACGGCCGCGATTACCACTTTGTCATCAAGGACAAGCTCAAAACCTTGCTGCAGGATATGCAGGAGGAAATAGGGGAGGTAGGCGGGCGTTGCTTCGTGGACTCCGCTCCCGTGATGGACAAGGCCTGGGCCAAGAAGAGCGGTTTGGGCTGGGTAGGAAAAAACACGAACCTCATTCGGCCTGGCACTGGCTCCTTCTTTTTTATTGCCGAGCTGATTGTGGATGTGGAGCTGGAGTATGACGGTCCCATCAAAGACTACTGCGGTACCTGCACCAAGTGCGTGGATGCCTGCCCTACCCAGGCCATTACGGAGCCCTACGTGGTGGATGGCAGCAAGTGCATCAGCTACTTTACTATTGAGCTGAAAGACCAGATTCCGAGAGAAGTGGAGGGCAAGTTTGGTAACTGGGTGTTCGGCTGCGACATCTGCCAGGATGTGTGCCCTTGGAACCGCTTCTCCAAGCCTCATCAGGAGCCCCAGTTCAACGCCCACCCTGGCCTAAAAGACCTTACCCCCGGCGACTGGCAGGAAATCACCCACGAGCTGTTTTCGGAATTATTCCGGCAGTCGGCGGTAAAGCGCACTGGTTACGCGGGGCTGCAGCGCAACATCCGGTTTGTGCTGGGCGAGGAGCCAGTAACCCCAGCCTCCCCGGCCCCGGATACGGAGGTGCCGCGCATGTAGCAACTGCTACCCCCTGAACACACCGGAGCCGTAAGCAGGCCCACCTATATGGCAAACGGCTTACGGCTCCGGTGTGTGGAAAGAAAGGGTCAGTTAGGCAACCACCGGCTGCGTGAACACGCGGTTCAGGATACGGCGGTACAGGTTGGAGAACTGCTGGTAGCACCAAGCTTTCAACTCCGAAAGCTCTGCTGGCACCAGGGTGCGCAGGGCTTTGCGTAGCTCCTTCTCGAAGAGAATCTTGTCGAAGCTCACTTTGAGCAGAATGGTTTTAGCGTACTCAAGCATGGGTGAATTGGGTTTCACAGGGTGGTTAAAAGAGCGGTTGTTTAGGTGGGTCGGGCCAGTGTACGAAAGCAGTCAAAAAAAGCTTTACTACACTGTTCCTTTCGCTACTTTTTGTTGAAAGATACAAAAAAATAGCCTCTCAGTGCAAGCGTCAGACGCTAGGTGGTAAGAAACGGTTCCCAGTGCGAATAAAAAAAGAGGAACATGTATATGTTCCTCTTTCTGCAAAGGTCAAGGGGGCTGATGTACTCAGTGTGTCGACCTTGTTATTAGTAGATGAATAGCTGAGCAAGCTCCGTGGCCGTGGCAGCGTTAATGGGCTCGTCGAAGGCCTCGGCTACTTTAGCCAGCAGAGCTTCTTTGCTCAGGGCTGGGGTGCCCACATTAATGGGCAGGGTAGTGTCAAACGGAATCAGGCGGGGAGCCGGCGTGTACTGAGCCGAGCTCGACTCGCCGGTGTAGGCCTTGGCGGGCACGGAGCCAGCAGTGGTAATGGCCGCGTCGGAGGGACTCACCCAGCTTTTAACTACTGCGCCGCGCTGCCGGCGCATCCCGCGGATGTGGGCGGCGTGGCGGCCCTCAGTGGAGTGCAGCTGCAGCAGGGTGCCCAGAAGCAGGCTATCCTGCTGCACGGACTCCACCTGCCCCTTGTAAGCCCGAACACCAACATCTTCCAGCAGCTGGGCTACCTTCAGAAACGTATCGAAGCTGGTAAATACATCCGGGAACAGAGCCGCCTGGGCGCCGTTTTTGCTGCCCGTGAAATCGAAGTTGGGCTTGGTCGGAACCGTGGCGCCCGCCTGCGTGAGCAGCCGCTGCAGCAGGGCTACGTGCTGGCTTTCGTGGGTGGCAACGGTCTGGATGGCCGTACGGTTATCGGCCGAGCCGAAGAAGGCAGCCGCGTTGGGCAGAGCCAGGGCCTGGGCGTAAAACTCGCTTTCCAGGTACTCCAGGGTCAAAGCCAGTTTCAGCACATCGAGCACCGTGTTGTTTTCCAGCACGCCGGCCGCCGCCGGGCGGGGCAGGGCCGCTACTACGGCCGGCAGCAGGGTAGCCCCGGCCTGCCCCAGGCGGGACAGGGCCGTACGGCGGGGGGCGGCCCCAGCTTCGGTTTCAGAAGAAAGGTCAGCGAGTCGGGCCAGAAGATTCAGGAAGTCCATAAGTAGAAAGAAGGCGCGACTAGATGAAGATCAGAGCGGTAACGTCGAGCGTGATGGGGAGGTAGGCCGCAATCAGCGGGGCTACTTCGGCGGGCGTTTTGGAGCTGTCGAGGCCATTAGTCCCTATCACATCGGAAGCAGCAAACGAGTTGGGCTGCAGCTGGTCGCGCACAAAGGCCGCGTGGCGCGACTCTACCGAGGCCATTTTCACCAGTAGCTTCAGGTGGGCCTGAAACGTGGGTTGTTCCTTGGATTCCAGCACCATGCGGCTGATGCCGTTGTAGGCCGATACACTAAGCTCCTTGAGGGTGCGGGCGGCAGTATAGGCCCCGCTCCGGGTGCTCAGGTTGAAGGAATCGAACTTGAAGACCAGTACGTTGGTACCCACGTTGATATCGTAGACGCTGGTATCGAGGAGGTACTTCAGCGTTTCGCGGTGAATTACCTCATGGTCGCGCAGGTCAATGAAGGCAGCGCGGTCGTCGGCCGTAAAGTCAGAGGGGAAAGCATCCACCACTTTCTGAAAGAGGGCCGCCTGCAGCTGCTCCAGCAGGTACAGGTAGTTTAGCAGGCCTACCGTGTTGTTGGTAAGAACCAGGGTATTGCTGTTGGTAGTGACAGGAGCTACTTCATCGTCGTCGTTGCAGCCCGCCAGCAGCAGGGCCGAAGAAGCGACGGTAGCCCCCGCTACCCGGAGGAAAGAGCGGCGGCGCAACGCGCGCCCCGGAAAGGAGGATGCTGAGTCAGACATGCGTAAGAAACCCGGCGGGGAGCAGCCTAACGCAGGCCGCAACTTCCCGATTAACAAAGGTACTCCGATTCAGCCGGATGCACCACAGGCAAGAGCAGCGCCGGCCCGGAAAGGTTGCGTGCCGGCCAAGCGCACAAAAAAAGGACGACCTTTTCAGGCCGTCCTTTTCCGGGAAAATCAGGTGAGGCTAGAAAACCACCACCGATTTGGCAATGTTGGTAACCGTCGTGCTGTCGAGGCCTTCGTCGAAGGCGGCGCTTACGTCGGCAGCATCGTAGGTAGCACCCAGAGCCGTGGTCAGGTTGGTAATACCACCCTGGGCTACGTTGCCCTCGGCGGGGAAGGTAGCCACTGGGTTGCCGGCGCCGTACACCGGAGCCGGAGCGCCGTTGGCATCGGCATTCACAATCCAGGGCATGATGGTGGTTTGGTTGCCGGCCGTGGCCCCGCGCCGCATGTAACGGATGTGAGCGGCGTGGCGGGCTTCTACGGAGTGAATCTGCAGGGCCGTCTGGAGCACGTTATTGGGGTTGCCGGCCGTTTTGATGGCCACGGCCTGGCCCTTGTAAGCCCGCACCCCGGTGTCCTCGAAGGCCTGGGCAAAGGTCAGGAAGGTATCGTAGGTAGAAAAGGCCGTGCCGAAGTTGAAGCCATTAGCCGGAGCCGGCGAGGCCGCTGAGCCTAAGGCTGAGGTCAGCAGCGTAACGTGAGCCATTTCGTGGGCCCGGATGGTTTCAATGGCCGTACGGGCTGCACCGGTCAGCGGTACAGTAAGGGTAGCGGCCTTCAGAGCTTGGTCGTAGAAGCTATACTCCAGGCGCTCCAATAGCAGCGCGTAGTTGAGTACATCCGTGACGGTGGTCAGGGTGTTCTGGCCCAGGGCCTTGTTGAAAGCCGAGCCAATGGCAATAGGAGCCGCGGCCATCGCCATTTTCTTGCTCAGGTCGCCGAGGGCAGTGAGGGCGCTACGGCGGTGGGTGAGGCGGTCCATGATTTCAGGATCAACCTTCTCCAGCTCGGAAATTATCTTGAACAGGTTCATAACTACAGGAAAATCGGAGATGAGAGAAGATGAATTACTTACCGACGTTGTCGCCGTTAAGGGTTTCCTTGATAAACGGCTGGGCGGCAGTCAGCACCTGCGTTACCGTCAGGGCCTGGTCGAGGCCTTGGGCGTTGACCACATCACTGCCCGAGAAGCTACCGGGCACCAGCAGGTCGCGGATATAAGCGGCGTGGCGGGCTTCCACCGACACGATTTTGCCGGCAATCAGCAGGTAGTCGTTGGTTTTGATCAGGGAGCCAGCTCCGTTGTAGGCCGCTACCCCCAGGTCCTCGAAGGTGCGGGCCGTGGTCAGCACCGAGTTCCGGTCAGAGAAATTTACTTTGCTGAAGTCAGGATTCAGGCCCGGAATAATCTGGCCGGGAGCCGCTGCCGTCAGGGCCGCCTTGAAAAAGTCGCGGTGAATGGCTTCGTGCTTGGAAATGGCCGTTAGTGCCGTCCGCTCGTCGGCCGTAATGCCTGAGTAAGGAGTGGCTACTACCTGGGCGTAAAACGCAGCTTCCAGCTGCTCCAGGGCGTAGGCGTAGTTCAGCACGCCCACGTCGCCGGAGCCCAGGCTAACCGTGCCATTATTCATGGTCACGTTGTCATCGTCGTCGTCGCAGCCAGAGAGCAGCAGGGCCGTAGCACCCGCCGTAGCGCCAGCATACATAAAGAACGAGCGCCGCTTAATGGGCGTGTAGAGCGGCTTGGCGAATTCCGCTTCGTCGCCGCCTTTTTGCGTGATGTTGGACATGGGGAAAGTAAGTTGGGTGAAAAGTGAAGGCAATACCGAGCCACCCCACCGGCAGGCGAGTTTTTTTCTGACCATCAACGGGTTAGGTAGGTGGGTGCGAGGGGTGGAGTTGTCAGCAGGTACGCGCTAGCCTCGACTATGGATTGGGGAAAGCCATAATCTTGTAAGCTCAACCGTAAGCTATTGTTGAGCTACGGCCTGCAAACGCGTTTTCAGCCCAACATTTTCAGCACAAAGGGTGCTTTTGCCTAGCTTTGACTAGTTGGCCTGTTCCTACCTGCTTATGCGCTTGCTGTTTGTTCTTCTGGGGGTGCTGTGGCTGAGCAGCGGAGGGCTGCGGGCGCAGCAGCCGGCCCCCACCGCCGACATCGTCCTCGGTAAGCCGGCTTTTCCCATCAACGAGTACTATACCATCAGCTTCCGGCTGCGGGGCGCCCCGCTGGAGCGGTACTCGGCGTTTCCGGAGCTGGAGGGCTTCAAAAAGAGCGGTAAGTCGAGCACAACTACCACCCGCACGGTCAACGGGCAAAGCTCCACGGAACTGACCATCACCCAGCGCTACGCGGCTTTTGCGGAAGGGACCTTCGCGGTGAAACCCTTCAGCATGACGGTCAATGGCCTGACGATTCGCTCGGAAGGAGCCAGCCTGCGCGTGGGGCCCCAGCAAACCACCCCCACGCCGCCTGCCGCCAGTGGCAGCGGCCCGCTGCAAGGCATTGGCCTGCTCGATCAGCTGTTTGGCAAGCCCAAGCCCCAGGAGTACATAGAGCCACAGGACCAGGCTTTTCTGGCTTTGGTGCCCGATAAAGCCCGGGTGTACGTGGGCCAGGGCCTGCACGTAGGGCTGTACTTCTACCTGGCCCCCCAGGACCAGGCCGTTCTGAACTTTCACAATTTTGCCGGCCAGCTGCCCGGCATTATCCGGCAACTGCGCCAGCGCACCGTGTGGGAGGAAAGCTTTGACGAGCAGGAAGTGCTGCCCGAAAACGTGACGGTAGGAGGCAAGCCCTTCCTGCGCTACCGGCTGTGGGAGGCCGAACTGTATCCGCTTAATACTCAGTCCTTGGTGTTTCCGGCTGTGGGGCTGCAGATGGTGAAGTACCGGGTAGCTAAAAAGCCCGCTGCCGGGCTCGATAACCGGATGGAGGGCTACAAAATTTACTATTCGGCGGCCCGCACGGTGCCGGTGGTGGCCCTGCCCCCGCACCCCCTCCGCGACCAGGTTCCGGTGGGCAACTACCGGGTAAAAGAGGCCATTGACCGCACCACGTTCCGGACCGGACAGGCGTTTGCCTACACGTTTAGCCTGGAGGGTGAAGGCAACCTGGCCACTCTGAATCTGGAGGCGCCGGCCCCCTCAGCCGCCGTGGAAGTGTACGGACCCGAAGTGCAGCAGCAACTGACCCGCGAAGGTGGACGGGTAGGTGGGCGCAAAAGCTTCCGGTTTCGGCTGGTAGCCCGGCGGCCGGGCCCGCTGGCTTTGGATACCCTGTTTCAGATGGTCGTATTCAACCCGACTACTGCTCACTACGATACGCTGCGGGCTGAGCTACGGCCGATACTCCGGGGGGCAGCACAGGCAACGTCCGCCTTCCGGGGGCGACTCGATGACCCATTTTACCGGGTGGCCCTTGCCGAGGCCGAGGCCGTGCCCCGCCCCCGCGACACCTACCGGAACGTGCGGCGCTATGCCAACCTGGTAGTGCTGGGGCTGCTGCTGCTGGCCGGGGTAGGCTGGTGGCGAGCCAAAAGGTGAGGCCCTGAAATTGTGAAATGGCGAGTTTCCTGCTGTATTTGCGCCCTTGGTACAGTTTGAAATCCAAGCTCACCATCTCACCACCTCACCATTTCACCACATGAACACCTTCGGCACCCTGTTTCGCATTACCACTTTCGGGGAATCACACGGGCCGGGGGTAGGCGTGGTAATTGATGGGTGCCCAGCCGGCTTACCTATCACGGAGGCCGAAATTCAGGCGGCCCTGGACCGCCGTCGACCGGGACAGAGCGACCTGACGACCCCCCGCAAGGAAGCCGACCGGGTAGAAATTCAATCGGGCATTTTCGGAGGCTTCACCACGGGCACGCCCATCAGCCTGCTTATCCGCAACCAGGACCAGCACAGCCACGATTACTCCCACATAGAGCATGCCTACCGCCCCTCGCACGCCGACTATACCTACGACCAGAAGTACGGCCGGCGCGACTACCGGGGCGGTGGCCGCAGCTCGGCCCGCGAAACGGCCGCGCGCGTAGCCGCTGGGGCAGTAGCCCAGAAACTGCTGGACCAGCACGGCATTCAGGTGCAGAGCTACGTGTCGCAGGTAGGGGCCGTAGCCGTACCGATGGGCTATGAGCAGCTTGATTTAAGCCTGATTGACAGCAACCCCGTGCGCTGCCCTCACCCCGAAACGGCTGAGCGCATGGCCGACCTGATCCGCCAGACCCGCGACCGGCACGACACGGTAGGTGGCCTGGTAACGGCGGTAGTGCGCGGCGTGCCCGCCGGCCTCGGCGAGCCGGTGTTCGATAAGCTGCACAGCGAGCTGGGCCGGGCCATGCTCAGCATTAACGCCGTGAAAGGGTTCGAGTACGGTTCGGGCTTCGCGGGCGTCCTGCTCTTCGGCTCCGAGCACAACGATCCGTTTTATACTGATGAAGCCGGCCAGGTGCGCACCCGCACCAACCACAGCGGCGGTATCCAGGGCGGCATCAGCAACGGTCAGGACATTTACTTCCGCGTGGCATTCAAGCCCGTAGCTACTATTTTGCAAAGCCAGGCCACCATCAATGACCAGGGCCAGGAAATAACTCTGGCTGGTCGGGGCCGCCACGACCCGTGCGTGCTGCCCCGCGCCGTACCCATCGTGGATGCCATGACCAGCCTCGTGCTGGCCGATATGCTGCTGCGCGCCCGCGCGAACCGGGTGTAAAGAACAGCACCCTCACTTATTCAGCGGCGGTTCGGGCTCAATCCAGGGGTAGGGAGCCAGGCCGCGCCTCAGGGGTAGCAGATTGAGGCTGGGGCTGACCAATGGCCGCGCCGGATGTCCGTTCAGGCTCACCCACGAATCACAGTACACCGCCACCGGGTGCAGGCCGCGCTGCCGGTAATCCTGGGCCAGCAGGTGGGCAAACTGCAGCAGCAGGTCGGGGCTGTAGGCGAGCTTGTTGGCTTGATTTCGCGTAAGGTAGCTGCTGGGCCACACGGTTTCCTCGCGGCCATCGGGCAGGCGCACCCGGAAAATTGCCGAGCCGGACTTGGTACGCAGCATCAGGTGCCAGTTGAAGCGGTGGCCCTGCTCGGTCCAGTGGGTAGAGCCGGGGTAAAGCAGGTAGCGCAGCGGCAGCAACACCTGAACCAGCACGTATAGGCCCAGTCCGGCCAGCACCAGCCACTGCTGCCGCAGGGTTGACGGGCTAGCAAGGGGTAGGGCGGTTACCGGGTCCGGGTTCGGAATGCGCTGCCGGAACCAACGCCCCACAAACCCCGGCAGCCGGCGCGGGAAATCAGGAGGGAAAAACAGGCTGGTAATCAGCAGCGAAAACCAGGGGAAGGTACACCCAGCCCGAACACCACCACATTACTCAGGTGAAACAGCGTCGCCACCCCGAAGGCCCAGGGACGGGTGCGGCGCATCAGCAAGAAAGGCACCACCAGCGCATCGAAGGCCAAACCCGCGTAGCTCATAAACCAGGCCGCAGCTGGAGAAGCCAGTGCGGGGCCAATGAGAGGGTAGTGAGCCTTCGCCGCCAGCCAGATGGTAAGCGGCCGGGCCGCCAACCAGTCGAGGTTTAGTTTAGCCAGGGCCGCGAACAGGTACACGAGGCCAATCTGAAACAGCAGAATCAGGCGCGTCCACGCGGGTGCAGTAGAGGCCGGGGCCACCCGGCCCGCCCGCACATCGGCCGAGGCGGCGCGGTGCGCGGGCAGCAGGGCAAGCAGGGCCGCTACCAGGGCATAGAGGTAGAAATGGTTGATGTATTCAGTTTCTTCCAGTAGCAGTAGGGCCGTGTAGCCCAAGCTCAGGAGCCCGGCCATGAGGCGGTAATGCCAGCCGGCCGCCACAGCTACCCCCGCTATGGCTACCAAGGCGTACACGGCGTAAATGCCGGCCGGGGGCAGGGTCGGCAGCCATTCCCACCCCAGGTAGCGGAAATGAAACCGAGGCTGGGTATAGTTGTGCACCCGCCCGATAACCAGGCCACCAGCGTGTTCCAGGGCCAGCAGAATGCCCGCGCCCAGCCGGAAGTACACCAGCCAGGCAATATCAACCCGACGAAACAGCGCTTGCGTAAACCGTGTAGCCATATTCAGGGCCATACGTAGCCGCCGCGCTTACAGATCAGCAGAAAGCAGGCCCACCCGCCGCTACATCCACAGCAGCCACCCACTCACAATCACTAGAATCGGGAGCAGGTAGGGCAGGGCGTAGCGCCCGATGTAGCCAAAGAAGCTGGGCATGGGCACACCTTCCTTCTCGGCAATGGAGCGCACCAGAAAATTGGGTCCGTTGCCGATGTAGGTAAGCGCCCCGAACAGTACCGCTCCGCTGGAAATAGCCCGCAGCAGCGGCAGGGTAGCAGCATCTGTGGCAAACTGCTGCACCGCGCTGGCCTGAGCAAAATCCAGCTGATGACCGGCCAGACTCAGCCCCAGGAAGGAGGCGTAGGTAGGCGCGTTGTCGAGGAAAGCCGAAAGCACGCCGGTAATCCAGTAAAGCACGCCGGGTGTGAGGCGGGAGGATATGGCCGGATCGGCGGCTACGTGGGCGGCAGTTTGCAGGGCCGGCATCATGGTCAGGAAGATGCCGAAGAACAGAAACGCTACCTCCAGAATAGGCTCGAAGTGAAAATGGTTAGCCGCCAGAGCCTTGGGGCTGGCCGTGCGGTAGCACCCCCAGGCCGCCAGCAGCTGAATGGCCTCGCGTACAAATGAAACGTTCAGCCCGGCTATGGGCAAGGAAGGCAGCCAGGGCAGGCGGGCCGGGTCCAGAAACACCGCACCCAGTATCAGCACCAGCCACAGCAGATTGTAGCGGCCATTAAAATCGTAGAGAGGTAGGCCTTTCTGCGAGTCGGCGCGCCGCTGCTCGCTGCGGGAGAGAGGAGCGGGGTAGGCCGTGCGGCGGTCCAGGAGCCAGAACAGCAGCAGCAGCAAGCTATTAGCCAGCAGCCAGGGCGCCAGCAGGTGCCAGGTCGTCCAGAAAAAGGGCACCCCGCGCAAATAGCCGATGAACAGCGGCGGGTCGCCGAGAGGCGTGAGCATGCCGCCGGCGTTGCTTACAGTGAAGATAAAAAAGATGATGTGATAGGGCTTGATGCGCTTATCATTGAGGCGGATAAAAGGCCGAATCAGCATCAGAGAGGCGCCCGTAGTGCCCACAATAGAAGCCAGCACCGCGCCCACGGCCAGCAGCGCCACGTTGCGGCCCGGCGTGCCCGGCACGTTAATATTCAGGTACATCGTGCCGCCCACCACAAACAGCGCCGTAAGGAGCACCACAAAGGAAAAGTATTCGGCCAGGGTTTCTGTGGCCATGTGCCAGTCGTGGCGGACCAGGCCGTAGTAGCCCAGCATCAGCAGCCCAAGGCCCACGGCAATGTGCGCGTACCACTTCTCCCAAAACTTCGGGAACAGCAGCGGCCCGGTGGCAATCAGTCCCAGCAGGCTAAAAAAGGGTAGCAGTAGCGGCCACGCCGGGGGGGTAGGAGAGGCCATCAGAAGCAGTGGAGGAAGTATCGGCATAGCCAAAACTACGGATGCCCACCGAAACAGGCCGGGCGCCGGGCTTCAGGCCAGCCGGAGGGGTAGGGGCAAAACGGCTGCTGCCTACCCCCTTTGAGGCACCCAACCCCCACCTGAAAATTCGGAAAGTGCACTTCCTTGGCCTCCCGGTTGTTCCTACATTCGGTTACCTTTGCAACCATTGCCGCCCCAGGCGGTTTACCTGGTCCGGCCGATACTGGTTCGGCCGACTTTCCCTTCGCTTGTCTCCAAGTCTTTCAAACATGGCTGAACAACTCACTGCCCCCGCTGCGCCGGTTTCCATTTACGCCGAAGCCAGCCCCAACCCCGAATCCATGAAGTTCGTGCTCAACACCCAGCTCCTGACGGAAGGGGTGAGCGTGGACTATCCTAACCTGGAAGCCGCCGCCAACTCGCCGCTGGCTCAGGAGCTGTTTAACTTCGATTATGTGGGCCGTGTGTTCATCGCCCAGAACTTCGTGACCATCACCAAAACCACGGAGCACCAGTGGGCCCAGCTGATTCCCGAACTGCGCACCTTCCTGAAGTCGTACGTGGAAGCCGGCGGCCCCATCTTCACCGTGGACCCCGCCGCTGAGCAGCGTGCCGCCCAGCAGGCCGCCGCTACCGGCGACGCCTCGGAGGCCGATCAGCAGACCAGCCAAAAAATCATCGACCTGCTCGATAACTACGTGCGCCCCGCCGTGGAGCAGGATGGTGGCAACATCACCTTCAAAAGCTACCACGAGGGCATCGTGACGGTAAACCTGCAGGGCTCGTGCTCCGGCTGCCCCTCGGCCACCGTTACCCTGAAGTCGGGCATTGAAAACCTGCTCAAGCGCATGGTTCCCGAAGTAAAAGAGGTTGTAGCTGAAGGCGTAACCGCCAGCTTCTAAAAATCAGATTCATCGGATTGCTCAGATTCGTTCCGGCGTCCTTTATTCCTGAAAACAGAAAGCCCGGCCATCAGGCCGGGCTTTCTGTTTTTCTAATTCTCCGGTTCTGATGCGTTCTTCTGCATTGCCTGTTGGGGTTCCCAGAGGTTAAGGTTTGATGGCTGCAGGAGGGTAGGACAAGAAGCCCTTGAACTAAAAAAGAGCCCGGCCTACTGGCCGGGCTCTTTTAGGATTAAGCGGTAAGAAACGCCGGAATGAATCCGAGCAATCTGTCTAAATCCGTGATTACACTTGGGCCGTGCTCAGCTTGGGAGCGTCGGCGTCGGTAGCAGTGTTCAGACGCTCTTTTTCCTTGCGGCCGTAGGTGTCCAGAATCAGCGGCGCGGCAATGTACAGCGACGAGTACGTACCGAAGATGATACCCAGAATCATGGCGAAGGAGAACGAGCGGAGCGTTTCACCCCCGAAGATGTAGAGCACCAGCATTACCAGGAATACCGTGGTGAACGTAATCATGGTACGGGAGAACGTGCTGTTCAGGGCCGGGTTAACTACCTGGGCAAAGGTGAGGTGCTTGTTCTCGCGCAGGTATTCCCTGATTCGGTCGTAGATAACGATGGTATCGTTCATCGAGAAACCGATGGTCGTCAGGATGGCGGCCACGAACACTTGGTCCATCTCGTAGTTCAGGCCGAAGGCCCGCGCAATCGGGAAGCAGGCAATAACCAGCAGCGCATCGTGGAACAGAGCTACCACCGCTGCCATCGAGTACTGCCACTTCTCGAAGCGGAAGAGTACGTACACGAAAATGGCCAGCAGGGTCAGGCCCAGGCTCAGCACCGAGGTCCGCTTGATGTCGTCGGCAATGGTAGCGCCTACCTTCGAGGAGCTAACCTTCGTGGGGTTTAGAGCGCTGTACTTGCTGTTCAGGCCCTTGAACATGGCGGCTTCTACTTGATTGTCAGCATCGGCGCTTTCATCGGCGGCCAGGTAGCCGGTCGTGATGCGCAGGCGGCTTTCCGAGCCAAAGGTTTTCACCTCCGTGCCAGCCCCACCGAAGTAGTCGTTCGTGAGCAGGTCGCGCACGTCGGAAGCCACAATCGGCTGGTTGAAGCTCACGATGTACTCGCGGCCCCCGCGGAAGTCAACGCCCAGGTTCGGGCCGCCCTGCAGGTACATCAGCACGAAGCCGATGATAATGAACACCGTAGAAGCCACGTAAGCGATTTTGCGCTTGCCTACGATGTCGAGGTTGATGCCTTTGAACAGGTTGTGCGAAAGTGCGGTGCTGAAGCTCAGCTTGGTGTTGCCGTTCTTCACCATGCGCTCAATGATGAGGCGTGATACGTACACCGCCGACAGGAACGAGGTAAACACGCCAATACCCAGGGTAATGGCGAAGTTCTGCACCGGACCCGTGCCGAAGAAGCCCAGAATCAGGGCGATAATCAGCTGGGTTACGTTGGAGTCAAAGATAGCCGAAGTAGCGCGCGAGTAGCCTTTGTTGATGGCGTCCGTCGGCGAGAGGCCGTGGTCCAGCTCCTCCCGGATTCGTTCGAAGATCAGTACGTTGGCATCCACGGAGGCGGCAATTACCAGCAGCAGGCCCGCAATACCCGGCAGGGTAAGCGCGAAGGACAGCTGGGCCAGTACACCCATAATCAGGAACAGGTTGAACAGCAGCACGGCGTCGGCTACGAGGCCGGCGCGGCCGTAGTAGATGGCCATGAACACCATAATGATACCCAGGCCGCCCAGGGTGGAGTACAGACCTTGGTTGGTGGCTTCCTTACCCAGCGAAGGACCTACAATGGCTTCCTCCACGATGCGGGTAGGAGCGGGCAGCTTACCAGCCTTCAAGATGTTGGCCAGGTCCTGCGCCTCTTCAATGGTGAAGTTGCCCGAGATGCTGGAGTTGCCACCGGCAATTTCGGCCTGCACCACCGGTGCCGAGTACACGTTATCATCAAGCACAATGGCTACCTGACGGCCAATGTTGGCCGCCGTCAGGCGCTGCCACTTGCGGGCACCGCCGGGGTTCATCTGCATCGAAACCTCAGCACGGCCGCTCATCTGGTCGAAGTCGCCGCGGGCGTCGCTGATTACTTCGCCACCAATCGGAGCTTCTACGTCGCGGCTCTTGCGGATGGCGTAGAGCTGCAGGTATTCCTGGCCGTCAATCACGTCGGGCTTCACGCCCCACATAAAGGTGAGGTTGGAAGGCAGTACGGCACGCGTGTCGGGGCTACGCAGCACGGCGTTTACTCGGGCCGTGTCGCGGATGTTGGCGCCCAGCGTGCCGGGCATGGTGAACAGGCTACCCAGTACGTTTTTCTGGGGCGCGGCCGAGTCGGCTTTGGCCGTAGCGGTGTTTTTCTTGGCCAGCTGGCTGGCTAGGGAAGTAGAGTCGCCGGTGGCGGCAGCGGCCGTAGCCGTGGTATCGTTGGTGGCGGGGGTAGCGGCAGCCGTGGTGGCAGCGGCCGTTTCCTTGGCGCTCAGCACCTGGTTGAGCTGGTTGAGGTAGGGCGCGAATTCATCTTGGCGCCATACTTCCCAGAACTCCAGCTTGGCCTGACCCTGCACCAGCTTGCGTACCCGGTCGGGGTTATCTACGCCGGGCAGCTCAATCTGAATGCGGCCCGTGCCTTTCACCCGCTGAATGCTGGGCTGGCTGGTCCCGAACTTGTCGATGCGGCTGCGCAGGATGTTGAAGGAGCGGTCAATAGCTTCGTCCACTTCCTTGTTGATTTCCCCGATTACCTTCTCATTGGTCGAGTTGATATCGATGCCCCGGCTTTTGTTGGTGGTGTTGGCAAATACCCGGGCCAGCTTGTCGTTGGGGGCTACGTCGCGGAACGCCTGGGCAAACAGGGTGGTGAACGGCGTGGAAGGGTTGGTTTTCCGCAGCTCCTGCGCCTGCTCAATGGCTTTATTGAAGGCTGCATCTTTGGAGTTGCCGCTCATGGCGCGCACAATTTCCACTGGCGAAACCTCCAGGGTTACGTGCATACCGCCGTTCAAATCCAGGCCCAAGCCCAGCTCCGACTGACGCACATCCTTGTAGGTCAGCGGTCCGAACACGGGGGCCCGCCACACCGAGTCGAGGTAGTGCTGCCGGGCTTTTTCGTTGAGTTGGCCGCCACGGGAGGCGTAGCTTGCCGCATCCTTCTGCACCCCGCGCGACACCAGGGTCAGCGAGAGGAAGTAGATGCACAACGCCGACACAAGAAGCGTCAGCGTAATGATGAGTCCTTTATTACGCATGAAATAAGTAGTTGATGTCTTACTGAAAAGCGCCGATGCGCGAGTCTGGGGCCGGAGCGGGGGTAGGGATAAGCAGGCCGCAAAGGGGCCTGAAAGGCGCTGGGGCGGCATCAGCACTAAGCCACCAGCAGTCAGCTACAACAGCACAAAACGGCCCCGGCCGCTACGGAGCCTGGGGCGAGAGGGCAGCCACCAGCAGCCGAACCCGGAACCAGTCCGGCACAGCACTGGGCAAGGGGCGCGGCCCCGTGGAACAGGCCGGCGACCACAGGGCAACCGGAAGCTCCAGGGGCTGAGGAAGCCAGGCATCGGCCGCTGGGGCCACAAAGAAGCCCAGCGGCGAGGTTGCCTCCAGCGTAACGCGCTGCTTTACCACCGCCGCCCGCGGGCCAGCCGCTACCCGGGTGGCGCTGCCCGCAGGCAGCACCCGTAGGGTAGCCACCGCCTGGTGGTTCAGCCCCAGCACCATCAGCACGGTGGCCGTGAGCAGGGCGAAACGCAAGCGGGATAAAACGGAGGGGAAGGAAAGCAACGTATTCGGAGTCAGAGCTACAAATATAGCTTTTTGCCGTGGGCGGGACAACGGCCCAGAATCACGGATTTAGACAGATTCATCGGATTTCACGGATTTCGGTAGCGCCAGCCCGCAGCTCCTACCCCAACAAAACGGCTGAGCCTGCACCAAAAAAGCCTCACCAGCAGGTGAGGCTTTTTGCACAGAGCTGATGGATGTAGAAACCGACTCACACAAAATCCGTGCAATCCGATGGATCTATCTAAATCCGTGATTTACATTAGATCTTCTAGGGGGTAACGGGCCTGGCTCCAGAACTCATCCAGGGCCAGCAGGCGGGGCTTGAAAAAGGAAATCAGGGCGGGCCAGTCCTCCCGGTTCAAAGGGCTCACACCGTCGAGCTGCTGCTGCACCCGGCTCATGGGTTGGCCGTTTTCCTCAGCCTCTGGCTGCCAGTCCCAGGTTTGGCCGGGCACGGGGGGTAGCATGTTGCTCAGGGCCTGCAGCTGCTCGTAGTGCAGGGCCCGGATATCAGCGTCGGGGTGCACCAGCTCCAGCCCAATGGTGGCCCGGCGGCCCTCTGTGCGCATGCGCAGCTGCACATACTTCAGGCCGGTGCGGTAGTTAATCCAGTTAACGGTTTCGCCTTCTGCTGAAGGCACGGGGGCCATGTACTGGCCGAAGGTGGTCCAGAAGGCCTGGCGCAGCTGGGCGGCTTCGGCTTTGCTGTACATGGCTTGCGGAAGAAGTTACAGTGCCGTGCGGCCGGCTTCTACCCGGCTGCGCAGAAAGGACACCAGCACATCCAGGCCCTTATCAAAATGGCGGTTGTTCGGGATGATGATGTCGGCGTCGTGCTTGAAGGGCTTGATGTACTTTTCGTAGGTAGGCGCTACGTGGTTGGTGTAGCGGTACAGCACATCCTCCAGATCATAGCCCCGCTCGTCCCGGTCGCGCACGATGCGGCGCTGCAGCTTCACGTGCTCCCGGGCATCGATGTACACTTTCAGGTCCAGGAGCTTGGCTACTTCCTCAAAGTAAAACACGAAAATGCCTTCTACTACCACAATGGGCGCAGGCCGGAACACCAGCTCGGCGGGCACTACGTTGGGGTTGTTGAAGGTGTATTCCTGGCGGCGTACCTCCAGGCCCTGGCTGATGCGCAGCACGTCGGCGGCATACGCGCGAGAGTCAATGCTGCTGGGCAGGTCGAAGTTCGTGACACCCTGCGCGTCCACTTGCTGGGCTTCGCGCGGGTGGTAGTAGTTGTCCTGCGAAATCAGGCAGATTTCTTCTTCGGGAAACGAGGCCAGCAGCCGGCGCAGAAACGTGGTTTTGCCAGAGGCGCTGCCGCCCGTAATTCCGACGATGAAAGGGTGTTGCATGGGGGTGGGAATAGGCCCGTACCGGCGGGGCCAACCCTGCAAAAGTACGAAATCTAGCGAAGGCGAAGGCGGTGAGTTGGCGAAATGGTGAATTTGTGAGTTGGTGAAGCGTTGAGCTTATCGGTTTAACCGGGTTTGAGGGGTAGCCTCGCTGAGGCGGCCCATCGGCAGAGAAGCTAACGGAAAGCCTGGATGGGCGTCACCAATCGTGCAACTGTTGGTAGCGCCCCTCCGGGACTTTGAGCGGTTCTGGGGGGTAGAGTGGGGCGGGACTATTCTTCTACCTCCTTAATATTCATTAAATATCAACCCCCGATGTGCTGTGGCGCTATTTCACCATCTCATTCAGATAATGCACCAGCCCGGCTACGGCGCGGGCCCGGTGGCTGATGGCATTCTTCTCCTCCAAGCTCATCTGGGCGAACGTGCGCCCGTCGCCTTCCGTGGGTTGGAAGATGGGGTCGTAGCCGAAGCCATCCGTGCCGTGCACATCCTCAGTAATCAGACCCGATACTGCGCCCGCAAACTCGTGCACCTCGCCGTTAGGTAGCACCAGCGCCACTACCGTCCGGAACTGAGCCGAGCGGTTAGGCTGGCCCTGCAGCTCCCGCAGCAGCTTGGCTACGTTGTCGGAGGCGGAGCGCTGGGGGCCGGCGTAGCGGGCCGAGTACACGCCGGGCTCCCCGTGGAGGGCGGCTACTTCCAGGCCCGTATCATCGGCGAAGCAGGCCACTCCATAATGGTCCCACACATACTGGGCCTTCTGGCGGGCGTTACCTTCCAGGGTGTCCTGGGTTTCGGGCAGCTCCTGCTGGCAGCCAATATCGGCCAGGCTCAGCAGCTCCACGGAGGCAGGCAGCAGGGGCCGGATTTCATCCAGCTTATGGGAGTTATTCGAGGCAAAGCAAAGACGCATGCGGGCGAGAAGGAATAGGTGGAGAAAATCAGGGCGAAGAAAGTACCAGAAGCAGAAGGGTACAAAAAAACCGGGCATCGCCGGTTTTGTCTTGTTTGCCGGCCAGAAAGCCGCGGCCCCGGCAGCTTACCGAAACATCAGCTTAACGGTAGTCCAGGAGCGAGCCAGCAACTTCGGGAGCGGTGCGCCTGGGCCACCCGAGGTGCGTGCGGAGGACCCTGCCGCTGCTGGTGCCGACAGCAGGGCAGTGGAAGTGCCATAGGCCAGAGCCGCCCCAAGGAGCAGCAGGATTAATAGAGCAGATACACGAATCATAAGGCAGTAGCCAACAGCTAAGATGTGGTAAGTATAATAGAAGCCCGGCGGAAACGCCTCGGCCCCGGTGTTAAGCTTCTGCTACGCCCCCGGAAACAGAAAAATAGCTTTTGAAATCCGGACCTAACGTGTACTTTTGCAGTCCCTTCCGCAAAATCGGCAGGCAACAAGGTACAAACGGCACTACGACCATGAAAAAAGACATCCACCCCGAGTACCGCGAAGTGGTATTCCAGGATACCTCCAGCGGCTTCAAATTCGTGACCCGCTCGACGATGAACTCCAGCGAGACCATCACGATGGAAGACGGCAAAACTTACCCCGTAATTAAGGTGGAAGTTAGCTCGGAGTCGCACCCCTTCTACACCGGCAAAAACGTACTGCTCGACACGGCTGGCCGCGTAGAGAAGTTCATGAACCGCTACAACAAGAAGAAGTAGTTCCGGCGGGCAGGCTGCGAACCGCATGGTTGCGCCGCCCCTCGAAAAGACTTTTTCCTCGAAGCTCCTGCTGGCATTCGCCGGCAGGAGTTTTTCTTTGTAGTACGGTAGGGTGCCCAGCCTGGCGCCTACCCCCTGGCCGCGGCCAAACCAGCCGCAGTTCTCATCCTGATTTTCCTCCCATGCATATTCTGCTCTTCGATGACCCGGCCATCCGGCCCCACCTGCTGCCGTTCACGTTTACCCGGCCGGTAGCAGCCCTCCGCTGCGGCATTCTGACGCTGGCTGAGAAGTGGCAGCACCGGCTAAAAGCTACGCAGGTGGGCTACCTCACGGAAAGCTACCTGCAGGCGAAGTACCCCGCTGGCAACACCCAGGGGCCCGCGCTGGTTATCAACGGAGCCATTTGCCCCGACGACCTGCTGGCCCAGCAGGTGCAGGCTCTGGCCCCCGGCGAGGCCCTGTTTGACGAAGACATGCTGGTAGCGGCCCACTTGGCCGATGCCACCCAGGTAGCGGAGCTGATTCAGGATGGCTTTCAGAAAACCCGCGACGTAGCCGAGCCGGTAGTGGCCATCAAGGAAGTGTGGCACTTGTTTCTAAAGAACGGCGCCGAAATCCGCCGCGACTTTGACCTGCTGACCCGGGGTAGGGAGTCGGCTCCGGTGGGCGACGCACATACCATTGTGTACGCGCCTGAAAACATCTTCATTGAGCCCGGCGTGAAGATCCGGGCGGCCATTCTCAACGCCGAAAACGGCCCGATTTATCTCGGTAAAAACTCCCAGGTGCACGAGGGCGCCATCATCAGCGGACCGCTGGCCTTATGCGAAGGCAGCCACATCAACGCCGGAGCGAAAATGCGCGGCGATAATACCGTAGGGCCTTACTCCAAGGTGGGCGGCGAAGTGGGCAACAGCATTCTGCTGGGCTACAGCAACAAGGGTCACGACGGCTACCTCGGCAACTCCGTAATCGGGGAATGGTGCAACCTGGGGGCCGATACCAACACCTCCAATCTGAAGAACAACTACGCCCCGGTAAAAATCTGGAGCCACTCGGCGGGCCGCTTCGTGAACACGGGCCAGCAGTTTTGCGGGCTGATGATGGGCGACCATAGTAAGTGTGGCATCAACACCATGTTCAATACGGGCACGGTGGTAGGGGTAGGGGCCAACATCTTCGGGGCCGGCTTCCCGCGCACGTTTATCCCGAGCTTCAGCTGGGGCGGAGCCGCCGGCTTCGAAACCTTTAAGCTGCCGAAAGTGGCCGAGGTAGCCGAGCGCGTCATGGCCCGCCGCCAACTGGTGTATGATGCAACCGAGCAGGCCATCATGCAGCAGGTGTACGAAGCCACGGCCAAAGACCGGGTGTGGGAGCAAGCTAAATGAGTTGTCGGTTGCCAGTTGTCAGTTGCTAGTCAGGGCTGAAGAACTATAGGTAACCACTCATAACTGACAACCGACAACTGACAACTGATACGACATGCGTTTTTCTGATATTCCGGGCCAGCAGCAGGTAAAGCAGGTGCTTGTGAGCAGCGTGCGGCGCAACCACGTGGCGCACGCTCAGCTGTTTCGCGGGGCCGAGGGCTCGGCGGCGCTGGCGCTGGCCCTGGCGTATGCTACCTACCTGAACTGTGAAAACCGCACGCCGGAAGCCGAGGATTCCTGCGGAAGCTGCCCCAGCTGTCAGAAAATCGACAAGCTGATTCACCCCGACCTCAACTTTATTCTGCCCGTTACGACTACCAAAGCCGTAACCAAGGACGCCATCAGCAGCAAGTTTGCGGCCGAGTGGCGGACCTTCGTGCTGGAGAACCCCTACCAGGGCCTCAACGACTGGATGCAGCACATTGGGGCCGAAAACAAGCAGGGCAGTATTTCCAAGGAAGAAAGTCTGCAACTGCTGAAACTGGTGTCGTTGAAGGCGTTTGAAGCCCGGTTTAAGCTGGTTATCATCTGGTTACCCGAGCTGATGCACCCCTCGGCGGCTAATGCCGTGCTGAAGCTGCTGGAAGAGCCACCGCCCGCAACCGTGTTTCTGCTGGTCAGCCACGCCCCGCAGCAACTGCTACCCACCATTATCAGCCGGGTGCAGCCGGTGGTGGTACGCTCCCTCTCCGAGGAAGAGCTGACTGCCTGGCTGCGCGACGAGCGGCAGGTACCGGAAGTGAAAGCCCGACAGCTGGCCCAGCTAACCGAGGGCAACGTTGGCGCAGCGCTGGCGGCGCAGGCAGCCGCTACGGCCGATACCGACTATTTTGAGCTATTTGCCAAGTGGATGCGCACCTGCTACGGCAACAAGGTGGCCGAAATGCTGGAGAAAGCCGATGAGTTTCAGAAGCTGGGCCGCGAAAACCAGAAGGAGTTTCTGCAGTACGCCCTCTCCCTGCTGCGCAAGGTGCTGCTCTTCGGCCTCGATCCGCAGCTGGTGCCTCACCTGCCCACCCAGGAGCAGCAGTTTATTCAGGGCTTCAGTCGCTTCGTGACGCCGCGCAACGCCGGACCTATCACCCAGGAACTCAACGAAGCCCACTACCATGTAGAGCGGAATGCCAACCCCCGCATGGTATTCGTGGATGCTTCCCTGCGGGTAGCTGAGCTGCTGCGGGCCGCCTGATAACAGCCAAACAGGCGGCGAAACCGCTCTGCCGGGCTGAAAACGGAGAACATACGTTCTGCTAAAATACTATAGTTAGTGCTAAACGAGCTATAGGCAGCCGCGGCGCCGGGTGCAGCCGTATCTTTGCGGCGGGTTTCCGGGGGCTTCCCAGCCAGAGCCTGCCACTGTCGGGTTTCGCAAAGAAAAGCCCCGGAGCGTATTATTCCGAACTAGTTGATTCTGCTTTGAAAACTTCCATTCGCATAGGTACCCGCGGCAGCAAGCTGGCGCTGTGGCAGGCCAACCACGTAGCCGACCAGCTTACCGCCGCTGGGCTCTCGCCGGAAATCGTCATTATCACAACCAAAGGCGACGTGGTCTTGGACCGCTCCCTGGATAAGATTGGGGCGAAGGGCGTGTTTACGGAAGAGCTGGAGGAAGGCCTGCGCACAGGATACATTGATATTGCCGTACACAGCGCCAAGGATGTGCAGAGCACTATTCCGGCCGACCTGGAGCTGCTGGCCTTTATGGAGCGCGAGCGGGTAAATGACGTGGTGGTCAGCTTCGACCCCAACCTCGACCTGCAGCGCCCCGACCTGGTATTGGGCACCAGCAGCACCCGCCGCAAGGCCATGCTGCGCCGCTTTCTGCCCCACGCTACTACCGCCGAAGCGCGCGGCAACCTCCAGACCCGGTTGCGCAAGCTGGAGGAAGGTCAGTATCACGCCCTCGTGCTAGCCTACGCCGGGGTGCACCGCATGGAGTACGACGGCCTGATTCGCTACGTGCTGCCCGAAACCCAATACGTTCCGGCTACGGGGCAGGGTAGCGTGGCTATTGAGTGTGCCCGTAACCTGGAGCCCGCCCTGAAGGCCGAGTTGCGCCGCGTCCTCGACCACCCGGCCACGCACGTGTGCCTGACCGCCGAGCGGGCTTTTCTGCGCACCATGGAAGGGGGCTGCAGCATTCCATCCTTCGCCCTGGCTTCGCTGTCCGACGATCAGCAAACCGTGCAGCTGCACGGCGGCCTCATTAGCCTCGATGGGCAGGCCCTGATTGAAGAAACCCACACGGCCACGGCCACCGACGCCGAGGCCCTGGGCACCCGCTTGGCTGAAAGCGTACTGGCCCGCGGCGGCCGCCAGATTCTCGACGATATCCGCCGGGTCCGTCACGAGGCCTGAGCCCTGCCTGCTACCCCCGTTCACCCCGAGAGCTGCTGTTAAAGCGGCTCTTGTGGTTTCGGGGGTAGCTAGGGGCCTCCACTTTGGGGCGCAGCCCGCAGGCGAAGGCCCGGGCGCCCGTGGCAGGTTCCGTTGTTTGGGCCGGGGTAGTTGCCCACTCTTGCGGCTGCGGCGTACTACCCTCCGCGAAACTGTTTACTTTCGTCCTCCACACTTTTCTCCCCTACTTCCGCTATGAAACCTTTCTTTCGCTATACCCTGCTGGTAGGCCTAGTTGTTGGGCTGGCAACGCCCATGGTGCACGCGGCCAAAAAGCCTCGTAAAAGCAGTAAAGACGAGGTAATTACCATCAGCACGCCCCAGGGTGATATCCGGTTGATTCTGTTTGATAAGACGCCCTTGCACAAAGCCAATTTCCTGAAGCTGGCGCAGAGCGGATTCTACAATGGCACCACCTTTCACCGCGTCATCCCCAACTTCATGATTCAGGGCGGCGACCCTAATTCCAAGGACACCGACCCAGCCAACGACGGTGCCGGCGCCCAGGATGAAAAGATGATTCCAGCCGAGATTCTGCCGGAATTTACGCACAAGCGTGGGGCCGTAGCCGCGGCCCGCACTCCTGATTTTATCAATCCGCAGCGCCAAAGCAGCGCTTCCCAGTTCTACATCGTGCAGAACCCTCAGGGCACGCCGCACCTGAACGGGCAATACACCGTGTTCGGGCAGGTTATCAGCGGCCAGGAAGTGGTGGATAAGATTGCTCAGCAGCCCACCGCCGAGCGTAACCGCCCGGTTACCAACATCCCGATGACGGTGAAAGTGGAAAAGCTCAAGAAAAAGAAGATTACCGAGCTCTACGGCTACCAGTATCAGTAATCAGAATCAGTCATTTCTTCAGCCGATAGCACTTCCCCACGCATGAAACTACTGGTTACGGGCTCTAACGGGCTGTTAGGGCAGAAGGTGGTGGCGCTGCTGCATCAGCAGCCCGGTCTGGAGCTGGTGGCTACCTCCCGCGGGGCGAACAAGCTGGCCGGGCTGTTTCCGGCCGTGCGCTTTGTTGCCCTGGATGTAACCGACCCAGCCCAGGTACAACGCGTGGTGGCCGCTGAAAAGCCAACCCACCTGCTGCACACTGCCGCCATGACCAACGTGGACGAGTGTGAACTGCAGCAGGCCGCCTGCTGGCAGCAGAACGTGACGGTGGTGCAGCATCTGATAGAGGCCTGCGAGCAGCACCAGGTGCACCTGCTGCACGTCAGCACCGATTTTATTTTCAGTGGAGAAGAAGGCCCGCTGGCGGAAGATGCCGCGCCGGGACCCGTGAATTTCTACGGGGAAAGCAAGCTGGCCGCCGAGCAGTTGGTGCAGGGCTGCCGTGCCCCCTGGGCCATTCTGCGTACCGTGCTGGTGTACGGGGTAGCCCACGAATACGGTCGGACCAACCTTGTGCTTTGGGTCCGCGACTCTCTGCGGGCCGGCAAGACAATTAAAGTAGTGGACGACCAGTACCGGACGCCTACTCTGGCCGAGGATCTGGCGTTGGGGTGCTGGCTGGCTGCCCGCCACAATGCCACTGGCATTTACCACATCAGCGGGCGGGAAATGCTCACCCCCTACCAAATGGCGCTGCAAACCGCCGCTTTCTTTCAGCTGGATAGCCGCCTGATTGAGCGGGTCGATGCCAGCACGTTCACCCAGCCTGCCCGCCGTCCGGCCCGCACGGGCTTTATCATTCAGAAGGCTGAGCAGGAGCTAGGGTACCAGCCGCGCTCCTTCACCGAAGGCATAGCCCTGCTGGCCCAGCAAACGCAGACGCCGAACTGAGGTAGCTATTCCGGCTTTTGCTGCATTTCTACGGTTTAGGCTACCCCTGTAAACGCAAAAAACCCACAGACAACGTCTGCGGGATTTTCACACACCTATTGCAACAACCTATTAGTAGCGAAGCAAGCGGCGAGCAACTGCCGGGCTTCGCACTGTATTCTTAAGTAAGCCACCGAGAGAAAGTCCCTTTGCCGGGTATCGGTAGCAGAAAACTCTATTGGATCTGATGCAGGAACCCCAAGACCGATTGTCTTGGGCAGCACGTTGGCACCTTAGCGCCAAGCGGAAATAGCAGCAGAAATACAAAGAGCTGAAGAACCTCAATACCGGTTATCAGTACCGGTCTAGCTGTTCCACATGTCAATATTAGGGCCCTAATAAGGGGTTGTAAAGGGCACTTTGCCCAAAATTGTGACTTGTATAATTAGGTAATAGAATAGGCTTGGTTTAATGCGAATAAGAGGCCTACAGAAAACAGATATGAATAGCAGTCTGATAATGATGAATTTGATGAAGCAATAGTTGCCCGCATTTTTACCAACAATGGTTAAAAAAGCGCCCAATTTGTGACATAAGAGTGCGCCGGCGGGGCTATGTTTTTTGCCGACTGAGGTACTGGAGGCTCACTATAGTGAAAATAAGTGTGACACCAGGCCAGGCCAGCAGCCACCAGGCCGTTGGGCTTTGGCGGATACCGGCCAGCAGGCGGCCCCAGCTAGGTGTGTCGGGTGGCAGCCCTACTCCTAAAAACGATAAGGTAGTTTCCAGGCCAATAAGCAGAGCCACCGTGAGCGGGATGCGAACCAGCACCACAGGCCAGGTAACGGGCCAGATGTGCCGCCGCAGTAGCTGCCAGTCGGAGAGGCCGGCCGCGCGGGCAGCTTCTACGTAGGTTTGCTCCCGGGCCTGCAGGGTAGCCGCCCGCATCAGGCGGGCGGGGGTAGTCCAGCAAGTCAGCGTCATCAGCAATACGAGGCCGCCTACAGACGGCCGCTGAACGGCTGCTACCAGTAGCACCAGAATCAACAGCGGTACAGAGTCAAGCAACACAATCAGGCCCGTTACGAGAGCATCCGCTGGCAGAAGCCAGGGGCGCCGGCCCCACGGCGTGCGGTGCAAGGCCCACCCCAGCAGAGCCCCGGCGGCCAACAGCCCACCGAAGCCCGCGGCGCCCCAAGCAAGCAGCGGTGCGGCAAACAGCAGAGCGATTACCACCAGGGCTCCACCGGCCACTCCCACGCTGCGTGGCGGCCGTAATTGCGTGTTGCCCCAAAAGCCAGCCATGCTGCCGAGCCCGGCCCCGAGCAGAAGCGTAAGAATGGCAGCCGGCAGGCTTACCAGCAGAATAGTGCGGGCTCCCTGCACCAGAGCCCGGGCTACATCCTGGCCTTGCGGATCAGTGCCCAGCCAGTGTGAGGGCAGAAAGGGAGGCTGACTGGTATGCAGCAAATCGGGGGGTAGCAGAGAGTCGGGAGCCAGTAGGGCTGCGGTTGCTACCCCGGCCAGCCACCCGAAGGCCAACACTTGTAACCAACTGCGGGAAGGACTGCTCTGCCGTTTCATGCTTGCAGCCTGATGCGTGGATCCGTGAGCAGGTACAGGGCATCGGCCAGCAGCTGGGCTAGTACCCGGGCTACCACTACCAGCGTTACGCCACCCAGCAGCACTGGGTAGTCCTGGGTGGCTGCGGCCTCCGCCAGTAAGCGGCCCATACCGGGCAAGGCAAACAGCACTTCCACTACCACAGCCCCGGCTACCAGGTTCGGCAGCAGCTCCGTTAGTAGCGTAATGGTGGGCAGCAGGGCGTTGCGCAAAGCATGCCTCCACACAACCCGGCCCGGAGCAGCGCCCTTGGCCCGGGCCGTTACCACGTAAGGCTGCCGTAGTTCGCGCTGCAGGGCCGCATCCAGCTGAATGGTCAGGGCGGGTGCGCTTACCAGTACCAGGCTGCAAACCGGGAGGGCCAAATAATACAGCAGGCGGCCCGGTGCCTGCCACCAGGTAGCCGGATCTTCCTCCACACCCAGGCCAAAGGCCGGAAACCAAGCCAGAAAATCAGGGTTGGCAAACAGCATGAGCAGGCCCGTAGCTACCAGAAACAGGGGGGCGGCCTGCACGACGTGGAGCAGGGAGAGCAGCGTGGTCCGGATGGCGGGGTAGCGCCCGTTAACGCCGGTAGCCAGCCCCACACTGACCACCGCACTGAGCAGGGCAGCCAGCACGGTTAGGGGTAGGGTGTAGCGCAGGGCCTCCAGCAGTAAGGTGCTCACTGGGGCTCCACTGCGGTAAGAGGTACCCAACTGGCCCTGCAGCAGGCTGGCTGCCCACACATGGTATTGATTGGCGGACCCTTGCCACTGCCAGCCGTGGGCTGCGTCAAACGACACGTAAAACAACGGCAAATCGAGGCCAGCCCGGTGCAGCAGCTGTCGGGTAAGCTGCTCGCGTTCGGCAATCTGAATGCGGCTGTCAGCCTCTAGGGCGGTTTGCACGTAGCTGGAGGCATCGGTGATGCCCCGGGTCAGCAGAAACAGGCCTGATAGTACCAGCCAAGCCGTAACCAGGTTTCTGCCAACATAGCGCCACACCGTCGGAGCCTTCATACGCCGTTAGCGGGTAGCTACTTTCGTTTCCAGCCGGATGCGGTTGGCGTCGTAGCCGGGAACCAGGCCCGTAACCGGTAGCGGCCCGAGGCGGCGCGAGGCAGCTACGCGGTACCGCATAAAATAGAGCACGGAGAAAGGACGCTCGTAGGCCAAGACACGCTGAAACTTGCGCAACAGCCGCGCTTTCTGCGCTGGGTTAGTAGCCACGGCTATGGCCTCAATCAGACGGTCTGTCTGGGGCGTTGAAAAGCCGGAGGTATTACCGTTGCCAAGGCCCCTGGAGTGCAGCAGAGGCGTAAAATCATACGAAAACGGATTGCCGGCCAACTGCCGGATATTCATGTCAAACTCCCCAGCCCGCAATTGCCGGCTCAGCAACGACTGTTCCGTGGGGTGCAGCTGCACTGAGATGCCCAGGGCGGCGGCCGCGCTTCTGAACTGCAAGGCTACCGTTTCAAAGCTCGGCTCACCGGCCCGATAGCTAAGGGCTAGCTGCAGGCGCTCCGGAGTAGCCTGCGGACCCTGGCGCTGCCAGCTGCCATCAGCCTGCCGCTGCCACCGGGCTTGGCGTAACAGGGCTGCCGCGCGGGCCGGGCTAAAAGAAGGCAAAGGCAGACTGTCGTTGTAGTAGGGCGTAATCCGTGGGCTGATGGGGCCTATGCTGGGGGCGGCTGCGCCTTGTTGAGTAGCCCTGATAAGGGCCGGAATATCAAACAGGTGCGTTAAGGCCTGCCTGGTAATAGCGTCACGCAGGGCAGGCCGCCGAACATTGAAGTTGGCCGCCAGAAATTCATAGGAATCGGTGGTGTAGAAGTGCAGTCGGGTCCGGTCGGGCGCGGCTTCCTGGAGCCGGGCAAACTCGGCGGCCGGCATAAGTGCGTACAAATCTATTTCGCCGCGGCGCAGCGCCATGGTAGCCGTAGTAGCGTCCGGAATTATCTGATAGGTAAGCCGGGGCGGGAAGGCCTGCAATTCGGGCGGGGCCACCGGCAGGGTATCGGCCCACCAGCGCGCTTTGCGCCGCAGGGTAAGGTAGCGGCCGGGTTGCCAGGCCGTGAGGGCGTAAGCGCCGCAACCTGGCAGCCGCTCGGGGTGACGGGCCAGGTTCAGGGCTTGGTATCGGCGCGCAAAAGCCTGAACAACCGGCCGGAACCGGGGCAGGGCCATTTGCGGGAGCGGTACACCCCGCAGCGCGCCGCGAGGGTCCAGCACGTATTCGGGCAGAATAGAGAAGTCACCGGAAATGCTAACCCGGTCTCCCCCTGATTGACCCGCGCAAACTAACGTGAAT
Source organism: Hymenobacter sp. DG01 (assembly GCF_006352025.1). NCBI lineage: Bacteria > Pseudomonadati > Bacteroidota > Cytophagia > Cytophagales > Hymenobacteraceae > Hymenobacter > Hymenobacter sp. DG01. Next base: position 4,541,303 of record NZ_CP040936.1, read on the forward strand.
TGCCGCGGGTTATTCGCGTCAAGCTCAATATCCCGGATAAACCCAAAGGTGGCCTGGTCACGCTCAATGGGTAGGCCCGGGCAGTTCATCACCTTAAGAGTGAAGGCTACGTCGCGGGCCAGCACGGGGGAGCCATTGTCCCAGGTGGCTTGTGGGCGCAGGCGGTACGTCACTAAAAGCAGCGAATCGCCGAGGGGCCGGGTGGTGGGCTGGGCTTCCGCAAGCCAGGGCACAAACCGGTTTTGAGCTTCGTTGCCCTTCAGAAGGCTGCAGTGCAGCAGGTTGATTACCTCAAAGGCGCTGGGATTATCCACCAGCAGCGGATCGAGGTTATCGGGGTCCCGGGCCCACCGGATGCGGACGGCTTCGGCGCTGGTAGCGGTGGGCGAGCAGGCACTAAGGCCCAGGCCCGCCCACACCAGCAAAACCAAACCGAGAAGTAAGTGCTTCATGAACGGGTAACCGCGCGGGGTATTAGGCCGGGCAAGTTACCACGTTTTAGGCAGCAGGTAGAATACTGCGCAGGCCTTAGTGGCCTTCACCCCAGCCGCTGGTGCCATGGTCGGCATCAATGTGGCCTTCGCCCCAGCCGCTGGTGCCGTGCTCATCAAGCGACGACGTCTGGGTAGTAGCAGCGTTCTGATCTGCGGAGGCGGGAGCAGACGTGAAAGAGAGGGTGGAAAGCTGGAGGAGGCCGAAGAGGAGAAGCTCAAACATGGTCTGGAGTATTTGTGGTTCAAGTGGTTGACTGACACAAATGTGGGCTTCAAACCAAGCGGCGTAAAGGACAGAGAAAGGGTAAATGTGACGCCCTTTTCAGTTCAGATTACTGACAAATAAACTTGGCGCTGGCCCTTTTTGGCATCCATAAAGCCAATACAAAGGATTCACCCTCTGTTTGGGCTGGTCATTTTATCTTCGAATGTGACATATAGATCTTTGAAAGGCCCCAAAAACTTAAGTACAAATGACTGTTATACCTTGGCAAGTGTAAAGGCATAAGTTGCTTAATTTGTGACATGGATTTAAATAACCCTGTATATTGCACAACCCCCCTTAATTAGCCCCAAAGCCATATTTTACTATGGATGAATTAGCTACTTTAGTAAAAATTGTGACAGATAGACGGTTAGCCGTGCTTCCTTTTCTGGATTTTTCGGCCCGCAAATCCACTAATAAAGATTTACAGCTGGTACGGCTGCTGGAGCAGGAGCCCAACATTACGCAGAGCAAGCTCATCAAGGGGTTATATGGCAATACTGAGCAGAAAAGTCAGGCGGCGTTTCGGCAGCTGAAGTCCCGGGTGCAGCAAAAGCTGCTGAACCACTTATACTTCCTCGACCATACCGACGCCCGGCACGTAGTGGCTCGCCGGCACGAGCAGCATTGCCTGGGCCTGCTGCACCAGGCGCGTATCCTCACGGGTGAGGGGGAATACAAGTTGGCTGAAAAGCTCTACCGAAAGGCTACTACGGTAGCCATAGATGCCGAGCTGACCCAGTACGCCGTGATGTGCACCCGGATTCTGCGCAATCTCTACGCCGAAATGCGTAACCCCACCCGCTTCAAGGCCATGAACCAGCAGTTAAGCAAACTGCAGGAGCGGCTGACCCTGGAGGATGAGGCTGAGCAGACATTTTTTGAGGTAAAGATGTTTTCAATCTATCAGGTTCGATGGCGCCAGTTTCTGATCAAGCAGCTGCCCGGATACCTGGAGCAGCTAGAACAGCTCCATAAGAAAGTAAATAGTTATAACACATTCTATTATCTGTATGTAACGAAGCTCTCCCGGGAGGAGCTGGAGGGCAATTATGAGGAGATTATCAAAATTACGTCGGAAACGGAGAAGGCCCGAAAGCAGGGTAAAATCAACGAAAAACGTTTCGATAAGCGCTTTAACAACTACATGAGCGTGTACGCACACCTGCGCTGTCGGCAGGCCGAAAAGGGACTGGTGCTGGCCGAGGAATATTTCAAGGATTTTCATTACTCCTCCGGCAACTGGTTTTATTACCTCGAAACCTACCTGCTGCTGGCCGTACATGCGCGGCAGTATGAGCAGGCGCTGGACCTACTGCAGCAGGCGCGTAAAAACCCCTACTACCGCAAGCAGCGGGAGGCAGCCCAGCAGCGCTGGGAGCTGTATGAGGCCTACATTCAGTTTGTGCAGCCGGAACAGTCGCCGCTGAAGATGCGGCACTTCAACCAGTTCGTGCAGAAGGTACCCGACTACAGCCGCGACAAGCAGGGGTACAACGTAGCCATCCTGATTCTTCAGTTTCTGTATTTCCTGCGGCGCCGGGACGTAGAAGGCTTGCTGGCCCGCCTGGAAGGCCTGCGCAAGTACGAGCAGCGCCACCTGCGCGACCCTGCCACGCTGCGCAGCCAGCTCTTCTTCCGGATGCTGCTGATGACGGTTAAAGAAAACTTTGCTCCGGAGGCGTGCGAGAAAAAGGCCGCTCCTTTGCTGGAACGGCTCCGGGCCGCCCCACAGCCCGGCGAGGCTTACGGCGAGATTGAGATTGTTCCGTACGAAGACCTCTGGGAACTGGCCCTGAGTATTCTGCGGCAGCTAGCTGCCGAGCAATCAGCAGAGGAGCACGCTACCCGCAATCGGGTATTATAAAACAACCAGAGCCCCTTCCGGGGCCCTGGTTGGTGTTGCTGGCATATCGGCACTACTTCCGGGCTGCGGCAGGCTTACCGCGGCCTGCAGGGGTAGGGTTTTGAGGAGCTTTTGGGGCAGCCTTTTTAGGGAGTGAAGCGGGTTTCGCAGGTGCTCCGGCTAGCAGGGCGGGCTGCAGCATGCGCACTGACGCTATGGTGGCCGGCAGGGTGCCCGGCGCTACCGCCAGATACCGCTCATACTGCGTTGGCGTCAGGAGGGTGCCTAGCTGAGTGGTGTATTCCTGACCGATAACGCGCAGCTTGGCTGTGAGCATGGCCGGGTCGTTGGTGTATAGGCGGCGCACATCGGCCTCCTGAGCCAGACGGTTTTGGGTGAGGCGGCGCACAGGAATTAAGCGGGCATCATCCAGGGCAATAACCGCCGCCAGCTTTTGGGTGGCAGTCAGGGCTTCGGTGCGGAAGGCTGCATTATCGGGCTCCTGAGCCAGGGAGCCAACCTGGCAGCTAAGAAAGAGCAGGAAGGCGGCGGATAGTTTTTTCATGATGCGGCAAGAATAAAAAAGCACGCCGCCCGGGGAGCAGGCGACGGCACGTTCCCGCAAAAGTATTGGGAGGCTGCCGGCACGCCGGAGCTTTTGGCTAAACCGGGGCTTCCAGGCGCCGAAACACGAAAATCAGCCGCCCGGCCTGCTCGGCTAAGGTACCACCACCACCGTCCGGCTGACGCAGTGGCTGGTGGGGCAGGTATCGGGGCCATTGCCGCGTAGGCTCATCCGGATGGGGTACTGGCCAGGGCGGCGGAAGGTATGCTGCACCCGGCGGCCGTTGGTCACGTATCCGTCGCGGAAATCCCAGAGCACCACAACATTCTCGCACAGCGGCAGCTGCGAGTCCAGGGCGTCGAAGGTGAGGGGCTGGCCTACCTTCACCGTGTCGGTGGGGGTAGCACGGAAGTTGAGGACGATTTCCTTGGTGAAATCCACCGGAATCAGCTTTTCAGCGCGGCGCACCTCGCCCGTAGCATCTTCCACTACATCTAGCTGTACGGTATAAAGCTTGCGCTCCTGGTAGCAGTGCGACACGGTAGGACCGGTGAGCTGTGTTCCGTCGCCCATGTCCCAGCGGAACGAGAGGGCCCCGGCGTCGGGGTCCACGGCGCGTTGGGCATCCAGCTCCACGCACAGCTCCACCACCCGGGGCAGCGGGCAGTCAACGCTGAGCGTATCGCCGGCCTCCTGGGCGCAGGCGGCCGGGGCCGCCAGTAGCACACAGCTCAGCAGCGCTAACAGGCCGGAGAAAAGAAACCGCACGCGGAATAGGGTAGAGTAAGAGAATGAAAATCAGAACCGGTTGAGCCGCTGAAATACCTCGCGCTGATAGGTCTGTCCAATCGGAATGTGCTTGTCGTCGATGATAACGGTGTTATCTTCAATGGTTTGTATCCGCTTCAGATTGACAATAAACGAGCGGTGCACGCGCACGAACAGGGAAGACGGAAACTTCTCTTCCACCGCCCGCATGGTGCTGTACACAATGAGCTTGCTCTTGGCCGTGACAATGTGCACGTAGTCGCCGAGAGCTTCTACGTAGCGTACCTCGTCAAAAAGCACCTTCACCAGCTTGCTGTCCACCTTCACGAAGGTAAACTGGTCGTTGCCAGGGGCTTCTATCGGCTCAGGGGCAGGGTTGGAGCGCGACTCGTGGGTAGCCAGGGCCTTTTGGGCGGCCTGCAGAAAGCGGGCGTAGCTGATGGGCTTCACTACGTAGTCCAGTACCTCGTGCTCAAAGGCCTCCACGGCATAGCTCTTGCTGCTGGTAATGAGGATGACGAGGGGCGGGTGCTGCAGGGTGCGCAGCAGGTCCAGGCCCGACATCAAGGGCATTTCCACGTCCAGAAACAGCAGGTCAATGGGCTGGGTGCGCAGCACTTCGGCGGCGGCAATGGCGCTGTCGCAGCTACCGGCGTGCACCAGGAAGGACGTGCTGGCTATGCAATTTTCAACAATCTGCAGGGCCAGCGGGTCATCATCAACAACCAGGCAGCGCAAGGGGATAGCGGTTTCAGCCATAACGTCAAAGGTACAAGTCAACCCGAAAAAAGCCTATAGCCTTAAGCCGGAGTTTGCGGTAGCCGAAGCTGCAGCAGGGGATATAAGCTCATGAGCTGCTGCTGAATAAGCTCAAGCAGCTCCGGCAACTCGGCGGGTAGCTTTCCCATTCGGCCTTCCTGCTCCACCTGTTCCAGCTGCTGCGTGAGCTGCTCCATCCCGAAATACGCTACCTGCCCTTTGAGCTTATGAGCCACGGCTGCCAGCTCGGCCCCGGAAGCGGCGCTCAGCAGCTGGGCCGCCAGCGGAGGCGCCTGCGTCAGAAAAGTCCGAACAATCTGCACTACAAAGCTTTCGTTGCCGCTCGCCAGTTCTTCCAGCAGGCTCCAGTCGGGCTGCGGGGGTAGGGGGGCAAGCGGATGAAGGAAGGGAGAGGCCTCCGCCGGGCCCGGAGCTGCGGAAGGCTGGGGAGCCGCGTCGCGGCCCGTGAAATAGGCCAGGCGGGCATAAAGCACGGCCGGGTCAAAGGGCTTGGCCAGGGTATCGTTCATGCCGGCCTGCAGGGCCAAGGCGCGGTCTTCGGGGAGGGCCGAGGCCGTCAGGCCAATAAGCGGGAAGCGGCCGGCATCCGGGAACAGCTGGCGTAGCTGGCGGGCGGCTTCGTATCCGTCCATTTCCGGCATCTGTACGTCGAGCAGCACCGCGTCAAACGGCTGCTGCCAGGCAGCGGCCACGGCCAGGCGGCCATTGGCAGCAATGGTTACCTGCACGTTCCAGGCTTCCAGGGTTTTGCGGGCCACCAACTGGTTCAGGTCGTTGTCTTCAGCTACCAGCACCCGCAGGGCCGGCTCGAAGGGTGCCAGGGAGGCAGTTGTTTCAGGTCGGACGCTGGCCTCATCGGCGGGCAGGCAGGGAATTTCAAACCAGAAGGTGGAGCCCTCGCCTTCCGTGCTTTCCACCCACATGCGGCCCCCGTGCAGGTGCACCAGGTTCCGGGCGATGCTCAGGCCGAGGCCCGTACCGCCGAACTGCCGGGTAGTGCTGGCGTTGGCCTGGGAGAAGTCCTCGAAAATGGCCTCCAGCTTATCGGCGGCAATGCCGATACCGGTGTCCTGCACGGCAAAGCGGAGGCGGGGCAGCTCTGCATCGGGTACCAGCGCTACGCGCAGGCCAACTTCGCCCTGGGTGGTAAATTTCACGGCGTTGCCGACGAGGTTTACCAGCACCTGATTCAGCCGCACCGAGTCGCCGAAAATGGCGGCCGGAACCTGCGGGCCTACCTCGGTGCGCAACCGCAGGCCCTTGGCTTCCGTGGCAAAGGCAAACATGCGGCCTATCCGCTCAATCAGCTCCGGCAGGCGGAAGGGAGTCTGCTCCAGGGTCAGCTTACCAGCCTCCATCTTCGAGGAGTCCAGAATATCGTTGATGATGACCAGCAGATTCTGCGACGACGACTGAATGGCTTCGAGGTATTCGCCCTGCTCGCCGCTCACGGGCGTGTTGCGCAGCAGATGGGTCAGGCCAATAACCGCATTCATGGGCGTGCGGATTTCGTGGCTCATGTTAGCCAGGAACTGCGCCTTGGCCCGGCGTGAGGCCTCGGCGGCATCCCGGGCCACGCGCAAATCGGCGTTGATCTGCTCTATTTCGGCTTTTTGCTGGCGTAACTCGGCAGTTCGCTCGCGCACAGTGGTTTCCAGCTGCAGTTTCTGGCGGCGCAGCGTCAGCTCCCTACCCCGCACAAATGCCCAAATGCCCGCGCCGGCCGCTACCAGGCTCAGGGCCGCAAACCACCCGGTGCGCCAGAACGGGGTAGCAATACTGAACGAGGTAGTCGCCGGCCCCGACCAGCGGCCCTGTCCGCCCAACCGGGTCCGCACTTCAAACGTGTACTGCCCCGCATCCAGGCGTGGAAACTGGGCTTCCCCCACGGTGGTTGGGCTGCTCCACTGGGCGTGGTGGCCCCGCAGGCGATATTGGTACTGCACGCCCGCCTGCCCCGGCAGCAGACTGATGCCCCGAAACCGGAAGCTAACCCGATGCCGGGTAGCCGACAGCTCGCCTAGCTGCTGGGGTGGGCGCGCGGCCCCATCTACCTCGCTGGCCAGCAGGGTGGGGGTAGGGGTGCTGGTGCCGGGTAGCAGCTCTGGCTCGTCGGTGCGCAGGACCAGTAAGCCGGTGCGGGTCAGCATCCAGAGGCAGTATTCATTCCATGCCACGGTGGCCTGGGGCAGCAGGTCGCGCACGAAGGGGTTTCCGGGCAGGGTAGCCGGCGCGAAATGCCGGCCGGAATCCGCGAAGCTGATGGCATTGCGGTGCACGGCTACCATCTGCTCCCGCCGGGCATCATGTTGGTAGCCGCCGTGGTAGTTGGTGCCCCAGCGCACGGGCAGTAAGGCATAGCAGTAGGGTGAGGCCAGGCCCTGCGGAGTGCTGTAGATCCGGAATTTATTGTTAGCGTAGCAAAGCACTCCCGAGCCTTCCGTACCAATCCAGACGCGGCCGGCATCATCGGTAACCAGTGCCGAAACATCCAGGCCGCCCTTGGGAAAACGGTGGTACCGGAACCGGCCGCGCTGCCATACCGCCAAGCCCGTATCGTGGGTGCCAATCCACACGCGGCCGGCAGTATCGGCCGTGAGGGCATAAATGGTGTTATGAAGCAGGCCGTTGGCCGTGGTGAAGTGCTGAGCCGGCCGGACAGAATCGGCGGGCAAACGGTACACGCCATCCAGCGCGGTGCCTACCCATAAGTCGCCGTTCGGGTGCTGGGTAAGCGCCGTAACGCTGAGGTTGGCCGGTAGCCGCCGAACCCGCCGCATTTTCGCCAAGCGACCTCTCGGGACCGGTACTGCTATCTGCCACAAGCCGTATCCGGCTGTCCCGGCCCATATAACGGAAGGGGGCGTTGTGGGGTGCTGGTTCCTGAATACTGCTAAAGCACGCTCATCGGGCGTGCTCAACATCACGCTAGGAGCATAAGGCAGCAGGTTTTCTGACCATGTTATGGGCGAGGATTGGTCGGTCTGATTTCTTAAACCAACCAACTGACCGTTGACGTTTGCACCAACTGCGCGGCCATTACTGGTAAGCGCCGTGATATTTCCTCCGGCCCGGAAGGGGTAAAACGTCACATGCCGGTCCGACCAGCGCCACAGGCCCTGCCCAGCCGTGCCAATCCAGAGGTTGTGCTCCCGATCCGGCAGTACGCACTGCGGTACAGTACCCGGTGGCAGCAGATGATGCAAGCCAAAAGAAGGCTCAAAACCGGGTGGCTCTACTATGGTGGAAGGAGCTTTCTCATACTCTCTGAATGCCGTGTCGGGCGGCAATATGCCGGTGTGCGGGCGTAAGGGGGCGGTTTTAGCCGCAACTGCCGATACTCGCCGAAACCCATTACCATTCTGGCAGGACACCCCACCCTGGTAGTGGCCCACCCACAGCTGGCCGGTGCGCGGGTGCACGTACAGCCGGGTCACAAAGTCTTCGGCTAGCCCCTGCCGGGTAGTAAACGTCACGAACTCGGTGCCATCAAAGCGCATCAAGCCCTCGGCGGTACCAATCCAGAGGTAGCCGGCGCGGTCCTGGGCCAGGGCGTAGATAAAAGGCTGGGGCAGGCCTTCCGCCGCCCCAAACTGCTTCAGGAATCGTTGGCCCGGCAGCAGCTGCGCCGTGGCAACGTGGGCAAAAAAGAGCAGAAGAAGCAGTACACGGCGCATGTTGTGGGCAAGATACTGCGGGCGGCACCGCCGGACCGACTTCCTCGGCAGATTCCCCAGTTCAGACGTTTAACTGGATTTTTAACCCACAGAGGGCGCTGAACTAAGCCCAGAGGACCGCAGGTCGTTCAACAGACTCTGCATCCTCCGGGCTCAACTCAGCGCCCTCTGGGCTAAAACACATCAGGCCGTTACTTGCCCGTCACCTTGAACTCAGTGCGGCGGTTGAGCTGGCGTCCTACCGCCGTGGTATTCGTCGCTACCGGCTGGGTGTCCCCGTAGCCCAGAGAGGTTAGGCGGCTTTTGTCGATGCCCTTGGCCAGCAGATAATCGACCACGGCCTGGGCCCGGCGCTGCGAGAGGTCCTTGTTGTAGTCGGCCTTGCCCACGTTGTCGGTGTGGCCCGAAATTTCCAGGCGCAGGGCTGGCGTTTCCAGGAGTAGCTTCTGCAGGCGCTCCAGCTCGTTGGTACTTTCCTTACGCAGCGTAGCCTTGCCGGTATCGAAGAAAATGTTGTTGAGCACCACCTTCACGCCCACGTCCAGCTTCTTGAGGGCAATGTTTTTCACTACCTCTGAATACGCGGCTCCGGCCGGCAAATCGAAGTTTTCGGAGTGGAACAGGTAGCCGTCTTTTCGTACCACAATGCCGTAGTTCACGCCCGAAGGCAACGACACCAGGTAGCGCCCCGACTGCGCGTTACTCTGGAAAGAAGCAATAACCTGGTTTAGAGAGTTGTCAATTACATCGATGGTAGCCTCGGTGGGCTGCTTGCTGGCTTCATCGGTTACTACCCCCTTCAGAATGGTTACCTGGGCCGAGGCAATGGCCACCGGCGGGGCCAACAGGGTTTCCTTCACGGGCTGCACGCGCGAAGCCAGCAGCTGGTCTTCCTGGCTGAGCATGGGCGGCTTTTCAGGGCCCAGGAACGTAATCTGATAGATGTCCTTGGAGCCCAGCCCGTCATCCCGGAATGAGGAGTAGTAGCCGTGGCGGCCCGAGGCCGATATCACGAAAAACACGTCGTCGTCGGGGGTATTGATGGGCCAGCCCAGGTTTTCCGGGGCGCTCCACTTGCCGTTCTGGTACACCGACTTAAAAATGTCGTAGCCACCCATGGAGTTGTGCCCCTCCGAGGAGAAGTACATCGTTTTGCCATCGGGGTGCAGAAACACGCCTTCCTCGCCGTACTGGGTGTTGATGACGGACCCCAGATTCACGGCCGGGCCGCGGCCTTCCATTTCAATCCGGTAGATGTCGCGTCCGCCCAGGCCTCCTTCCTTATCGGTCACGAAGTAGAGGCTGCGCCCGTCGGGCGTGTAGGCTGCCGACGACTCGTGGTACTTCGAGTTGATGCGCGAGCCCAGTTTCTGCGGTTTGCGCCACTCCGCGCCCCGTAGGTTGGCCTCGTGCAGGTCGCCGCCATTGTCCTCCAGATACACCAGCAGGCGCTGCCCGTCGGGCGAGAGGCCAACAGTGGCATCGTGCCCCTCGGTGTTTACCGATTCGCCTAGGTTGCGGGCGTCCACCCAGTTGCCCTGGGTGGTGCGGGTGCTGGTATAAATGTCCTCCATGAACCCCCCGGAGTCGGGGTCTTTCTGGCCCCCCGTGGAGCCTGGCCGGCGCGAGGTAAACAGAATCACCGATTCGTCGGCGGTAATAACGGGGCCATACTCAGGGTAGGGCGAGTTCACGCCGGGCCCGGCGTTATCAATAAAAACGCGGCTGGGCTTAGCAGCCAGCTTGCGGCCATTCTCACACTCCCGAATTTTTTTCTGGATGTCCTGGGTCAGACCAGCCGTGTTCTTGGCGCCGCCCGCGGGGGTAGCGCGCTTGTACTCGGCAATGGCCTCGTCCCACTTGGCATTCAGGTGCAGGCCCCGGCCCAGCAGGTAATGGATGCGCGGGTCAACATCGGGGTTTAGCTGGTAGGCCTTCTGCAGATACTCCAGCGCCCGGGGCTTAAAGCCGGAGTTCAGGTAGCAGTCCCCAATTTTGAGGTTGAGCTGGGCGTTGTTGGGGTTAAACTTCTGGGCGGCCAGGTAGTGAGGCAGAGCCTGCTCGTAGCGGGGCGGGTCCAGGTCGTAGAACTCGTCGCCGGTCTTGAGTTCCTTCTGAGCGGTTTTCAGCCCCTCCTTGTCGTTACCGAATCGGTCTTTGCTGAACTCCACGTTCTGGGCAGAAGCGGCCGTAGCGGAGAGTAAGAGGAAGGCTAGTAAATATTTGTGCATGATTGTCGTCACGGCGGTGGTAGCCCGCAGAGGGCACAATGTTTTTCGCGGAGGGCGCAGGGCCGTTAGGGCTACTCAGCTCCGCAGCCGGAGTTGGCGGCGTGGGCATTCCCGATTTCCAGGCCCAGCTCGCCGGCTTTGCGCCAGTCCTGGCAGGCGGCATCGGAGAGGCGCAGCATCTCGCGGGCGTGGCCGCGGTTGAGGTAGGCCTCGGCGTACTGCGGGTTCAGGCCCAGGGCTTTGGTAGCGTCGGCTTCAGCGCGCTTGTAATCTTCCAGCTTGAGGTAGGCGGCGGCACGGTTGTTCCAGGCGAAGGCGTAGCCGGCATCCAGCGCCACAGCCCGGCTGAAATCTTCCACGGCACCCTTGTAATCGCCCTGCTCGTAGCGGGCGCTGCCGCGGTTGGTGTAGGCCAGGGCATTGTCCTGCTTTTTGGCCAGGTAGTCGTTGTAGTCCTGCAGGGCGCCTTTCAGGTCGCCGGCGCGGCGGCGGGTAGCGGCCCGGTTCAGCAGGGCCGGTAGCAGCTCAGGCTGAAGCTTCAGGGCCTGGGTGTAGTCCTGAATGGCAGCGGGCAGGTTGCCCAGCTGGCGGTGGGTACTGGCCCGGTCGTGCCAGGCGTAAGCATAGGCCGGATCAGCCTTAATAGCGGCGTCAAAGTCGGCCTTGGCTCCCTGGTAGTCGGCCTTCTCAAAGCGCAGGGCCCCGCGGTAATACCAGGCGGGCGCGTAATCGGCCTTGAGCTCGGCGGCTTTGCCGTAGTCCTGCTCGGCCTCGGTGGGCTGCCGGAGCGCCTCCCGCGCCTGAGCCCGACCGAAGTAGGAGCCGAACGTACTAGGATCGAGCTTGATGGCCTGATCGTAATCCTGCACGGCTGGCTGGTAGTCTTTCAGCTCGTAGCGCACGGCAGCGCGGTTGTAGTAGGCCTTGGCGAAATCGGGCTTGGCGGCCAGGGCCCGGTCAAAGTCCTGCAGGGCGGCCCGGTAGCTTTTCTGATTGAACTTGGCTACGCCGCTGTTGTAGAGTTTCTCGGCCAGCTGGGCCGGGGGCAGGGTAGTGGCCCGCACCGTATCTACCTGGGCCAGAGCTGCCGGGGCCGTCAGCAGCAAAGCAGCTGGTAAAAGAAGGATCTTTCGCATTGCATACCGCCGGTTTCAAAGGCGCGGGATAAATATAATTTTAATTGCGCAAAGGGCCGTAAATCAAGATGATAAATGAAATTTGATTTAACTATATCAAGATGCAATAGAATATAAGTCAAGCGCAGTTACCCATTATCCGGGAAGTTGGGTTCGAACGATTTCCTCCCATTCGCGGCGCAGAGTACCGCTGAATACCGGCCGGCTGGCGCGGCGGTACCAGTAGGCGGCGTTGCCTGGGTCGCCTTCTTGGCGGTGCAGAAAGGCATGCAGCCAGTTCTGGAGCGGGTCATGCTCGTTGTCCTGGGCAATGTCGTGGGCCTGGTGCCATTCGTCGCGGCCGGCGTGCCAGAGGGCCAGCAGCAGGGGCGAGAGGCCCGCGGGCGGGGTAGGCTGGGTTTGGGAAGCGAGAAATTCGGCGTAGGTCATGGCAATAATGGGCAAGGTTTGGGCAACCGTAGCAATTCTCGGACCAGGGTGGCAGGTAGTAAACTTCCGGACCCGAATTGTGGTTATACAAGCCAACTGCGCCAGTGCGGCGGCAGTTGCGTAATTTTGTTGCGCCGCCGGCTGTTCGCCGCCGGAAAAGTTCACCTTAAAGCCTAGCTTTCACCTATGGCCACGTATCCCGAATACATGGTAGCGCCGATTCGCCAGGACCTCGTAGAGGCCGGTTTCGAGCAGCTGATGACCCCCGAAGAAGTTGATTCCGTGCTCAACGAGCAAAGCGGCACCGTACTGGTAGCCGTAAACTCGGTGTGCGGCTGTGCGGCCGCTAAAGCCCGCCCCGCCCTGAAAATGGCCGTTTCCAGCTCCGATAAGAAGCCGGCCAAACTGGTGACGGTATTTGCCGGCATGGAAACCGAGGCCGTAGCCAAGGCCCGGGAGCACATGCTGCCCTACCCCCCCAGCAGCCCCTGCATCGCCCTGTTCAAAGATGGTGAGCTGGTACACATGATTGAGCGCTACCACATTGAAGGCAACGACCTGATGCGTATCGTCAACAACCTGCAAGGCGCTTTCGAAGAGCATTGCTAGCACGCGACCCGGACTTTAATTCGTACGGAAGTCCGAGCCACAGAAAAAGCCCGCCGAAACCTGAGTTTCGGCGGGCTTTTTTGTGTTTCAATTCGTGGCTTCTTATTTCCGTAGCAGAAATGGCCCCAGCACCAGCGCATCGAGGCCGGAGCGCAGGTAGCAGTCCAAGGCATCGGCCGGCGACTCGACCAGGGGCATGCCGTTGAGGTTAAAGGACGTGTTGAGCAGCACCGGCACGCCGCTACGCCGCTCGAAAGCGAGCAGCAGCTCGTGAAACAGCGGATTGTTCTCGGCGCGCACGCTTTGCAGGCGGCCGGTGCCGTCGTCGTGCGTCACGGCCGGGAGCTGCTGTCGGGCCGGGGCGAGCAGCGGAAATACTTTCTCCATGAAGTAAGCCGTTTCGCCCTCCGGTAGCTCGAAAAACTCGTGCTGGCGCTCCTCGGGTACGGCAGGGGCGAAGGGGCGGAAGGCTTCGCGGTACTTGATGCTGGCATTGACCCGGTTTTTCATGTCGGGTAGGGTAGGGTTGGCCAGGATGCTGCGGTGCCCCAACGCCCGCTGCCCAAACTCCGAAGCTCCCTGAAACCACCCCAGCACCTGCCCGTCGTGGAGCAGAGCGGCCGCAGACTCCGGGAGATTGGCAGGGTGCTCGTAGCGCAGCTTGCGCCGCTGCAATTCGGCTTCCATTTCCGCCTCGGTGTACTCGCGCCCGAAAAAGTTGTGCGTACTGGCCGAAGCTGTCGTGGGTAGCTCAAGTACAAACTGGCGCCCATATAAGGCGCTGCCCACGCTAATGCCCGTATCATCGGGGGTACCCCCGATAAATACTTCTGTGTAAGGCGTGTGGCGCGTGAGCTTACCGTTGAGCACGGAGTTCATCAGCACGCCCCCGCCCAGCACCAGGCGGCGCTGTCCGGTGCGGGCGTGCAGGTTGTGGAGCAGCTCAAATACTACTTCCTCCGTAATGCGCTGCACGGCAGCCACTACATCCAGCTCACGCTGGGTTGGCTCGGCGCCGGGGCGTAGGGGCGGGCCCAGCAGTTCTACCAGCTTGGGCGAATAGTAGTGCGGGGTGAAAAACAGGAAAAACTCGAAGTAGCGCAGGTCCAGCTCGAACTGCAGGCCATTAACCTGAATCAGCGGCCGCAGCAGCTCGTAGTAGGTCTGGGAGTTACCACGGGCGGCCAGGGCCATAATCTTCCACTCATCGCCGTTAGGCCGGAACCCCAGAAACTCAGTAAAGGCCCCGTAAAACAAGCCCAGGGAGTGGGGCGTGCGGTTGGCGGCCAACTCCTGCAGGCCCGCCGGGGTAGCCGTGCCCAGCATTCCGGTGGTGGTTTCCCCAAACCCATCGGCCACAAAAAAATCGGCTTCATCAAACCCGGATTGCAGCAGGGCGTTGGCCAGGTGGGCGCGGTGGTGGTCCACATAGTGCAGGCGCATAGGGGCGCCCTCCAGGCTAGTCAGGGTTTGCCCGATGCTGCTGACGCCACCCTGCAGCGCGGCCAGTTCGTTGAGGGTGAGCTGGGCCAGCTTGCCCCGGTTCTGGAAGGCCTCCGCCAGGGCTTGCTGGGGCTGCAGCAGGTAGGGCGCCGGATTCCAGCCGATAAACACCTCGGCAACATCGGCCAGGGCAATGCCCGCCGCCTCGCAGCAGTAGCGGACAGCCAGGCGCGGAAACGACTTATCCTGCTTTATGCGGCTCAGGCGCTCCTCGGCAATGGCAACCATCACTCGCCCATCGGGCCCCAGCAAACACGCCGAAGAGTGAAAACCGCTGCAGTTAATGCCGAGAATATAGTGTGCCATCAGAAAAGCGAGAAAAATAGGAAACGAGGTGCGCACCCAAAAGTACACGTACACCTGCTGCCAACCACGCTTCGGCCCCTGCCTGGGCAGTAGCCCTACCCCCAGGCGCACCAAAAAGCCCCGCTGTGTAGCGGGGCTTTCCAGGAAATTCAGCCTTTCACGGAATCCGTGATTTAGTTGGCTACCTCGCTCAGGAATTTAATGCGCATCAGGCGCAGGTCTTCCTCGGTGTAGTCGTCGGTGCCGAGCTCCTTGAGGGCCACGGCAATGTTGTCGGTCTGGGCCGACATGAAGTAGTCGTAGATTTCGTCCTGACGGTCCTGGTCCAGCACCCCGTCGATGTAGTAATCGAGGTTGAGCTTGGTGCCGGCGTAGCAGATGTGTTCGATTTCCTCCATCAGCTCCCGCATGTCAATGCCCTTGGAGGAAGCAATTTCCTCCAGGTCCATCTTCTTGTCGATCTGCTGAATGATGTAAATCTTGATTTTCGACTTGTTAACGGCCGATTTCACCACCACATCGGCGGCCGTTACAATGTCGTTTTCGTCCACGTACTTCTGGATCAGGGCCAGGAAGGGCGCGCCAAACTTCTGCGCCTTGCCCTGGCCTACCCCCGACACGTGGGCCAGGTCGTCCATTTTGGTGGGGAAAGTCGTGGCCATTTCCTTCAGACTCGGGTCCTGGAATAGCACGTAGGGGGGCAGATTTTTCTGCTGGGCCACTTTCTTGCGCAGGGCCTTCAGCATGTCGAACAGGGCCTCGTCGTGACCGGCCGCCTGCTGAACTTCTTCTTGTTCCTGTTCTTCTTTCACCTCTTCCTCGTAGTTATGGTCCTTGGTGAGCTTGATTGAATGCGGATTTTCAATGAAGTCGATGCCCTTGGCCGTAATCTTCACCACGCCAAAGTTTTCGATGTCCTTTTCCAGGTAACCACTCAGCAGCACTTGGCGCAAAAGCGAGTGCCAGAACTGAGCGTCGTGCTCTTTGCCCTGGCCGTACACGGGCAGCTTGTCGTGGCCGTAGCTTTCTACGTGCGGGTTGTTCATGCCCATAAGCACGGTGCCAATGTGGTCGAGGCCAAACCGCTCGTCGGTCTGCACCACGGCTTTCAGGGCCATTACTACCTCCTGCTTGGCCTCAAACCGCTCTTTGGGGTGCTTGCAGTTGTCGCAGAAGCCGCAGTCCTTCTCGAAATGCTCGCCGAAGTAGTGCAGCAGCTGCTTGCGCCGGCACACCGCCGAGTCGGCGTAATTGGCCATTTCCTGCAGCAGCAGCTTGGAGTTGTCGCGCTCCGTTACGGGCTTGTCCTTGTTGAACTTCTCCAGCTTCACGATGTCGTCATAGCTGTAGAACATCAGGCAGTCGCCCTCCAGGCCGTCACGGCCGCCGCGGCCGGTTTCCTGGTAGTAGCCTTCAATGCTCTTCGGCGTGTCGTAGTGAATTACGAAGCGCACGTCGGGCTTATCGATGCCCATGCCGAAGGCAATGGTAGCCACAATCACGTCGCACTCCTCGTTCAGGAAGGCGTCTTGGTTAGCCATGCGCACATGCGGGTCGAGGCCGGCGTGGTAGGGTAGGGCCCGCACGTCGTTCACCTTCAGCAGCTCGGCAATTTCTTCTACCTTCTTGCGGCTCAGGCAGTACACAATACCGGCCTGGCCCTTGCGCAGCTTCACGTACTGAATCAGCTGCTTTTTGGTGTTATGCTTGGGGCGTACCTCGTAGTAGAGGTTGGTGCGGTTGAACGAGGTCTTGAACACCGAGGCATCGTCCATCTGCAGGTTTTTCTGGATGTCCTGCTGCACCTTGGGGGTAGCGGTAGCCGTGAGGGCAATAATGGGCACCTGTACGCCTAGCCCGTCAATAATGCTGCGGATTTTGCGGTACTCAGGGCGGAAGTCGTGGCCCCACTCCGAAATACAGTGCGCCTCGTCAATAGCTACGAAGCTGATGGTGGCTTTATTAAGGAACTCGATGGTTTCGTCCTTGGTCAGGCTTTCGGGCGCCACATACAGCAGCTTCACCTCGCCGCTAATCACGTCCTTTTTCACCTTGTTCATCTCTGACTTCGACAACGTCGAGTTCAGAAACTGCGCGTTTACCCCGAAGGCGTTGAGTTGGTCCACCTGATTTTTCATCAGGGCGATAAGGGGCGAAATGACGATGGCCGTGCCCGGCAGGACAAGCGCCGGAAGCTGATAGCACAGGCTTTTGCCCGCGCCGGTAGGCATAATTACGAACGTGTTATTGCCAGCAATAACGTTCTGAATGATGTCTTCCTGTACGCCGCGGAACTGACCGTACCCAAAAACTTCCTTTAACTTGCCTTTCAAATCAGCCTCTTGCTGCACTTGTTGTTTCACGGCTGGCATGGACATCCTCACTTACTCAATTGGGGTGGTAGATTGGATAAACGACACGACGGTGTTGCTAACTCAATCTAGGGATTTTATGGTATTTGGTACTAAGCAGTTAGGGTAAAGAATTCGGGTTTATTCCTGAAAACGCGCTACTGCTGAGCTTCCGATACGCAATACCAAATTTAGATTGAAACCGCAGAACGAACTCAACTTACTTGCAAAAAAAGTGCTTCAGCAGGAAGCGGAAGCCATTCAGGGAGTTGCCGATGCCATAGCACAGACTCCTGATTTTGCACTATGCGTAGAAGCCATACTCTCTTTGCGGGGTAGGGTAGTAGTAACCGGTATTGGTAAGAGCGCCCACATCGCGGGTAAGATGGTGGCCACGTTCAACTCTACGGGTACGCCAGCCCTGTTTATGCATGCCGCCGACGCCATCCACGGCGACCTGGGCATGATTCAGGCCAACGATTTCGTTATTGCCATCAGTAAATCCGGCGATACTCCCGAAATCAAGGTGCTGGTGCCCCTGCTGAAGCGCAAAGGCGTACCGCTGGCGGCCTTGGTCAGCAACGCCGACTCCTACCTTGCCGTGCAGGCCGACTACGTGCTGCATGCCCCCGTGGACCGTGAGGCCTGCCCCCACAACCTGGCTCCTACTACTTCCACTACCGCCGCCCTGGCCCTGGGCGATGCCCTGGCCGTGTGCCTGCTGGAAAGCCGCGAGTTTACCCGCCAGGATTTTGCCCGCCTGCATCCCGGCGGCACGCTGGGCAAGCAGCTCTACCTGAAAGTGGGCGACCTGAGTCGCCAGAACCAGCAGCCCCAGGTAGCCGACTCCGCTCCGCTTAAAGACATTATCCTGGAAATTTCGGGCAAGCGCCTGGGTGCCACCGCCGTGCTCAACGCCGGGGGCGAGCTGGTAGGCATCATCACCGACGGCGACCTGCGCCGCATGCTTACCTCTTTTGAAGGACGACTGGAAACGGTGCGGGCCCGGGACATCCTCACGCCGGCTCCCGTTACGATTGATGTAGAGGATTTTGCGGCGGAAGCATTGGCCCGCATGCAAAGCCGCAACATTACCCAACTGGTAGTAACCCAGGGCGGCCGCTTTGCTGGCTTCATTCACCTGCACGATTTGCTGCGGGAGGGACTGGTGTAGCCGGCTGGGGCAGTCAGACTGGGCTTCGTGGTATGGCGAGGGGTAGTGTGTGATGAAGGGATATAATTAAATAATTTACAGATATTATTATACATAATAAATATTCCGCTATCATTGCCCGAAAGCCCAAATACAGCGCAAGTCAGTTTCTGCGTAGCTACACGCTTTACACGGAGAGTCTGAATTTCCCTATTTTGGCTTTTTGCTGAGTATATTCTTTTCCTAAACACGGGCGTTACGTCCGGCTTCGATGGAACAACATACGTATCTCGTTGTAATGGCTGGTGGCATTGGCAGCCGTTTCTGGCCCTTTAGCCGCACCCATCACCCCAAGCAATTTCATGACGTACTAGGGCTGGGGCGCTCCATGCTTCAGCTCACCGTAGATAGGTTCCGAGGCATTTGTCCGGCTGAAAATGTGTTTGTGGTCACCAACCGCGACTATACCGAGCTGGTACACCAGCATCTGCCGGAACTGCCCTTCGACCAGATTCTGGGCGAGCCCATCGGCCGCAACACCGCGCCCTGCATTGCTTACGCCAGCTACCGCATTGCCCAGCGCGACCCGGAAGCCGTGATTGTGGTAACCCCCGCCGACCACGCTGTAATGCACGAGGAAAACTTCCGGGAGGCCATTCGGACGGCCGTGGATGGCGCCCGTACCCACAATGTGCTCATTACACTGGGCATTCAGCCCTCACGCCCCGATACCGGCTACGGCTACATTCAGTTTATTGATGAGGTAGTGCAGCCGGAACACGTGCAAACTGCCCCCGGCCACGAGGATGGTGTTTTCCCGCAAACGCTGCGCAAGGTGAAGACCTTTACTGAAAAGCCGAATCTGGAGCTGGCCAAGATGTTTGTGGCCAGCGGGGACTTCCTCTGGAACTCGGGCTTGTTCGTGTGGCGGGCCGATGCTATTATCCACGCCTTCCACCAGTATCTCAGTGATATTGCCGAGGTGTTTGATGAAGGCTGGGACGAGCTGGGAACCCCAAAGGAAGAAGATTTTATCTCCCGCGCCTACACCCGCTGCCGCAACATCAGCATCGACTATGGTGTGATGGAAAAGGCCGATAACGTGTATGTGCTACCCGCCGATTTTGGCTGGAGCGACCTGGGCACCTGGGACTCGCTGCACCGCATGGGCCAGCACGACGCCGATGAAAACGTAGTGGACGGCAATGCCCTGCTCTATGACACGAGTGAGTGCGTTATCAAAACGCCGCCCGAGCGCCTCGTGGTAGTTCAAGGCCTCGAGGGCTACATCGTGGCCGAGTACGACAACGTGCTGCTCATCTGCAAGCGGACCGAAGAACAGCGCGTGAAAGAGTTTGTAGCCGATGTGAAGTCGAAGAAGGGGGTAGGGTATAACTAATGAGTATCCAAATTCTGGCCTTTGCTACCCCCCTATGGCTGGCTGTAGGCGCAGCCCCGGCTCAGCAGGTAAAACCTGCGCCCGACGTGTTACGCCGGCCAGGCGAAAGGACCATCCTTTCGTTTGTAACAAGCAGCGGTAAAACGGCTTCCGTTTGCGAAGGCCCGAAAGCGGCTTACCTGGTGTACCGCTTCGGCACCGCTGCCAAAACGGAGTTACAGTATCCGGCCGTACTAGATTCCAGCAGCTGGCGAAAATTTACCTACTGGCCCTATCACCGGCCCGGTGGCGTAGCTAATGCCGGGATGGAAAACTACGAGTTGTCGTTCAAGAATGGAGGGGCGCAATACACGTTGGTTGACCACACCGAGGCCTACCTAATGAAGGGAGGAGAAGAAAATTACCGCCGTACTGTAAGCTTCAACGTGGTGCTGAATGGCAAGGCGTTGGATATTACCGTTCGGCAAGCTTCCGTCAACGGCGACTTATATCTGAACGAAGAGCAGCGTGACCGGGTGAAGCTGCAGTGGGATGAATAATGAGGTGAAGCGTTTGTTTACGAAAAAGGCGTTCCGGTTACAAACCAGAACGCCTTTTTCGTAAACAGGAGCACTAATGGTTTATGCCTTCACCAAGCGCTGCCGCAGTACCTCGTAGAGCATGATGCCGCTGGCTACCGATACGTTGAGGGAGCTGATCTGACCGGCCATCGGGATGCGCAGCTTGTGGTCGGCGAGACGCAGGTACTCGGGGCTGATGCCATCCTCTTCGCTACCCATCAGAATAGCCAGAGGCCCGGTCAGGTCCACGGTTTCGGCTTCCAAGCTGGCGTCGGATTTCTCGGTGCAGGCCACTACCTGCACCCCCGACTCACGCAGGAAGGTGAGGGTATCTTTCAGGTTGGGCTCCCGGCACACCGGAATCAGGTTCAGGGCGCCGGCCGAGGTTTTCAGGGCGTCGCCGTTCACCTGGGCAGCGCCGCGGCTGGGCACCACAATGGCGTGCACACCCATACACTCGGCGTTGCGGGCAATGGAGCCGAAGTTGCGCACATCGGTAATGCGGTCCAGCACCAGCAGCAGTGGGGTTTTGCCTTCCTCATACAAGCCGGCCAGAATGCTGTCCAGGGGCATGTAGTCAATCGGCGATACGTAGGCTACCGCGCCCTGGTGATTTTTGCGGGTGATGCCGTCGAGCTTTTCAATGGGCACCATCGACACCGGGATATTGGCCGTTTTGGCCAGGGCCGTAATGTCCTGGGTCATGGAGTTCTTGGTGCCGCGCAGCAAGAAAATCTTGTCCAGGGTCCGGCCGGCGTTCAGGGCTTCCAGAATCGGACGCAACCCGAAAATCATGTCGATGCTGCGGTCCTGGGCCGGGCGGTGGGGGTAGCGTGGCTTGTCCGAGCGACTGCCCTCGTAGCGGCCACCTTCGGCGCGGCTGCCTTCAAATCGTCCTTCCTCAGACCGACCTTCGGAGTCGCGCGAGGCCGGCCGCCGGTTGGGTACCGGGCGGTTTTCAGAATCAAAAAATTGGCGGCGCTCAGTTAGCGGCCGGGGCGGGCGGTTCGTCCTTTTCTCCATTGCTCCACGGCGGCATACCAGAGTTGTTCGTACTCGGGGCGGCGCACCAGTTCATAGTTATCAGGTGCAAAGGTACTGGGTTTGGCGCGGAACACGAACGTGCCGCCCATGCCCTGGTCGGCACGATACACCCAGCGCTCTTCGCCCGCCTCCCGATACACGCTTTCCGGCGGCCCTAGCACCAGATATAACAGGCCACGGTCGGTAAGCCAGCCG
Source organism: Hymenobacter sp. DG01 (assembly GCF_006352025.1). Classification (NCBI taxonomy): domain Bacteria; kingdom Pseudomonadati; phylum Bacteroidota; class Cytophagia; order Cytophagales; family Hymenobacteraceae; genus Hymenobacter; species Hymenobacter sp. DG01. The sequence goes on from NZ_CP040936.1 coordinate 4,562,614, forward strand.
GCTTTGTGGGCTGAAAAAAACTGGTTGGCTTCCTGCACCCGCCCGTAGTACGTGCGGATCAGCTGCTTGGCAATGGTTTGGTTTCCTCCGGCCACCGCGAGCCAAAACTGATCCACGGCCTTCTTAGGCTCGGGCGCATCAAACAGCTTTTTGCGCTCCACGGAGGTAGTCAGGTAAACCAGGGGCGCAATGAGCTCATCGGCGGAAGTAAGCGCCGGGAAGGTATTCTCTTCCACCAAGATGCCACTGCGTGACTCCGCAGGGTTTACTCGCAGCAGATACATGCCCGGTTGCAGGCGCAGCAGGCTACCAGCCCGGTAGCGCGTCGAATCTTGCGCGCTGAGCTTGCGGGGCTGGGCGGGCATGGCGCCAGGACTCGTCATGGGTGGGGCCGCGGGCAGGGAGCTGAGCGGGTAGCGGTAGGCCTGCACGTTCAGATCTTCGCCGTACGAGTCAACCATAAACGGCTCCCCGGCCCGCACGTAGTGGCGCAGTAGCGGCTGTCCTACGGAATCAGTCAGGATGAAGGAGCGGGAAAGATGCTCCGGGGTCAGACGCAGCCAGCCAGCCTCGCCGGAGGCAGCTTCGTCGGCGGGACCGGCGGCTAAGCTGAGTACCTGGCCGGCTCGCAGCCGCGGGAGGGGCAGGCAAAAATCTATGCGGGCACCTTCGCCATCGGGCTGCAGCCGCCCGGCAAACCGCCGAACAGTATCCTGCCAAATGGCCCGCTTAGCATCGTAATCGGCCCAGAGAGCTATGTGCAGTGGGAAGCCGCGCCGGATAAGGGCCGTGTTCGGAAAACGCAGGTAAAGCCGTACACTGTCGCCTTCCCGTCGGGTGTCGATGATGATGCGTCGTTCGGCTCGGTACTGGGTAGCAAAATCCCGACGCGGCGCAGCCTGGAGGCAGGGGGTACTACCCAAGCCCAGCAATACGAATAGCAGCAGATAGAAAGGTTTCACGGTAAGGAAGGGGTAGGGAGGTAGGACGAGACGACTTCAAGGTAGGCTTTCTAACGACAGAAGCCGGCCCCGTTTCCGGAGCCGGCTTCTGTGGTGGCAAAAACCATGCGGCTTAGCGCTGGTAGTACTGCTGCAGCAGGCTGATGGCCTTGGTGGCCCGCTGCTGGTCGCCAATCTGCTCGGCGGCGCGGCCGATACTGTTCAACGACATCAGGTAGGTCTGGAACTCCTGGTCAAACAGGGCGCTGTTGTGGGTGCTGTAGTAGGCCAGGGCCCGCTCGGCACGGCCAGTCATCGTGTCCATGATTTCGTTGGCGCGCTGCTGCTCACCTACGGCTACCAGAGCCGGAATGAACTGGGGCACGTAGTAATCATAGGGAATAGCCTTGTCGGGCATCACCTCAAACGCTTTGTCGAGTACTTGCTTGGCGCGGGCCTTGTCGCCTTGAGCCAGCAGGGCGTTAGCCAGGCGCGAGAACTTGTCGCGGTAGTTGGCCGGGAAGCGCAGGTTGTTCTCGTCGTAGAAGATAGTGGGGTTATTCAGGCCCCGGAAAGCGAATTTCTTCATCAGGTTGTCGTACATCAGCTCCGTAGCCACGTAGCCCTCATCGCTACCCCCTTTGGGGTCGTAGTTGGGGTCTTTGGCGGGCAGGATACGGTAGGCCATGCCATCAAGCTGGAAGTAGGGCTGCAGACCCATGAAGTCGCGGGAGTCCACGGTGCTGGAGAAGTACACGGGGCGCTGCCAGTTGTTGGTGGCCAGAATGTCGAGAATCACGAGGCTCTTCTTCTCGATGGCGCTCTTGCTCACTTCCCACTCCATGCGCGGCACCAGCTGCCCGCGGCGGTCAGCCGGAATAATGCCCAGCTTCTCTACGGCTGCCGTGTCAATGGGCAGATAGAACTTGCGGGAAGGGAAGGACAGCAGAGACTTCGAGCCATCGCCGTAGCTAACCTGCAGCAGAGGGCTGTTCTGGTTAACCAGCTGCATAAACTGGCGCACGTCAATGTCCTTTACCGCCGGGTTCTCAGCGTAGGGCAGGTAGTCGTTGGTGCCTTGCTTGTAGTTGGCATTCTCCATGGAGATGGGCAGCGCCTGCGACTTATAAGCGCGGCGCTTCATCTGGTCGATATACCAGTCGGTGTTCAGGTAGCTCAGTACGGCCACGCGCACGTCGGTGCGGACGCCTTCTACTTCCTGGGCGTACCAGAGCGGGAAGGTATCGTTGTCGCCGTTGGTGAACAGGATGGCGTTCGGGGCCAGGGAGTTCAACAGGTTTTTGGCCGAATCCACGGACAGATAACGGTCGGAGCGGTTGTGGTCGTCCCAGCCCTGGGCTACCATGATGCCCGGTACTACCAGGCCCAGTAGCGTTACCACGCCGGCCCGCGCCGTCTCTGACTTCACCACTTTCTCCAGCAGCTCGGCCAGGGCAAGTACACCCAAGCCAATCCAGATGGCGAAGGCAAACGTGGCACCCGCGAAGGTATAATCCCGCTCACGCGGCTCGATGGGTGGCTGGTTCAAGTAGAGCACAATGGCCAGGCCCGTGAACAGGAACAGCAAGCCCACGATAAAGGCGTTGCGGCCGTCGCGGCGGACGTGCAGGAACAGGCCCAATACACCCAGAATGAGGGGTAGGGCAAAGAAAGCATTCCGGGCGGGACTGTCGGCAATGCGCTCGGGCAGACCGGCACCGGCACCACTACCCCACAAAATGCCCGACTGCTGAATGTCGCCCTCGCGGCCCACGTAGTTCCACATGAAGTAGCGCCAGAACATGTGGCCCATCTGGTACTTGAACAGGAAGCTCAGGTTTTGGCCCATGGTCGGCTTCACCCCATCCTGAATATCAACCCACTTTTTGTAGTTGTAGAGGTGCAGCGGGTCGTTGCTGTACAGGCGGGGTAGCAGCATTTTATCCTCGGAGGCATACTGCAACACGGGGCGGTACTCGGCTACCACGTACTTGTCGCCCTGGCGCACGTAGCGGGGCGCGCCGTCTTCCTGGGCAATGGGCTGGGCATTAAACTGCGGGCCGTAGAGCAGAGGCCGGTCGCCGTACTGTTCGCGCTTCAGGTAGCTCACGAAGGACAGTACATCCTCGGGGGCGTTTTCATTGATGGTAGGGTGGTAGGAGCTACGGATGGGTACAATCAGGTAGCTCGAATAGCCAATCAGGATGAATACCAAGCTCAGCATCACCGTGTTCAAGAGGCGGCTGCGGCGCTTGAACGACTGCTGGAAGCCAAACCAGAGCACACCCACAAACAGCAGCAGGAAGAACACCAGGCCCGAGTTGAAGGGCAGGCCGAAGCTATTCACGAAGAACACTTCAAATGCGCCCGCCAGGGTAGGGAGACCGGGAATGATGCCGGCCAGAATCAGACCCACAATAATGCTACTCACTACCAGCGTAATGATGCCACCTTTGGTAGTGGGGTTCTGGGTGCGGCGGTAATAGTAGATGAAGCCCAGGGCCGGAATAGCCAGCAGGTTCAGCAAGTGAACCCCGATGCTGAGGCCAATAACGTAAGCAATGAGCACCAGCCACCGGTCGGAGTCGGCCTCGTCGGCGCGGTTTTCCCACTTCAGCATCAGCCACACCACGGCCGCTGTGCACAAGGAGGACATAGCGTACACCTCGGCCTCCACGGCGTTAAACCAGAACGAATCGGAGAAGGCATAAGCCAAAGCACCCACCGCGCCGGCACCCAGAATCAGCAGGGTTTGGCCCGAAGTCGGCTCTAGGTTCCGGTCGTCGTGCAGGCCGGGGCGGTGTAGCACCAGCTTCTTGGCCAGCATGGTGATAATCCAGAACAGGAACAGCACCGTGAACGAAGAGCTCAGCGCCGACAGCGCGTTTACCAGCACCGACACTTTGGTTACATCGCCAAAGGAGAGCAGGGAAAACAGACGGCCCAACAGCAGAAAGGTAGGGGCCCCGGGAGGGTGAGGCACCAGCAGCTTGTAGGAACAGGCAATAAACTCGCCGCAGTCCCAGAACGAAGCCGTAGGCTCCAAGGTGAGTAGATACGTGATGGTGGCGAGGGCAAATACCAGCCAGCCGACCAGATTATTCAGGCTTTTGTAACTCCGCATACGAAATAAAGTGAGGCTGACCACGGCCAGCCCGCTGCTGAACGACGGGTTTTAGGGTCCGGAAGGAAATCAGTGAAAGATCAAAAGTAGAGAATAAGTAGCGAGAGCCGCGAATCAGGTTGCGTGCTACCAAGGAGTTTCTGCCGTGCTACCCCTGCGGGCACAAAAAAAGCAGCCCCACCGGAGGCTGCTTTTCTAATCGTATTCAGAAGCACTTAGTTCTGTAGCACCAGGCGCTTAGTGGAAACCACCTTATCATTCTGCACCAGGCTGTAGAAATACATGCCGGGCGGCAGGTCCGAAAGGTTCAGGTTCATACCCCCATCAGCAGCTTCCGGCCGCAGCAGTACGCTGCGCACCTCCCGCCCAATGATGTTGCTCAGGCGCAGCTTGTAGTCGCCCCAGGGCAGCTTCTGCCCCACGGACACCGTAATCAGGCCCCGAGAAGGGTTGGGGTACACGGACAAAGCCGGAGCCAGCATGCGGGCGGCTGCCGAGGTAGTGACCCCAGGGGAGGGGGGCGCAACTACCGGCGTTACCTGTTGCAAGGGCCGGGAGGGGGTAGCGTGAAGGAGGTTGGCTTCCAGCCGAACCGTAGCGGCCAGCAGCGGCAGTTGCCACAGCAGCAGCAGCAGTACAGGGAAAAAGCGCGTAGTAAGTTTCATGGCATTCAGTCGGCGTCTGGAGCGCACGGCCAGGCCGCGCGGCAAAGTCAAATAAGTACGATTATCCTCCGTAGGACAAAGCGGCAGATACTGCCGCCTGCCTCTGGATAGACAACTACCATGCCTCATTGGAGAGGCGGGGTTGTCAGGCAGATGCGCAAGTAAGGAATAAGGTTGCATAAATGTTTAAGTAAACTTACGATAGAGGATAGTAAATAGTTGAAAGTGAAGATGGTAATATTGAATAGAATTATTGCCTTTGGCCTGATCAGCACCCGGAAACAATGCCTACAGAGCCGGCTGGAAACAGGCAGCCCTGGCATCAGCCCTACCCCGCCCGTTTCGCTGAGTCATCATATATAGCGAATTTCTTTTAAATCGAAATAATGCAGTTCGCCTTTCGTGGCTACAGCCAAGCGGCCGGTTTCATCCACGCCCACAATCTGGCCCCGGAAGCGGCGGCCGGCGGCTTCGTACTCGTGTTCTTCCTGAAAGCGGTACAGCACCCGCAGGTACTCGGCGCGCAGGGCACCCACCTTGCCGGAGCGCAGCTGCAGGTAGCGCCGCTCCAGGCTTTCCAGCAGCCGGGCCACCAGGGCCGGCAACGTGTAGGCCCGGCCGGTGAGGCAGCCCAACGAGGTAGCGGTGGGCACTTCAAATTGCCGCTGGTTAATATTTAATCCTATCCCAACGATGCTATGCTGAATCTTCGGGCCGTTAAGTGTGTTCTCAATCAGAATGCCACCCAGCTTTTGATGTCCGAAAAAGATATCATTTGGCCACTTCACCCGCAGCGCCGGGTCGGGGCCGAGCAGGGTTACCAGCCAGTCATGCACGGCTAGCGCTACGGCCTGGCTCAGCAGAAACTGGTCGGCGGCCGGTAAAAACCCGGGGTGCCATACCACAGACAGTGTCAGGTTTTCGCCGGGCGCGGCTTCCCATTGGTTGCCACGTTGGCCGCGACCAGCGGTCTGTTTGTCGGTAATGACGCAGCAACCATCCGTGGCCCGGTTTTGGACAGCCAGTTGGTATGCCTCGGTGTTCGTCGAGGGGCATTCGGGCAACCAGACAAGCTGTTGGCCCGTGAAGAGCGTTTGGGGGTATATAGCCTCCACCTGTTTTTCGTACTTTGTGACGTTCAAACCTAACAATACCCCATGAAAAGTACCCTGGTTCGGCAGGATTCGGACAAGTTGGCAGATGTAGTAGTGCGCGGCATGCAAGAGAAGAAAGCAGCCGATATCGTGGTACTCAACCTCAAAGACCTTAAAAATGCCGTAGCCGATTATTTTATAATCTGCTCGGCTTCTTCAGATACGCAAATTGACGCTATTGCCCGCTCCGTGGAGGAAGAGGTAGAGAAGCTTACCGGCCAGAACCCTTGGCAAACCGAAGGGCGCATGAACCGGGAGTGGGTGCTGCTCGACTACGTGGACGTGGTAGTGCACGTATTCCTGCGCGACCGGCGCCAGTTCTACGGCTTGGAAGAGCTGTGGGGCGATGCGCAGATTACCTACGTAGAGGAAGAGGAAACTCCGGCGGCGGTAAGGTAAAACCTTCCCTTCGGCGTCTTGCAAAATACTGGCGGATGCGCCAACAATCATTCAAGTGGCGTGTTGCGCCTTTGTTTCTTGTCTTAGCAACCTCAATTCATGTCTGATACGACGCCCAAAAAGAAAAAACCTATGCTGCCTACTCCCGCGCCCCGGCCCGGGATGCAGCTCTGGGTGCTGACGGGCCTGGTGGTGCTCATCCTCGGGATGGTGTACCTCTCGCGCAGCAACCCGCTCATCGAAATTACTCAGAAGCGGTTTGAGCAGATGCTTACCGCCGGCGACGTGCGCGACATTACCCTCGTGAACGACCGGCAGGTGGAGGTGTCGCTGAAACCCGACGCTACCAAGAAGGCTCCCTATGATGTGGAGCTGAAGCGGCGCGGGCCCCTCTCCATGGATCAGGGTGCTCAGTATGGCTTCCGGGTGGTGGATGGCAAAACCTTCAAGGAAGACCTCGATAAGGTACAAGCCACCCTACCCCCCGATCGGCAGGTAGGCCTGAAAGTCACGGACCGCACGGGTTACGGCGAGTACGTAACCACCTGGGGCTTCATGATTCTGCTGTTCGTAGGTTTCTGGTTCCTGATGCGCCGCATGAGCGGGGCAGGTGGGCCTGGGGGCCAGATCTTCAACATTGGTAAATCCCGCGCGGCCCTGTTTGAGGGTGGCGATAAGGTGAAAGTTACCTTTAAGGATGTAGCCGGCCTGGAAGAAGCCAAGGAGGAAGTGCAGGAAATCGTGGAGTTCCTCAAGAACCCCTCGAAGTTCACCATCCTTGGCGGTAAAATCCCGAAAGGCGCCCTGCTGGTAGGTCCTCCCGGTACCGGTAAAACCTTGCTGGCTAAGGCTGTAGCTGGCGAAGCTGACGTTCCGTTCTTCTCTCTGTCGGGCTCCGACTTTGTGGAGATGTTTGTGGGGGTAGGCGCGGCCCGCGTGCGTGACCTGTTCAAGCAGGCCAAAGCTAAGGCTCCCTGCATCATCTTCATCGACGAAATTGACGCCATTGGCCGCAGCCGTTCGCGCGGCAACGTGCCCGGCGGCAACGACGAGCGGGAAAATACCCTGAACTCGCTGCTGGTAGAAATGGACGGTTTCGGTACCGATTCCGGGGTTATCATCCTGGCCGCCACCAACCGCCCCGATACCCTGGATTCGGCGCTGCTGCGTCCCGGCCGTTTCGACCGTCAGATCAGTATCGACAAGCCAGATATTAACGGGCGTACCCAGATTTTCAATGTGCACTTGAAGCCGCTGACGCTGGGCCCCGACGTGGAAGCCAAGAAGCTGGCTGCCCAGACTCCTGGTTTCGCGGGTGCTGAAATTGCCAACGTCTGCAACGAAGCCGCTCTGATTGCCGCCCGCCGCGACAAGAAGATGGTGACCATGCAGGACTTCACCGATGCCGTGGACCGCGTGATTGGTGGCCTGGAGAAAAAGAACAAGATCATCAGCCCCGGCGAGAAAAAGATTGTGGCCTACCATGAAGCGGGCCACGCCATTGCCGGCTGGTTTCTGGAGCACGCCGATCCGTTGGTAAAGGTGAGCATCGTGCCCCGCGGGGTAGCCGCGCTGGGTTATGCCCAGTATCTGCCGCGCGAGCAGTTCCTCTACAATACCGAGCAGCTCATGGACGAAATGTGCATGACGCTGGGTGGCCGCGCCGCTGAAGAGCTGGTGTTCGGTAAGATTTCGACCGGTGCCCTCTCTGACTTGGAGCGCATTACGAAGGTAGCCTACAGCATCGTGACCATGTACGGCATGAATGCCAAGCTCGGTAACGTATCGTTCTACGACTCGAAGGGCCAGAATGAGTACGGCTTCACCAAGCCGTATTCAGAAGCTACCTCCCAGATGATTGACGAGGAAGTACGTGCTATCATTGAGCAGGCGTACGTGCGCACCAAGGAGCTGCTGACGGAGCGCCGCCACGAGCTGGAGGTAGTAGCCAGGGAGCTGCTGGAAAAGGAAATTCTGTTGCAGGATGACCTGGAGCGTCTGGTGGGCAAGCGTCCCTTCGACAGCCAGACCACCTACCAGGCCCATATGTCGGGCACAGACCGCTCGGAAACTCTGAGCGAGCGGAAGCAGGAGCACCCCGGCGTTCCGCTGGGCAACGACCTGCCGGACCTCAAGCTGCCTGGCGTTGACAACGGCACCGACTCGGCCGGTTCGGCTACGGAGCCCACGGGCAGTGCCGTAACGCCGGTGTAGCCTAATTAAACCTCACATAAAAAAACCGCTGCCTATTCCGGCAGCGGTTTTTTTATGTGAGTACAGAAGCGTGCTGTATACACGTAACCTTATGGCACCGGTTGCCCCCGCTCCTGCAGGTAGCTCTGGAAAGCAGGCAGCTGACAGCCTTTCTCGAAGCCTTGTTGCGCAATGGCCGCTCCAATACCAGGCAATAACTCAGCTACCCATTGCGCAAAGTCGGCTGCCGTAGGCTCATGAGCGGCGGCCAAAGATGGGGAATAGGGAGGCATATCGTTCATGGTCAAGTGATTTTGGTTGCAGGTTGCTAAAAGAGTGCCAGCAGTAAGGCTGACTTGCTTTTATACAATTCTCGGCAGCAGCCTCCAGGCCTAGAGTCAACTTGAAGTACCTTTTGCGGCCCTCTCGCACGGTTTACACAGCAGATACTACCCCATAATCTTGTGGGGTCAGTCAATTCAAGCTTAGTAGTAGCCAGGCGTTTATCTAAAGGGAGAGGATGCCAGGCAGGCCAGTAGCTTTTGCTGCTTATGGCTGGGGTAGGGGCATGGGCTGCCACCACCCTTGGGTATGCCGGTACGGCATCGGCCCAGAGCTGGCCGGCCCTAGCCACTTGCACGGGCAGAGGGGGGTAGGGGTGGTACGCATGCCTAATCCTTGTACCTTTACCGTATGGCGGAAACCTCTCGTGACCTGATCCTGCGCCGTATCCGGGAATCGTTGCGGCAACCCGCGCCGCAGCCGGCTCGCCCCGATTTTACAGCGCCCCTGCACCCCCGGCCCACCTCCGCCGACGACCTGGCCGTGGCCTTCGCCCAGAGCTTTGTGCGGGTAGGTGGCGCGTTCTATTACTGCGAGTCGGTGGAGCACTTCTACGACCAGCTCTTCACCTACAAGAAGGAGAAGAACCTAGAGCACCTCTACGTATGGGAGCCGGAGCTGAAAAAGCTGCTGCACGAAGGCAATATCGTGTTTCAGGGCGATGAAGCCGATTTCCGGACCCAGGCCGATGCCGGCCTGACCAGCTGCGAAGCCCTGGTGGCCCGCACCGGCAGCGTGCTGGTAGCCGCCGCTACGGCCAGTGGCCGCCGCCTCAGCATCTACCCCGATCAGCACTTGGTGGTGGCCCGTACCTCCCAGGTAGTAGCCGACATTGGCGGCGCGCTGAAGCTGATGCAGCAGAAGTACGGCGCCGACAAGTTGCCTTCCATGATTTCCCTCACCACCGGGCCTAGTCGCACGGCGGATATTGAAAAAACGCTGGTGCTCGGTGCCCACGGCCCGCGCAGCATCGTGTTGTTTTTACTGGATGACGCGCCCGCCGCAACTGCCTGACCTCGCGCTGCCCACTGGCCGCCGCGTGTACTTTGCTTCTGATTTTCACCTGGGTGCCCCCGATGCCACCCGCTCCCTGGAGCGGGAGCGGCGCATCGTGCGCTGGCTCGATGCGGCCGCTCAGGATGCAGCCGCCATCTATCTGCTGGGGGATATTTTCGACTTCTGGTTTGAGTACCGGCACGCCATTCCGCGCGGCTTTATCCGGCTGCAGGGCAAGCTGGCGGAGCTGACCGATGCCGGCCTGCCCGTGACGTTTTTTACCGGCAACCACGACATGTGGATGTTCGACTATTTCACCAAAGAGCTGAACATTCCGGTGCTGCGCCACCCGGTTAGCCAGCGCATTGGGGGGCACCAGTTTCACATCGGGCACGGCGACGGCCTCGGCCCCGGCGACCATACGTATAAGGTGTTGAAGCGCGTGTTTGCCTCGCCGGTGGCGCAGTGGCTGTTTGCCCGTCTGCACCCCAACCTGGGCATTGGTATTGCCAACCGCTGGAGCCGGCACAGTCGCCTGCAGAACGGCGGCGCCGACGAGCAGTACTTCGGCGACGAGGAGTGGCTGCTGACCTACTGCCGCGAAGTGCAGCAGCAGTTTCCGCACGAGTACTACGTGTTCGGGCACCGCCACCTACCCCTTGATGTGGAAGTTGGGGTAGGAAGTCGCTACGTAAACCTGGGCGAATGGGTCAATTATTGCTCCTACGGCGTGTATGATGGCAACCAACTGGAGCTTCGGCACTTTGAGCAAGAGAAATAAAGCTGAACAGCTGGAGCTGAGCATCAGAAAGCAGGTAGCAACTGGGTTTTTAGCCCTCAGCTCAGTCCTCTTAACTCTTAGCTCAGCATACGCCCAGACCACCGCGCCGGCCGCCGGCTCGGTAGCACCCGCCGGGCAGGCCGCGCCTGTGGTTACAATACCCGCCGATACCAGGGAACCCGCTGCTACATGGGTGCCAGTGCGCACCATTGCCCTGCCCCAGCCGGGCCCGGCCTCCCTGGACCGGCGCGGCAACCTTTACGTAGCCGACGCCCAGAACAACCTGCGCCAGTACGGGCCCGATGGGCAGTCCCTTAACACCTTTTCGCCCCCGCTGCCCGGGCACACGGCCCAGGTAGAAGCCTGGAACACGGCCAAAGTGCTGGTGTTTTATGATGACCGCCAACAGGTAGTGCTACTGGATCGGTTTCTGACGCCCATAGCCGAAGTACGCTGGCAGGATTACCTCGATGGGCAGATCCGCGCGGCCACCCTGGCCCCCGACGACCGGTACTGGCTGCTCAACGAATCGGACCTGACGCTTCGGCAGTTCGATACTAGCCAGAAGCGCTTCTCCATCACTACCCCCCTCGACCTGCTGATAGGCCGCAGCCGGCCCGACTTCCGGTTTTTGCGCGAGTACCAGAACAACCTCTACCTCGTGGACCGCAACAGCGGCATCTACGTGTTCGATAACCTGGGCAACTACCGCAAAAAGCTGCCGCTACCCGGCCTGAGCTACGTGGGTTTCCGCGGCGACGAGCTGTACTACCTTGCCCCCGACGGGCTGCATTTCTGGCACCTTTACAATCAAACGGACCGCCGCCTACCCCTCCCTGCGGCCGGAGCCCAGCAGGTGCTGGTAGGCGAGCAGTACGCCTACGTGCTGACCAGCGTGGGGGTGCAGGTGTATAAAATATAGGCTCTTCGGGCAAAGGGCAACAGTCGAGGTTGCCTTCGGGAACCGCAAATACCGGCCGGATTGGGGCTTTGGAGCTGACGAAGGGGTAGGGCCCGCTGCATTGGGGCGTAACTCCCTGACCCGGCGAGGCGTTAGCGGAGGAGCTGGCCCTAAGGTCAGCAGTTGTTCATCCACTCCACAACCCCGGTTAGCTATGAAAGCACTCGTGTATCACGGAATTAAAGACGTGCGCGTCGATACCGTAGAGGACCCGAAGATTGAAGACGCCCGCGACGCCATTATCCGCGTGACGAGCACAGCCATTTGCGGCTCCGACCTGCACATTTACAACGGCAGCATTCCGCAGCCCCGGCCCATGGTACTGGGCCACGAATTTATGGGCATTGTGGAAGAAGTGGGCAAGGGGGTAGGCGGCAAGCTCAAAGTAGGCGACCGGGTAGTGGTGCCCTTCCCGGTAGCCTGCGGTACCTGCTACTTCTGCAACCACGCCTTGCCGGGCCACTGCGAAAACTCCAACCCCGACCATTACGGCCCCGAAGGCGGCCTGCTGACGGAAAAAGGCGGCGCTCTGTTCGGTTACACCGATTTATACGGCGGCTACAACGGCGGCCAGGCTGAGTATGTGCGCGTACCCTACGCCGACTATGGCCCCCGTGTAATTCCGGACAGCCTCACCGACGAGCAGGCCCTCTTCCTGACCGATATTTTCCCGACCGGCTATTCCGGCATTGATTGGGGCGAAGTGAAGGGCGGCGAAACGGTGGCCATCTTCGGTGCCGGCCCCGTGGGCATTATGGCCGCAAAATCGGCGTGGTTGCGCGGTGCGGCCCGGGTTGTTATTGTCGATACCCTGCAGTACCGCCTCGACAAGGCCCAGCATGCCACCAACTGTGAAACCATATTGTGGGAAAATGCCAAGGATGTGGTGGAGCAGATCAGGGACATGAGCGGCGGCCGCGGAGCCGATGTGTGCGTGGAAGCCGTGGGCTTCGAACCCGACCGTAACCTGCTGGACCGGGCCAAAGCGGTAGTCAATTTCGAAAAAGGCTCGCCCAAAGTGCTGGAAGCCTGCATGAGCGCCGTGCGGCGCGGCGGCATTGTAACGGTGCTAGGCGTGTACGCCACCCCCTACGATAATTTCCCCATCGGACAGTTCTTCGACAAAGGCATCAAGATAGTGGGCGGCCAGGCCCCGGCCCACAAACACATCGATAAGCTGCTGCAGTATGTCATTGATGGCAAAGTGGTGCTGGATGACATCATCACCCACCGCCTACCTCTCTCGGAGGCCGCTCACGGCTACGATATTTTCCGCAACAAGAAGGATAACTGCGTGAAAGTAGTGCTCAAGCCCTAGCCAGTTTCGGGCGTGCTACCCCTCTAAAGGCCGGCAACTTGCCGGCCTTTTTCGTGGCGGTTGGGGGTAGGGGGCAAGAGGCTATTTCTGCCTACATTTGAAAGAGACGACTCCCATCGTTGATTCCGCCCTCCTGCCTCTGCCACAACCAATTCCTTTCTATGTCTGCTGTTGCTTACTGCCACCGGTATCTTCGTTTTCTATTGCTTGCAGCAGGCATCACCGGCGGTAGCTCGGCCCTGGCGCAAACTGCGCCTGTCCGGCCCACTGCCCGGCTGGCACCCGGCCTCGATGCCAATCGGGCCGGGCGCGTACTGCGGGTCAGTGTATCCAGTGAAGCCGGGTTTCGGCAGTGGCTGGCGCAGAAGCAGCCCCGGGCCACAGCTACGGCGGAGCCCCACCAACCCGGCCTCTGGCAGGTACGCGGCGCTACGGCTGCCGAGCTGAGCCAATGTCCCTACATCGGCTTTGTGGAGGTAGCCGACCGGGCCGCCCGGCCGGAGCGCCAGCTCAACGGCGCCGACTTCGCGGCCAATAAAGTAACGGCGGTGCACACGCGCTACCCCCAGCTGGCGGGGCAAGGCCTGACCGTCTCCCTCAAGGAAAGCCCTCTTGATGTCAACGACATTGACTTCAAAGGCCGCCTGGTAAATCCCAATCCGCAGGCTCCGATACTGAACGCGCACTCCACCCTGATGGCAACCCTGATTGCCGGCGGAGGCAACTCGGCGCCGGCCGGCAAGGGGGCGGCCTGGCAGGCCCGCATCGCGCAGGCCAGCTACGACAACCTGCTGCCCGACAACGATGCTACCCTAGTCAGCCAGGGCGTATCGGTGCAGAACCACTCGTACGGGGTAAGCGTGGAAAATTTTTACGGCCTCGAAGCCCGCGCCTACGACCAGCAGGTGCTGCGGCGCCCGGAGCTGCTCCACGTATTTTCCGCCGGTAACTCAGGCAACCAGCCGGCCCCGGCCGGTCCGTACGCCGGCCTGGCGGCGGTAGCCAACCTGACGGGGCAGTTTAAGAACTCCAAGAATACGCTCACGGTGGGCGCTACGGATGCTTTCGGGCAGGTAGCCCCGCTCAGCTCCCGGGGCCCCGCCGCCGATGGCCGCATCAAGCCCGAGCTGGTAGCCTTCGGCGACGGCGGCACTTCCGATGCGGCCGCCCTGGTATCGGGCGTGAGCCTGCTGGTGCAGCAGGCCTACCGCGACCAGCAGGGGCGGCTGCCCTCGGCGGCCCTGGTGAAAGCCGCCCTGCTCAACTCGGCCGATGACACCGGGCGCCCCAACGTGGACCACGTAGCAGGCTACGGTCAGGCCGATGCCCTAGGGGCGGTGCAGGCCATACTGGAGCGGCGCTTTTCCGAGGGTACCGTGGCCCAGGGGCAGGAGCAGGTGGTAACTCTTACGGTTCCGGCGGGCACTCACCGGCTGAAAGCCACCTTGGTCTGGCACGACCCCGAAGCTGCGGCTAATGCTCCCGCTACCCTGCTCAACGACCTCGACCTGACGCTGACCCGGGCCGCCGACGCGCAACGCTGGCTGCCCTGGACCCTAAGTGCCTTTCCTCATCCCGATTCCCTGGCCCTGCCTGCTCGCCGCCGCCCCAACCACCGCGACAATGCCGAGCAGATAACTCTGGATGCTCCCGCTGCCGGTACCTATCAGCTGCGGGTGCGGGGCTACGCCGTGCCGCAGGGGCCGCAGGCTTTCGGCCTTGTGTATGAGTTTGAATCGGGCCTGACGTGGGTGAACCCTACGGCGGCCCGCACCCTGCGCACAGCCGAGGCGGCCGTGTTGCGCTGGCAATGGGCGGGTCCGGCCAGCACGGCGCAGCTGCAGTACCGCCCGGTAGGCCAAACTGCCTGGAGCACGCTTTCCGCTTCCGTTGATCTGCAGCAGCAGGCTTTCCGCTGGACGGCTCCTGCAACCTCCACGCTGGCCCAGGTGCGCCTGCTAACGGGGGGCGTTGCCGTGGAGTCAGACACGTTTCTGGTGGCCTCGCCGCTGGCAGTGCAGGTGCTGTATAGCTGCCCCGAAGAAACGCTGCTGGCCTGGAAACGGGTGCCGGAAGCCACGCAGTATCAGCTTTACCGGCTGGGTGCCACGCACCTGGAGCCCTACCGCCTGCTCACGGATACGGTGGTAACCTTGCCCCCGACCGATGCGGCGGCCCGCTATTATGCCGTAGCACCCTGGGTGGGCGGGCAAGTGCGGGAACAGGGTTTCACGGCCAATGTCGGCCCGGAGAATAATGGGTGTTATGTGCAGTCGTTTTTGCCTGCTCAGCCCGTGGCCGACAACATGCGCTTTAACCTGCTGCTGGGCACTACCTATCGGCTGCAGACCCTGACGCTGGAGCGCCGCAACGCCGATGGCAGCTTCGGGGCCGTGCAGCGCCTGGCTTCGGTGCCCGGTACCACAGTGGAGCTGGCCGATCCAGACCCCGTACCCGGCCGGGGCGAATACCGGGTCCGCCTCGACCTGAATAATGGCCGCACGTACTATAGCGCCGTAGAAGCGGCGTTTTTCGTGCGCAGCACCGCCGATGTACTTGTGTACCCGGTGCCCGCGGTGGCCGGCGAGCCACTGACCGTAGTAGGCCCCCAGGATCAGGCCTTGCACCTCCGGGTTTTTGACCTGACCGGCCGGTTGCGCCTAGAGGTTACCACCAGCAGCAGCACCCTCCAGACCCTCGATACGCGTGCACTGGGGCGGGGTACTTTTCTGCTGAGAATCAGCATTCTTGGCGGCCGGGAAGTAACGCGCCGCATCCTGATGCTATAGCTGGCTTACAGGGCGTAGCCGTCTATTTTAGAAATCAGCTGGCGGCCCTCCTGTTGCTGATCTAACGCCTGCGCCGCTCCACCGCTCTCGGTGCGGGCGGCGCGGCACAGGCAGCAGTCTAGAGTCTGCCGGAAAGGTTAAGCCAACTTTGGGGGTAGGGCGGCTGAGACGGTGCGGGTGCCAACTGCCCGCAAGCTATTAGTCTAGGTCCGGGGCTTTCGGACGGTAGCTGGGGGTAGGAGGTGAAGCAAGGCTTCCAACCCCGACCCGGTAGTGACAACGCCGCCGCCAATCACTTGGTAATCTATATGAGCCCTTGACCTTACCGCAGGCCCGCAAAAGCAAAAGCCCCGACTCGGATGAGTCGGGGCTTTTATAATAAGTGCTAAGCAGAAGCTTAGTACACGTAGTTGAGGGCAGTGCGGTCGTTGGTGTTGAATGGGCGGCTTACACCGTTGCCCACGCAAGCCAGCATCCAGGAGTTCGGGTCAGCGCCGGAAGGAGTGCCGGGGATGAGGATAGCACCCACCGTGCTGGCGCCTTCGTTCGCAGCCGAGCCACCGCAGCTATACGCGCGGTTGAAGTAGTCGGTGTGACGGAAGCCAATGCAGTGGCCTATCTCGTGCGCCATAATGGTGGCAATGTAGCCTACGTTGGAGCTGTTGATAGCCGTCGGGGACAGTTTGAAGCCGGGCGCGGGATTGCCACCCGAGGGGAAGCCGCCCGACTGACCCAGTACGCCGGAGCCCAGGTTGGCAGACGTGATGGGCAGGTTTGCCGTGCCCGAGGTGATGCGGCGGAATGTAATGCGCAGGCCTTCGGCGTTGTAGCGGCGGATAGCTTCATCAACAGCCGACACGTAAGCGGAGGGGAACGAGCCTTCCAGCTTCACGGTCAGTACGCGGGGCAGACCCGTTACCAGGTTGGTGGTGCGATACTGCTCATCTTCGCCTACGCGCAGCAACTGGCCAGCCGGAGCGTCCGCCAGCATTTCGTTGGTCAGCAGAATGTCGCCTTCTACCCGTACGCCACCCTCCACTTGCTGAGCGCCAGCGGCCGTGAAGCCCAGAGCGCGGATCTGATTGATGGTCGTCTCTGATACTTGGCCTTTTACTTCAACGTTGGCTTTTTCTTGGCAAGAGGAAAGGGACAGGCTGGTAACTGCGAACAGCGCCAGGGGGGCGAGTACTTTAAACTTCTTCATAGGGTTTGGTTGTGGTTGGATGAAAGAACGCTGTAAACATAGGTTTTCATTAGTGATATTTCAAAATAAGGCAGTGTTAATTATCAAAATTATATACAAACCATCTTTGTATTGACGAGTTGTTAATTAGGGTGAAATGTCCTAGGAATTGCATTATTTCCTTTTAGAACTATTCAAGGATAATTGATTATTTGGGGTAGAAGCTAAATTTTCTGGTTCGTGACCTATCTGAGGAATAGGACTGTTGTAGCTACATTAAATTCGGTAGTTTACCGGCTAACTATTTCCGCCGTGAAAGGAGGCGCAAGGCCCTCCGCCTCTAAATCTGTATCTTTGTCTAGAACCGATTTTCAGCGGGCCCCTCCTTTCCGCTTTACCATATAGATCTTTCAGGCCGTGGCTTGCTCATCCTGCTCCTCCTCCGGCGGGGGCTGCTCCACTACATCTGCCAAGGGCTGCGGCTCTAAAGGCAGCTGCAGTAGCGGCTGTACCCGCCTCAATGTATTCGACTGGCTCCAGGACTTGGATATGCCCAGCGACTTTAAAGAATTCGACCTTGTAGAAGTCCGGTTTAAGGGCGGACGCAAGGATTTTTACCGCAACAAAAGCCGTATTCCCCTTATCACCGGCGACGCCGTAGTGGTGGAGTCGGCGGGTAGCGGCTGGCATCTGGGCCACGTTTCGCTGAAGGGCGAACTGGTGCGTCTGCAGATGAAGAAGAAGAAAGTGCCCCAGGACTCAAAAGACATCCGCACGATTCTGCGGGTGGCGGCTGAGCAGGACGTGGAACGCTGGCAGGCCGTGCGCGACCTGGAAACCGGCACCATGTTCAAGGCCCGGGCTGTGGTAGATGAGCTGCGCCTGAAAATGAAGCTCTCCGACGTAGAGTACCAGGCCGACCGCACCCGCGCTACCTTCTTCTATTCCGCCGATGACCGGGTTGATTTCCGCGACCTGATTAAGCGCCTGGCCGATGAATTTCGGGTGCGGGTAGAAATGCGCCAGATTTCCCTGCGCCACGAAGCCGGCCGCCTCGGCGGCATCGGCTCGTGCGGCAGGGAGTTGTGCTGCTCTACCTGGCTGACGGATTTCAAGAGCGTAAGCACCACTGCCGCCCGCTACCAGAACCTGAGCCTCAACCCGGCCAAGCTCTCGGGCCAGTGCGGGCGCCTGAAGTGCTGCCTCAACTACGAGCTGGACACTTACCTCGATGCTCTCAAGGACATTCCGCAGGTGCAGCGCCCCCTCCAGACTGAGAAAGGCGACTATACCCTTCAGAAAACCGACATCTTCAAAAGAAAGATGTGGTTTGCTGTGCGCGGCGACAACAACTGGGTGGTAGTACCCACGGAGCGCGTGCGCGAAGTGCTGGAGCTGAATAAGCGCGGCGAAAAGCCCGAAAGCCTCCTGGCGCCCGCGCTGGAGGAAGAAAAGGCACCCGAAGTAACGGCCATCGTGGAAGGCTCTCTGGAGCGCCTCGACGACAAGATTAAGGCCTCCAAGCGCAGCAAACGCGGGAAAAAGAAGCGGGAAAAAGGTCCCGAGGATGCTGCCGTGGCAACCGCGCCTACCCCCCGGGTCGGCCGCAATGTCCCTAGCCGCCCGGCCGTACAGTCGGAGCCGGACCCTGAGACGGCCGCACCAGAAGCCGCACCATCAGCTGAAGAGCGGAGCCGCCCGCGGGGAGCCGCCGCGCGCCCGCTAAACCGCCGTGGCCGTGGCCGTGGTGAAGGCAAGCGCGCCGCCGACGGTACCCGCCCGGCAGATGCCACCCCAGAGGCGCCCCGCGCCCCGCGTGAAGGCCGTGCACCCCGGGCAGCTACCCCCGGCGAGACCCCCGAAGCTGGCACCGGCCGGACAGAAGGCGGCGAAGGTCGCCGGGGTGGGCGCTCGGGCCGGCGCGGTGGCCGCTCGGGTCGTCCTGGTGGCTCCGCCGAGGCTGGTTCAACTCCATCTGCTTCCTGATGTACTTCTCTATGCGCTTTCTCTCCCGGGTACTGCCCGCTTGGGTTATCGGAATGCTCCTGTTAACAGCCTGCGACTCCGATCAGGTGTTCGAGAAAAACATCGATTTGAAGTCGCCGGCCGGGGACCCTTACGTATGGGCCGTGCAGGACAAACCCACCTTTGAGTTTGATATTGCCGATACCACCCAGCGCTACAATGTGTACTTCAACATCCGCAACGCGGCCGACTACGAGTACTACAACCTGTACGTGAAGCAAACCCTGTGGGGCCCCGATGGGAAGGTGATTTCGCGGCGCCTGCACCAGATGCTGCTGCTGGACCCCAAAACCGGCGAGCCTCGGGGCAATGGTACCGGCGACATCTACGACCACCAGATTCTGGCCCTGCCTGACCAGCAGTTCCGGCAGGCGGGCCGCTACCGCATCATGCTGGAGCAGTACATGCGCCAGGATCAGCTCCGTGGTATTATGGCCGTGGGCGTGCGGGTAGCCAAACGGACGGCAGACCAGTAGCCCAACCACCCAACTAGCAAAGAAAACCCCCGATTGGCCGGCCAATCGGGGGTTTTCTTTGACGTATAGCCTGAAGTTAAATGCGCTCTACCTTCACGGCGTTCTGGCCCTTCTTGCCGTCAATGATGTCGAAGGTTACCCGGTCATTCTCCCGGATTTCGTGCACGAGGCCCGTCTGATGAACGAAAATCTCCTGACCATTTTCGTCTTGAACAATGAATCCGTAGCCTTTGGATTCATTAAAAAACTTCACTTTGCCGGTTTTCATAGCGGGGCGTAAGCGGTTGTGGGGTGAAAGAATGGCGGTAAATCTACATGGTTTTCCAACTTGGCAAAACCCGCCTGGGCGGAACGCGGGCCGAATGACTGCGTATGCAAGTGGATTCCAGCTCATCTATATTTTTTTGTCATGACTGATTCCACCTCCCCCAGTCCCGATACTTCCGCTTCCGCCGGCCAGGGCCAGCAGCCAGTAGCCGCTGCCTCCAACGCCGGCGGGGCCGCACAGCCCCACTCCGAGGCCGAACCCCACGAGTTGCAGGCCCCGGCCAACACCACCGGCCAGCAGCCCTTCGCCCACGATGCTAACCACGAGCAGAACGAAGTAGCCGGCGCCAGCCGGGGCGAGTTCGGGCGGCAGTCAGACCAGGGCATTACGCATGCCGGCTACGGGGCCGAGCTCAGCCGCGGCAACCAAACCTATGCCGGCACCTTGGATACTCCCGCCGCTACCACCGGCTACATTGGCGAGCGGGAGCAGCGCCAGTCGGGCTTTGCTGACACCAGCAACGGCAGCCACGGCACCCAACCCGTGGGAGGCACCGCGCCCGCCGGTTCTGCCGTCGGGACGCAGTTTGCCAACGATAACGCGGCTCCGCAGGGCCCCGACTCGGGCTTCGCGGAAAACTACGGCACATCGTCGGTGGGCGGCACCTGGGCCGGCAGCGGCCAGCCCGATGCTACCCAGCGCAACCAGCGGGAAGACTACCGCCCCAGCCACCCCGATGGTGGGCCGGAGGGCCAGCGCACGGGGGTAGCACCTAACAACACCAGCCAGGGTAGCGGCGAGGCCGATGCCACTCCCACCAGCGGTTCGCGCAGCGGCTACGACGCGGCCGACTCGCCCGATGCCCAGGGCAGCGAAAAAACCGGCTTTGGCTCCAAAGGCGGCTCGTACAATGATGAGTACGATGCGGCTAACAATGGCAACCAGCCTGATAGCTCGCCCTCGCGCGGCGACTATACCCGCCAGGACGCGGCCCCCAACTACGGCGGTGCCTCCGATGACCGCACTAACTCGGACCGCAACCCTGACTACGGTCCCATGCCCGGCCGCCCCGGCTCGCCGAATTAAGCTGCTTGGGCGGTAAAGAAAGAAGAATAGTCATTCTGAGCGGGTCGAAGCATCTCGCGTGCTGATGTTGTGGTAGTAATTCACACATCAGCACGCGAGATGCTTCGACCCGCTCAGAATGACCGTTTTAATCAGGTGGGTACAGGCAGAACGGCGTCTAGGTTGACTGACAGCTGCGGCGTTTTCCGTGGTTTCAGCAGGTATCGAGGAGGGCTTCGGCTACGCAAAGCCTGGCGCAGGTCATAAAGAACTTCCGTAGCCACTGAGTCTTCTGGGGCGAGGCCAGTGGGGAGCGAAGCGGGCGCCTTGGCTACGCTGTTGGAGCTAGGCGGCTTTTGAACAGAATGGCCCCGTAGTCGTGGGAGCCGCAGTAGGGCTCGTGGGTGACCAGGTCGGGCAGGATGCCGTGCATAACTACCCGCTCGTCGATGAAGGTATAATTGGCCGTCATGCGGCGGCGGTAAAGGCGCATACGCACGGGGTCATGGGCGTCGGTTTTGGCGAAGTAGCTATAAAACAACACCCACCGCTCGGGGTAGCGCTGCAGAAAAACGTCGATGGCCGCAATAACCGTGTCGATGATGCGGGCAGCGTCGCCGTTGTTGCTGCGGGCGGCGCGCGGCGACGTTTCCCGCTGGGGCTCGGAGCCGTTGTGTAGCGCCAACAGGTACACCTGCGGCACTTCGGTAGGGGTAAAGCTGATCAGCTTGTGCAGCGCGCCCTTCGGCCCTTCGCTCTCGAAGGCAAAGGCGGTGTGCTGCTCATTGGGCCGAAACGCATACGGATTGAGCATCGGGCAGGCAAAGAAAAACGGTGATGGACCAACGTAAAAGCGACCCCGCTTCCGGGGAGGCGGGGTCGCTACAGAAAACGCTGGGGCAGCTTACTTGCCCGCCACGATGGTCATTACGGTGCCGGCGAGGGTGCCGAGGGTGCCAACGGTCATGTTGGTGCCATCGGGGCGACGAATGCCCTCGAAAGAGCGCTGGGTATTGTGGCTGTTGATCATGTGGTAAGGCTGTAGATGTGAAAAATGATTGAGCTCCAAAGTACGCGCCTACACAGGGGGTGCCCAAACGGAGCTTGTACCGCATTTGGGGGTAGTGCTGGCGCAGATGTGCTAGCGGGCCGGGGCTTCTTGTTTGCGGGTGGCTGAGAACAGTTTGCCCTTCTCATTGCTGAAAATAAAGTCCTGATCGGCTGTAAAGACCAGGGCCTCGGTCTGGCCCGACCCCGGAATATCCAGGGTGCTTTTCAGGCCGTCGAAGAGGCGGCGGCCGGGCAGGCGCTCAAACAGGTACACTTTCTCGGCGCCCAGCAGGGCCACGCGCTTGCCATCGGGACTGATGTCGGCGCTGGTAACCCAGGTAGGCAGCTGCAGGCTGTCGGCGAGGCGGGCCGTGTGCCGGCCGGGGCGGGCGGGCAGCACGTACTGTTTCAGCCACCGGCCTTCCCCCCGGTTTTTGGTGAACAGGTACAGGCTGTCCTGGTAGTAGTAAAACGCCTCGCAGTCGAAATTGCGCCGGGGCTTACGGGGTGGAAACTGGCGCTGATCGGCGTACTGGAACCGGATGGTATCGGCCTGCTGCAGGGTAGGGCCGCTGAGCCGATAGATGCACAGGTTGCGCCGCTTGTTCTGGTTGTTGCCAAAGTCGCCGAGGTACAGGCGGTGCTCATCGTCCTGAGCCAGGTCTTCCCAGTCGATGTTCTGGAGCGGCTCCAGGTTCAGGGTCTGGAGCAGGTCGCCCTGCCGGGTTATTTTATACAGGCGGGCCGTGTTGCCGCCGTCGGCATGGGTCCATAGGTCGCCCTCGGGGCTGGCTATGGCCAAGCCAGAGCTTTCGGCTACCTGCTGGCGGTTGAGCCGGCCTATTTCGTTTACCTCATACAAGTCATTCACGCTGGCGAAGTCGCCCCGGCCCTGGTCAGAGGAGCAGCCCATCAGCAGAGGTGGCAGCAGGCAGAAAGCAAAGGGGGAAAGGCGCGGCAGACACATCATAAGGGCGGGCACAAAAGCGAGGCCCCGGCCAACACTGGCTGGGGAATAAAGCACAACGGCAGTGCCGGAGCCCCCGCCGGCCGAAAATTACCACTTCCGGCCGGAAGCGGCTGGCATCCCGGTCCCGGAGCCCCTATCTTGTAGGTTTCCTACCCCCTTAATCCGGTCTGGGCGTTGCGTGCGTAAACTATTGCTGTTCTTACTGCTGGGCTACGGTGCCAGCCCAATAGCCCGGGCTCAGGCACCGGTGGTTTCTCCCGATTCACTACACCCGGCCGGACCGGCTGCCAGGCAGCGGTCGGGCTGGCGGCCTCAGGTGTGGCGCGTTGGTGTTCCGCTGGCCCTGGTGGGGCTGGGGTACGTGAGCACCAATGAAAACGTGCTGGATGAGATGAAAGAGGAAGTGCACGAGGAAACCCGCGAGCATTTTCCGCACTTCGCCACGTCGCTGGACAACTACAGCCGGCATCTGCCGGCGGCGGCTGCCTACGGGCTGTTTGCCGTGGGTTTGCGGGGCGAGCGGGGGGTAGGGGCCTTCACGGTTTGCTACGGCCTTTCGCACGCGCTGAGCACGGGCGCGGTTACCCAGCTCAAGCATCTCAGCCACGCCCGCCGGCCCGATAACCCGGCTGATTTCAGCTCGTTTCCGTCGGCGCATACTGCCGAGGCCTTCCTGACGGCCACGCTGCTGTACGAGCAGTTCGGGCGGGAGTATCCGTGGCTTTCCGTAGGAGGCTACAGCGTGGCCGCGGCTACCGGGGCCATGCGCATGCTCAATAACCGGCACTGGGTAACCGATGTCCTGGCCGGGGCGGGGGTAGGCTTTCTGTCGGCCGAAGCGGTATGGCGCCTGTACCCGGCGGCCGCGCACCTGCTGCCGGGGCGACTGGGCCAGAAGCTGCTGCTACTGCCAGCCTACGCGCCCGGCGGGGCCATAGGGCTGTGCGTGGTAGTGCGGTAGCCCCCGCGTCCGGGCCTGCTATTTCAGCACCAGGTAAGGCATCAGCTTCTCGTAGGTGGCCTGGTCCAGAATGCGGATCTGACGCAGGTCGGCGGGCTGACGGAAGGGGCCGTGCTGCTGCCGGAACGCGACCAGCACGCGGGCCAGGCGCTTGCCCACGTAGGGGTGGGCCTGCAGCACCTCAAAAGAGGCATTGTTTACATCGAGGGGGGTAGGGCTGAAGCCCGGGGCCACGAAGGTGTATTTGCGCAGGCTGTCCACCAGGTCGGGCGCGTCGCGCAGCACGTAGATTTCGGCGGTCTGGTCGGCCCGCTGGAACCCCCCGAGCCGCTGCCGGTACTCCACGATACGCCGGGCGTAGCCCCGCCCGATGCCCCGGATTTGCATGAGCTGGGTGGTATCGGCCGCATTAAGGTCGAAGGCCGCCAGGCGGGCAGGCTTGCGCGGGAAGCGGCTTTTATCAGCAGTGGCCCCAAAGGGTTTGCGCTCCGGATAAGCTCCGAAGCGGCTGCCAGCATAGGTGCGCGCCTCGCGGGGCGGCAGCTGGTCGGGTAGCAGAATGTAGGGCGCCAAGCGGCTATACACAGAATCGGGTAGGCCATACGTGCGCCGGATCTGCTCTTTGGCTTTGAAGCCGCCCAGCACCGTGCGGTAGTTTACCAGGCGACGCGCCACGTAGCGGGGCAGGCCCCGGGCCTCCCAGTCGGTTTCCGTCAGCTGGTTGGGGTCGAAGGGGGCCAGAGCTACCTGGGGTACGGCCGCCCGGCGGGGGTAGCGGCTGGCGTAGGCGGGCCGGGTGGTGCGGCGTGCAGCCAGCTCGGCCGCCCAAGTATTCAGGCGCTGCTGATCGGGAGCGGGGTTGTAGGCTGGCAGGGCCGGTCGCAGCAGATAGGGCAGCCCCAGCCAAAGCAGCAGCAGGAACAGCAGAACCACAAAGCCGGAGGTTTCACGGCGGGAAAAGCCGAAGTAGCGCCGAACAGCGCGCAGCCACGGATACGAGGCCTTGGAGTGGCGCGAGGGGGTAGCAGGCTGCGAAGCGGCCGGGCGCGCAGTAGGCATAACAACGAATAGGTAACGCGGAAATAAGCTAAAACGCAACCAGTATAACAGAAAGCCGGCAGACGGCCAAGCCGCACTACCCGCAGACCGGCGGCGGCCTACTTGCGGATTTTTACGTCCACATCGTAGCGGTAGCGCGGGGGGCCGCCGAGCGGAATAGCAAAGAAGGGCAGGGCCACGTCGTACTGGTCCGTGACGTAGAACACCAGGTCATTGGTAGCCTTGGATAGGGAGGTAATCTGCAGATCTAGCGAAAGGCCGTGTTCCTTGGCCGCAATGGCATGCACGCTGCTGGCCCACTTCTGGTCCCCGCTGATGATGGCCGGGTGCCCGTTTTTAGCCACGCTGAAAATCTTGAGCGTAAAGTCATTGTCCCCGTCAAAATTGCTTTGCCGGATGCTGACTACCCGGTCGTTGATGAAGGGGTAGAGGTGGGTTTTGGCCCGGCGCTCCGGCGAAAGCCGAAACGAGTACTCGTAGGTGAAAGCGTTGCCGCCTTCCACGGCCACATTCTGGGTAGGCGTGGTGCTGAGAAAGTAGCGGTACAGGTTGCCGTCGTCGCCTTTTTTGCCCTGGGCTACCAGCTTGAACACGTACCCATCAAACTCCGGCACAAACTCGCCCTCCAGCGGGTTCAGTGGCCCAAAGGTGTACCACTGGTTATCGTAGGCGGGGTCCGCCCCA
Organism: Hymenobacter sp. DG01; assembly: GCF_006352025.1. NCBI lineage: Bacteria > Pseudomonadati > Bacteroidota > Cytophagia > Cytophagales > Hymenobacteraceae > Hymenobacter > Hymenobacter sp. DG01. Next base: position 4,588,018 of record NZ_CP040936.1, read on the forward strand.
AAGGTTTTGGTTTTCAGCAGCGTGCCCGAGCGGAAGTTGCCTTTCGGCTCGGTGCTGCGGGCGTCGGGGCCGGAGTGCGCCCCGGGGCCACCGTACAGGCTGAACTCGGTGGTAGTGTTCCAGCCAAACTTACCCTCATCGTGGCGGCCACCGCAGTCGGGGTCGAAGACGCGGATGTACACGGGCTGGCGGTTATCCTTCGGCACCAGGAAAAAGAAGGTTTGGGTGAAGTCATCATCGCCCCAGCTTTTGTCGCCCTGGGCCCCAAACGTCACCAGAAAAGCAATGTTTTCGCCCGGGTTAGGCACGGCCTGCGCCGCCACGGGCAGGGGCCGCAGCAGGGCCCAGGCCCCAAGCAAGCTCAACAGACAGGAAAGAAAACGCACCATGCCCCGAAGGTACGCTACCGCCTGAATTTTAAGCGAAACGCGGCAGGGGCGTACGATGAGCGTTGCCGAAACCGTTTGAGGGCTGTATCATTACGGTAGATTCTGCCTTATTGCCCATATACTATGAGCGCCACTGCCCGCCGTACCACCGATTTTCTGGACTCCCTGGCTGCTGAACTGCAGCGGGTGCGGGAAATTACCCACCGCCGCTTCCGCCCCCTCACCGACGACCAGCTGAACCGGGGGCCGGGGCCGGGCAAGTGGAGCGTGGGCCAGTGCCTGGAGCACCTCAATATTGTGGGCGGCCTGTATCTGCCGGTAATGAACCGCAAAATCAAAGCCGCCCGGGAGCGGGGCTCCAGTCCGGCCGAAACGGTTGTGCACGGGTTTTTCGGCAAGAAGATGACCGAAGCCATGCGGGTACCGGCCAGCGAGAAAGCCATGAAAACGCCCCAGCAGTACGCGCCCAGCGGTTCGCGCCTGCCGCGCACAGTAGTAGAAGTTTTTAGCCGCCAGCTGGATGAGCTGGACAACCTGATTACCCAGGCCCGCACCATCAACGCCAACGCCGTTCGGATTCCGAACCCTATTGTGCCCCTGCTGCTGCCCCGCCTCACCGATGCCCTGGAACTGCTGGTAGAGCACATCAAACGCCACATTCAGCAGGCCGAGCGAGTGCTGGACGGGCGCAGCTAAGCCAGCAGCAAAAACAAAAGCCCCCGCACCTCAGGTTGCGGAGGCTTTTGCCGGTTTAAGGGGGTAGGAAACGGCCTTATTTCCCGCCGAAGAAGTACGCTACCGAAAGCTGCACGCCCCGGTTGTGGATCTTGTTGTCGGAGTCATCACCGTCATCAGACTTCGGAATCAGGTTGCTCAGGCCCAGACCGTAGCCCAGCTGAGCCTGAAAGGAGCCGGCCTTATAGCCCAGGCCCGCGTTCAGCCCGAAGTCGAGGCGGCGGAATTCGGGTTCGTCGCCGTCGGAGGCCTTGCCCACAAACTTGATGTCGGCATCAGCGGAGCCCGACATCGATTCAACCACCTGACCGTTGAGGCTTGCGGAATAGTTGTTTTCGGCTTTGTAGTTACCGCTGAGGCCAATTCCGAGGTAGGGCCCGGCAAATACCTGGAAGCCGCCATCGGCCCCGTTGGTGCTATACACCAGGTTTACCGGCACTTCCAGGTAGCTCAGGCGGATGGTGGCCTTCTCTTCCGACCTGATAGAGTAGGTTTCGCCGTTCGAAGTCGCGCTTCCTTCCTCAATTACTTCAATCTTGGTGCCCTTCGGTGAGAACAGAATAGAAGGCTGCAGTGCCAGGTTGCCGAACTGCGCGTTCAGGGTTACGCCCACCTGCGGTCCGAAAATATACTTGGTGTCGGGGCCGTCGTCTTCCAGGTCGAAGTTCAGTTTGGTGGCGTTGAGCCCCAGGCGAGGCCCGATGGTTACCTGGGCCTGAGCTTGGGTAGCTCCTGCCAGTAGCATAGCTACACTCAGGATAGTGATGTGTGCTTTTTTGAACATGATAAAATAAGGTTGGATAAGCGCGGCTTACTGGGCCACGGCACGAAGGTAGAGGTCGGGCGGCAGTATTCACTTGCTTGAGTATACATATATTCATGAGTGACAATGCCTGCCGGCGCGGCCGGCTGCTTTATTTGGCGGCGGGTAGGTAGTAGTTGGCCGTTAGGGAGGCGCCCCGCAGGTAGGCCTGATAGTGGAAGCTTCGCTCCAGATAGCCCGGCAGCAGCTGGCCCAGGCCCCATTCGTAGCAGGCAGCCACCTGCACGGCCTTCCGGCGGTAGCCTACCCCGCCCAGCAGCCCGGCATCAAAGGGCCGGATGTCGGCGCTGCCCCCACCGCCCAGTATCCCGAAGCCCCCACCCGAGCCCCCAAAGTACCCGAACCGCAGCCGGTAGTTGCTGCCGTAGCTTCTCGATTCCGTGGGGCGGGTTTCCGTTAGGTCATCGGCGCTACGGCCCCACACTCCCATGCTGCCGTAACCGCCCAGCAGCAGCCGCACGCCGCGGCTGAGTCCCGCCGGAGCAAATACCGCCACGGTCTGTAGCTGAGCATAGGTTAGGTGGGTGGTAGTGGTGGCCTGAAGGCGTACCTCGTCTGCAGTGCCCTGGTTGAAGACTTCATCGGAATAGGAGCGGTAGGCTTTCAGGGTAACTCCCAGCCCGTATTGCAGCGCCAGCTGGTTGCTCAGGCGAGTTTCGGCTACCATGCCAATTTGCCCGGAAGGGCGCTGCCAGGAGGAGGGCGAAGCCGCTCCCTGTTGCTGGGTCCAGCTCAGGCCAGCGCCCGCCTGCACTCCCAGCTGGGTGCGTCTTTGGGCCTGGGCAGTAGAAAGCAGCGGGAGGCTTAGCGCAAAAGTCAGGGCGCAGCGGCTAGGCATCAGAAACGAGGATATGGGTAGCAGCATGGATAACGGAAAAAAATAGAAGTATCTGAGGCTGGCCGCAAGCACGGCGGCATACCTGCGTAAGAAGGCTTAATAGTACAGAAAAAGGCAGAGTGTTCTGGTGCTGCGCTAGGCCTGGGCCTGGTTTTGGCTACTTGCCCCGGGCTGCCCAACGGGTGCGGCCTGTAGCTGAAGGCCGAGTACATTTTCTTTCGGGCGGGCTTATGGAATTGTCGGGTTCGGGGCATCTAAAGTTTACCAACTTGCCCTCCTGATTCGTTTTGCCCGTATGCGCCCTCTCCTGTTAAGCTTCCTGCTGCTCCTGCTCTTGTTTTCCGCCGGCTCCTCCCAAACGACTCCTACCCCTCCCGGCAAGGGCAACCCTGCCGCCTGGAAGAAAATTGACCAGCTCCTGGCCAAAGACCAGACGTCCTCCGCCGCCAAGCTGCTGGAGCCCCTGTACCAGCAGGCCCGGCAGCGTCAGAATACGCCCGAGTATCTGCGGGCCCTGCTCTATAAGCTGCGCCTGCTGGAAGCCAAAGAGGAAGAGGCTGACGTGCAGGCCATTGCCCTGGTAGAGGCCGACCTGAAAACCGCCCGGTTTCCGGCCCGGCCCATTTTGCACAGCCTGCTGGCTCAGCTCTACGCCAACTACTACCAGCAGCACCGCTACCAGCTCTACGACCGCACCGCCCAGGCCGCGCCCGACCCCGCCGATACCAGCCGGGCCGATATCCGGACCTGGGATGCTGCCCGCCTCGGCAGTGCCGTTATCAGCCACTACCGCGCCTCGCTGGCCGACGAGCCCGAACGCCTGCAGCAGCTGAAACTGGCGGCCATGGGCTACGCCGTAACGGGCGGCGACGCCGAAAGCCGCATCCTCGTGCCCACGCTCTACGACCTGCTGGCCCGCCGCGCCATCGAGGGGCTTGGCAACGATGAGTTCTACCTCACGAAGCCCGCCGAGCAGTTTGAGCTGAAAGAAGCCGCGCTGTTTGGGCCGGCCGCTGCGTTTGCCCGCCTGAATCTGACCGCGCCGCCGGCCGACTCGCTCAACGGGCAGCTGCAGGTATTGCGGGTGCTGCAGCAGCTTACCGTGTTCCGGCTGCGGGATGCCACCAACCCAGAAGCCTTGGCCGACGTGGACTTGGCTCGCCTGCGCTTTGTGCACCAGTACGCCGAGTTGCCCAACAAGAACGAGCTGTACCGTGCCGCGCTAAACCAGGCGGCCACTACCTACGCGGCCTTGCCCATCGTCACGCGGTTTATGTTCGTGCAGGCTTCTCTTGAGCAGGAAACCGATGCCGTGAAAGCTCGTCAGCTAGCCTTAGAAGCTGAAAAGCGCTTCCCGAAGTCACATGGAGCCTTACAGGCCAAGGCACTGCGGCAGAACCTAGAGCAGGTTGAAGTTACGTTCACGACCGAGGAAACGGTGCTGCCCGGCCAGCCGTGGCTGCTGAAGCTGCAGGTGCGCAACGTGACTCGGCTTTACGCCAAAGCGTATCGCATCAGCAACGCTTACAACGTTCGTCTTTCCGAGCCTGGCACCGCTGAGGATGCAGAAAACTACAGCTTCCAGAAGACCTTTGCCCGCGCCTTAGCCAGTAAGCCCGCCGCGACTTGGACGCTGAACGTGCCCGCTCCATCCGACTACAAAGGCCACAGCGTGCAACACGCTGGCCCGGCGTTGCCGCTCGGCCACTACCTCATCATAATAAGCACCGCTGATGAAAACCCAACCAAGGAGCGAGCCGGCGTTATCACGGCGCGTTCCTTTTTAAGTGTGAGCGAACTGAGCCAAATCCGTCGCAACTCGCCCGATGGCACCAGCCTGCTGGTGCTGCACCGACAGAGCGGGCAACCGCTGGCCGGAGTACAAGTACGTCCCCTGTTTCAGTACTACGACCAGAAAGCCCGCCAGTACAAGCAGCGCCGCGGTGACGTGCTGACCACCAATGCCGAAGGCCAGACACAAATTTCACTCGGTCTGAAAACGGGAGAAAACACGCAACTCAGCAACCTGTTCCTCACGCAGGGCCGCGACTCGCTGCTGGTTGAAAACGTGGGCGGCTACTACCCCCGCCGCCCCCGCAACTCCGAAGCCGAGCAGCCCCAGCGCCGCACGTTTCTCTTCACCGACCGCGCTATTTACCGCCCCGGCCAGACGCTCTACTTCAAAGGCATCCTGACGGAAACCCGCGCCGGCAAGTCGCAGCTTCTGACCAAGCAGGCCGTGTCGGTGCGCCTTGTGGATGTGAACGGCCAGACCGTGCAGACGCTGCCCTTCACCACTTCTGATTTTGGCTCCTTCCACAGCTCTGTCGTGCTGCCCACCGGCCTGCTCAATGGCGAAATGAGCCTGCAAACCGATGACGGCAGTATCAGCTTCGCGGTAGAAGACTACAAGCGCCCCACCTTCCAGGTGACGTTTGAACCCGTAGCCGGCACGCCCGTGCTGGGCCAGCAGGTGACTGTGCGCGGCAAAGCTACCGCCTACGCCGGCCAGCCCATTGACGGGGCCACGGTGCAGTACCGTGTGGTGCGCCGCACGTTCTGGCCCCTGTTCGGAATGAGCTACCGCAGCCTGTACGGCAGCCAGGGCCGGCCGGAAGTGGAAATCCTCAACGGTACCGCCCAAACTGATTCGGCCGGCGGCTTCGTGGTGAAATTCATAGCGAAAGGGGAGGAGGACCTGGGCGCGGCCAAGCGCGGCCCCTGGAACCCCGGCTACGTGTTTGAGGTAACGGCCGACGTGACCGACGCAGCCGGCGAAACCCGCACTGGCCAGCAGTCCGTCAGCCTTGGTACCAACGCCCTGAGCTTGCGCCTGGAAGTGCCTAAGCAGCTGAACCGCGAAAAAATACCCGCGCTGCAACTGCTCAGCACCAACGCCACCGGCGAAGCCCTGTCCGCCCAGGGCCAGCTGCGCCTCTACCGCCTCACACCGCCGGCCCGTGCCCTGCGCCCCCGCGCCTGGGAGCGGCCGGAGCTGGAAGCCCTGAGCCAGGAGGAGTTCAGGCGCCAGTTCCCGCTGGATGCCTACGCCCGCGAAGACAACGACAGCACCTGGGCCCGCACGCTGGTCGTCACCCAGGACTTCAACACCGAAAAAAGCCCGTTGCTGCCCGAAATGGCGAAGGCGCTAAGCAGCCAGCAACCCGGCCGTTACGTGCTGGAAGCCACCGCCACCGCACCAGCCTCCACGCCGCCCGTCAAAACCGAGCAGGTGTTCACGCTCTACTCGGCTGAGGCGAAGACCCTGCCCATTCCTACCCCCGATTGGTTCGTGAACCTCCAGGACAGCGTAGCACCGGGTCAGGCCGCGCGCTTTCTGGTGGGCAGTTCCGAAGCCGGGGCGCGCCTGCTGCTGGAAGTGGAAGCCAAAGGCGAAACTCTGCGCCGCGAGTGGCTGACCCTGGCCGCCGGCGAGCAGCGCGTCATCGAAGTTCCGACTACTGCCTCGCTGGACGGCGCATCGCTCTACGCCCACCTCACGCAGGTGCGCGACAACCGCCTCTACACCCACACCGCCACCGTGCAGGTAGCCACGCCGCCCGCGCCGCTGGTGCTCAGCATTGCTACCTTCCGCGACAAGCTGCAGCCCGGCCAGAAGGAAACCTGGCGCGTCACGATTCATAACACCGCCGGCCAACCCGCCAACGCCGAGCTGCTGGCTACTCTCTACGATAAGTCCCTGGACGTTTTCCGGGCGTACTCCTTTACGGAGCTGGAGTTTCCGAAGCCGTATTATCCGGCGCTGCTAGCCTGGAATGGCCGGTTTGGGACGCAGGAGTCGGATGAGCTGTTTGACGGGAATTCAGCTACCGGGTCAATCAGGGATATGCGCTATCCTCACCTGAATATGTGGGGCTACATGGGCGAGGACGAAATTCCAGATCAAGAAGAGCTTGCCGATAAAGTTGTTAAGTTCACTGCGCCAGTCGTAAAGCTAGATGAGGAAGTCCGGGTGCGCGGCAATGCTATGGCTTCGGCCGCGGCGCCGGCACCACAAATGGCCATGCGTAAGATGGCCGACTCACAGCAACTCAACGAAGTTGTAGTGGCAGGGGCGGAACCGCCCAAATCAGCTCAACCTGACCTCGCCAACGTCCAGGCCCGCAAAGACTTCCGTGAAACGGCCTTCTGGCTGCCCGAGCTACGCACCAATGCCCAGGGCGAAACCGTGCTGGAATTCCAGATGCCCGAAGCTGTGACGCGCTGGCAACTGCTGGCCCTGGCCCACGACCAGCAACTGCACTCCGGCCTGCTTCGCCGCGAGCTGGTTACCCAAAAGCAGCTGCAAGTGACGCCCAACGCCCCGCGCTTCTTCCGTGAAGGTGACCAACTCACGCTCAGCGCCAAGCTCAGCAACCTCACTGATGCACCCTTGAGCGGCAGTGCTCAGCTGTTCCTGCTCGATGCCCGCACCCAGCAGCCCCTGGAAAGCAAGCTGCTGAAAAGCCCCGGCCAGCTTAAATTCAGCCTGAAAGCCAACCAAAGCAGCGCCATAAGCTGGAGCCTACAAATTCCGGAAACCGCCGAAGGCCAGGTGCCGCTCGAAGCCATAACCTACCGCGTGGTGGCATCGGGTCAGTTGCCAGTTGTCGGTTCTCAGTTGTCAGGCAAAGACAAGAAGGAGCAGCGCAAACAGCGCCGCCAGAACAAACCGGCAACCGGCAACTCACAACTGGCAACTGTACAGGATGGCGAGGAAAACACCCTGCCTGTGCTGCCCAACCGTCTGCTCATCACCGAAAGCCTGCCACTACCCCTTGTAGGGCCCGGGGCCCGGGAATTTGAGCTAAAGAAGCTGACCAGCACTACCTCGCCCACGCGCCGCAACTACTCGCTTACGCTGGAAATGACGCCCAACCCGGCCTGGTACGCCGTGCAGGCGCTGCCCTACCTCATGGAGTACCCCTATGAGTGCTCGGAGCAGGTGTTCAGTCGTTTGTATGCCAACTTGCTGGCTGCCAAAATTCTGCAGAGTAACCCGCAGCTGCGCACCACGCTGGCCGAATGGAAGCGCGCCGCCGACGCCGGCAACAAAGCTGCCCTCACGAGCAAGCTGGAGCAGAACCAGGAGCTGAAAAACCTGCTGCTCCAGGAAACGCCCTGGGTGCGCGATGCGCAGTCGGATACGGAGCGTATGCGCCGCCTCACGGAGCTGTTCGACGAGCCCCGCCTGCGAGCCGAAACCAGCCGCGCCCTCGCCAAGCTGCTCCAGATGCAGCAGCCCAACGGGGCCTTTCCGTGGTTTGAGCGCATGCCCGACGACCGGTACATCACCCAGCTTATTGTGGCCGGGTTTGGCAAGCTGCAGAAGCTGGGCGCGCTGGATGTGCAGCAGACCCCGCAGGCCCGGCAAATCGTCAACAACGCGCTTATCTACCTCGACAGCCAGCTGCAGCGCGACTACAACGAGCTTCGCAAGCAGCCCAAGGTTGATCTGAAGCAGCAGCACGTATCCGATATTCAGGTGCAGGCGCTGTATGCCCGCAGCTTCTGGCCGGGCCTGGCGTTGGCGAAAGCCGCGCAACCGGCTCAGGCGTTCTACCAGCAGCAGGCTGCTACCTACTGGAAAGCCCAGACCCGTTACCTCCAGGGCCAGACTGCCCTGGCCCTGCACCGCCAGAAAACGCAGCCAGCCGCCGTAAAAAACATCCTGACGGCCCTCCGCGAAAACGCGCTGCACTCGCCGGAGCTGGGCATGTACTGGAAAGACGTGCGCGGTGGCTACTACTGGCGCGAGGCTCCCACCGAAACCCAGGCTACCCTCATCGAGGCCTTCGATGAAGTAGAAAACAACCAGCAGGCCGTGGATGAAATGAAGCTCTGGCTGCTCCAGCAGAAGCACACCCAGAACTGGGAAAGCACCCGCGCCACCGCCGATGCCTGCTACGCCCTGCTGCTGTGCGGCACTAACTGGCTCCAGCCTACCCAGCCCGTGCAGGTGAGGGTAGGAGGGAAGCCCGCTCCCGTTGCAGCCCAGCAAGCCGGCACCGGCTACTACAAAACCACCTGGCCCGCCGCTGAAATCAAGCCTGAGCTAGGCAAGTTAACGGTGCAGAAAACCGATGCCGGCGTGGCCTGGGGCGCCTTGTACTGGCAATATTTCGAGCAGTTGGATAAGATTACGCCCGCCGCTACCGGCCTGCAGCTGGAGCGCCAGCTCTACCGTGAGCAGCGCACGGCTACCGGACCCGTCCTGCAGCCCCTCACGGCTGCTACCCCCCTGCGCGTGGGCGACGTGCTGGTGGTGCGCCTCGTACTGCGCGCCGACCGGGACCTGGAGTACGTGCACCTCAAAGACCAGCGCGCCGCTGGCCTGGAGCTCATCGGGCAGACTTCGGGCTACCGCTACCAGAGCGGCCTGGGCTACTACGAAAGCCCCCGCGACGCGGCCACCAACTTTTTCATCAGCTACTTTCCCAAAGGCACTCACACGTTTGAGTACCGCCTGCGGGCCGCCCAGGCCGGCAACTTCTCGGGTGGCCTCTCGCAGCTGCAGTGCCTCTACGCCCCGGAGTTCACAACTCATTCGGCTGGCACGCGGGTGCAGATTGCAGCTCAACCGTAAAAGATATTATTGTAATTTGAGCCGGTGAGGCTGCACTATTAGAACAGATTATCTGGGCTTTACCTCTGCAGCTTGAGACTGCCAGCTACCCATTGTACCTTTGCGCCTCGTTTGTTTTTCAGAAGGATGAAGTTGATGCATAAACTAGTAATGGTTGCCGTGGTGCTGCTCTTGAGTGGCACTTCGGCGTGGGCTCAGGGAGACAAAAAAACGACAGCCACCGCTACCCCCACCCAACTGCCGGGTGAAGAAAAACTATCGGCCCAGGAGCGTGCCGAGCGCGACTTTCTGATGCCCGTACGCCGCAAGCAGGCCGCGGCCCTGCGCGCTGCTGCCGAGGAAGCTGGTGTACACCAGCCCGCCGTAGAAGTAACCGCCCGGAACCTGGAGGCCCCCGAGGACGATAAGCCCGCCGAGGCCCCCGAAGCAAAAGCCGCCCCCGCTGCCGTGCACCGCAGCAGCCACAGCTACCACCGACGTAGCTCATCTGGCCACCGAAGCACGGCCAGCCGCAGCCGCTCGTCGGCTTCGTCGCGCAAGAAATCCACCGCTAAAAAGTCAACGGCCAAAAAGAAAAAGACCACCCGGCGGCGTTAGTATGCTCCGGATCTGACCTAAAAAAGAGAGCCGGCCCGAGTATATCGGGCCGGCTCTCTTTTTTAGGTAATGCCTCCGTGAGCAGGTAGCTACGGCTGTTTCGTTACGCGTCCTGGGGCATGAGGCGCACTACCAGGCCGTCCACGCGTGGGGTCAGTCGGATCTGGCAGGAAAGGCGGCTGCCCTGGGTCATCACGGGCAGGCTCTCCAGCATGGCCAGCTCATCGTCGCCGGGCTCGGGTAGCTCCGGCCCGGCCAGTACCTCTACGTGGCAGGTGCCACACAGCGCCATGCCTCCGCAGGTAGCCTGAATGTCGTACCCATCTGCCTTCATGATTTCCATCAGGCTCAGGCCCATGTCGGTAGGAGCCACAATTTCGCGCCGCTGACCGGGCGCCTCCTCTACATATACGCGTACTTCGTCGGTCATATTCTCAGGTATTGGGTAATTGGTAGTAGGTAGTAGGATACCGGCGTCGGTAGTATCAAATACAGCCTGTGGTCCTATTACCTACTACTTATTACCAACTACTTTACAAAGTGGGTACCCCGTTGACGGTCGTGTACTTGAGCACGTACTTTTTATCGGGGTTGATGTATTTGAAGGCACCTTGGCACATAAGGGCGGCCTCGTGGAAGCCGCACAAAATCAGCTTCAGCTTACCAGGGTAGGTATTGATGTCGCCAATGGCGTAGATGCCGGGCTCCGAGGTGGAGTAGTCCACGGTATTCACCTTCACGGCGTCGTCTTCTAGCTCCAGACCCCACTCACCAATGGGCCCTAGCTTGGGTGTGAGGCCGAACAGCGGAATAAAGCTATCCACGTTCACGGTTTGCGCGTCGCCGCTGTTGGCCGTAATGGTCACGGCTTCGAGCTGGCCGTTGCCGTGCACGTGCGTTACGTTGGAGCTGAGCACCAGCTTTACTTTACCGGCCTCGTGCAGCTTCTGTACCTTCTCAGCCGAGTCGGCGGCGCCGCGGAAGGTAGTACCGCGGTGCACCAGGGTTACTTCCTTGGCCACGTCGGCCAGGAAAATCGTCCAGTCCAGGGCTGAGTCGCCGCCGCCGGCAATTACCAGGCGCTGGTTACGGAAGGTTTCCGGGTCGCGCACCATGTAGTACACACCTTTGCCGCTCTCAAAATCCGTGAGGCCATCAATAGCGGGTTTGCGCGGCTCGAAGGAACCCAGCCCGCCGGCAATGGCAATGGCCTTGCACAGAATTTCGGTGCCGTCGATGGTAGTTACCCGGAACGAACCATCCTCCAGCTTCTCGTAGCCCTCTACCCGCTCCCCTAGTGTAAAGGTGGGGTGGAAGGGCTCTATCTGCCGCATCAGGTTCTGAATCAGGTCGCCGGCCAGCACTTCGGGGTAGCCCGGAATATCGTAAATCGGCTTCTTCGGATAAATTTCAGAAAGCTGACCGCCTACCTGGGGTAGGGCGTCCACTACGTGGCAGCGCAGCTTCAGGAGTCCGGCTTCAAATACAGCAAACAGGCCTACCGGGCCAGCCCCAATGATGCAGATATCGGTGGAAATAGAATTCATCAGCAAAAAGTGAAAACAAAACAACGAGCGGGCGAAGCGCCGGTGTACTAACCACCAAACCCGCCAAAACGTTGGGGGATGCCTCACTTGCGGGCGCAAAGATAGGCAGGCTACGGCAGCCAGCCCACCCCCGCCCCGTTCTACTTCACTAAGCTGGGTGGGCCAGACTGTAGCCCAGCAGAAAGTATTCAGCCTCAGAGCGGTCGGTGAACCGATGCACCGGCAACGCCAGCCGCTGGCCCAGCAGGCGGCTTAACGACTGCATGGTGAGGGAAGACGGATGAACCTCGGCCATAGCCGATATCCCCGATTCCTTCAGCAGCTCGCGCAGCTGCACGTACAAGGGAACCAGGCGCACGTTGGGCCCCAGCGTCTGCGACACGTCGCAGAGCACGGTAAAGCCCGGCTGTACCCGCTGCAGAATGCGCTGCCAGTCAGCCAGGAAGTAGGGCATATTCTGCACAAGCGTTTGCTCTTCCTGGCGTTCGTAGGTAATGTGGTTGAGTAGAGAGTCTAGATAAATCCGGTATTCGGGCCGATAGGCGACGAGTTGCATGGAGGTGTGTGCTATGGAGGGCAAGAGCGTGCCTGCCTAAACGCCTCAGCAGTTGAAAAAAATCCCTGTGCGGGAAATTAGCGCCCGGAGCTTTTCCAAATTCGGGACTTTGCCATAGCCGCGCCAGGCATAGGCCGTAGTAGGCGAAGAATGTCTCAGCGGCCGGGTACTGGCACAGGCTAAAAACACAAAACCCCAGTTCTGAAGCAGAACTGGGGTTTTGATACTTAATGGTGGTCACGTAGGGAGTCGAACCCCAAACCTTCTGATTCGTAGTCAGATGCTCTATCCAATTGAGCTACGCAACCATTTTGTTACCGTTTCCGGAGCGTTCCTCCGTTTTGGTTGTGCAAAGATAGCGGGTAAATTTCCGGACCTGCAAGCAGTAAGGTAAAATTCGTGCAGAAAAAGGAAGCGAAAGATTGCAAGATGCTGAAATTCAGCTGAAATTTTTTTGCTCTTTTTCGACGCCTCGCTGAAGCACCCGCTTGAGGGCCCGGGTAAACAAGAAGTACAGGCCGAACAATGACACGGCCACCAGCACTACCACCAGCACTTTGCCGGCCGTGCCGGTATCGGGGTCCTGAATCAGCAGCAGCACATCCTGGGCCTTTGTGCCGAGCCAGTAGAAAAACAGAGTACGGGGCAGCATACCCACTACCGAAGCCGTGAGAAACTGTCGGCGCGGGACGCCCATAACGGCCAGGATAAACGTGATAAGCGCAAAAGGCAGCACCGGCGAGAGGCGCGTGAGCAGCACCAGCCGCCAGCTGTCGGCGCGCAGCTCGTGCATGATGGCGTGCGCCTTCGGAAACTTTTCCAGCAGCCCGATCAGCTTTCCTTTGTCGAGGGAGGTAGCCAGCATGTGGCCAAACAAAGCGGCCAGCATGTAGGTCAGGAGCATGCCCGCAAAGCCAGGCCAGCCAAAGTAAAACGCCGTAACCAGCACCACCACCGTGGTATGGGTGAGGGCAAACGTCATGGTAAAGGCCACCACCACAAAATACAGCAGCATCTGCAGGGCCGAGGGATGCCGTAGCCACTCGGCATTTTCGTGCAGGCCCCAGGCCAGGATACTATCCCCGACCAAGGGCAGTATCGCCAGCAGAAATAGGGAAACCAGGGTGGAAGTATTCTGGTGGAAAAGCTCTTTCAGAAAAGCCATAGGCAGCAAAAACAAGCGGCCGGCAGTGTGCGGCCGGCCCGAAGGTAAGAACGTAAGAACCGGCGCGAAGGCTGCGCTTGCCTTGCGGCCCCAGTAGGGGGTAGGCAAGCGGGCGTAAACTTTTTGGCCGGGTTGAGGTACCATGCACCGGGGGGGCGGCCCGTGGCTGGCGGTGCCAAAGCTGCCGGCGCATGGTTACCTTTGCCTTCATTACGGCAGACTATTATTCCTTTTCTTTCAGCTTTTACCGCATGAAATTCGGAACCAAGGCAATTCACGCGGGCGTACATCCCGACCCCACCACCGGGGCCATCATGACGCCCATTTACCAGACCTCGACCTATGTGCAACGCTCGCCCGGCGACCACAAAGGCTTCGAGTACTCGCGTACCCACAACCCTACCCGCTCGCAACTGCAGGACGCACTGGCGGCCCTCGATAACGGCAAGCACGGCCTGGCCTTTGCCACCGGTATGGCCGCCATCGACTGCATTGTGAAGCTGCTACAGCCCGGCGACGAGGTTATCAGCACCAACGACCTGTACGGCGGCTCTTACCGCCTGTTCACGAAGGTGTACCAGAACTACGGCATCAAGTTTCACTTTGTGCCCATGCATGACATGACGGCCGTGGAAGCCGCCGTAACCGAGCGCACCAAGCTGATTTGGGTGGAAACCCCTACTAACCCCCTGCTCAATGTCATCGATATTGCAGCGGCTTCGGCCGTAGCCAAAAAAGCCGGGGCTCTGCTGGTGGTCGATAATACGTTCAGCACCCCCTACCTGCAAACGCCGCTCGAACTCGGGGCCGATATGGTGATGTACTCACTGACCAAGTATATGGCGGGCCACTCCGATACGGTGATGGGCGCCGTAATCGTTAACGACGACGAGCTGCACCAGCGCCTAAGTTTCTACCAGAACGCCTGCGGCGGCACGCCCGGCCCCCAAGACTGCTTCCTGGTGCTGCGCGGCCTCAAGACCCTGCACGTACGGATGCAGCGCCACTGCGAAAACGGCCGCAAAGTAGCCGAGTTTCTTAAGGCTCACCCCAAAGTGGAGAAAGTGTACTGGCCCGGCTTCGAGGATCATCCCAACCATGCCATTGCCGCCAAGCAAATGCGCGACTTTGGGGGCATGATTTCCTTTGTGCTGAAGGGCGACCGGCAGGAAGATGCCGTGGCCTGCCTCGAGAAATTTCAGCTGTTTTCCCTGGCCGAAAGCCTGGGCGGCGTAGAAAGCCTCTCGGGCCACCCCGCCACTATGACCCACGCCAGCATCCCGGCCGAAGAGCGCCGCAAAGCCGGCCTCTCCGATTCGCTGATCCGCTTAAGCGTGGGCATTGAGGACGCCGATGACCTGCTGGAAGACCTGCAGCAAGCCATTGGGTAGGGCGGGCTTTGTGCTCTTGGTGGGGGGTAGCCTGCTGGCCCAGGCCGGAACGGCCGTGGCCCAGCAGGCCGACGAAGCAGCTACCCCCTTCAGTCGGGCCAACCTGGTGCTGGTCCGGACGCCGGCTAGTCCCGATTCGGTGCTGGCTCAGATGCGGCTGCACCTGGTTTCCCGCGGCTACGTTATAGACAGCGTAGATGCCACCCACGGCCTGCTGACAACCCGGGTGGTAGTGCCTGCCACGCGCCCAGCCGAACAGCTGAAGCTGCGCGCCGTGCATGTGGCTACCGGCTGGAAGATAACCGGCCTGTTTACGATGGAAGGCCCCGCGCGCGGCACTGCTACCGCTTTCCCGGCCCAGTTTTTCGGGCTGGAAACCGCTCCGGCGAAAACCGCTTTTCGGGAGGTAGAGGCTCTGGCCCGCGCCGTCCCGCGGGGTACGCTCCGTTACGGTCGGGGTAAGGTTCGCTTCGGGCCTTTTACGAAGCTGGAGGATGCCCTGAAGCTTGTGTGGTAACGCCCCACATTACGTATTTATAGCCCAAACGCCCGGCCTGCAGGCCGGGCGTTTGTTTTACCTGGGGGAGCCGCTCGGATTCCGGTCGGGCCAGGGCTACGCCGGGGAATGAATGCAGCGCAATCTGGGTTGCCTGCCCAACCCGTACATAATGGCTCTGTTCCCTGCTGTATTGATGCGTATGCGCCTCCTGGTCTTGTTTTCGCTGTTGATTGGCTTTGGCTGCACCGAGCCAACGGCTGACCCGGCCCCGCGTGCTACCCCACTGCCGCCCGCGAAGCCAGCTGTAACCCAAATCAGCTACCTGGCTCTCGGCGACTCGTACACCATTGGGGAAGGCGTACCCGCGACGGATTGGTGGGGCCTGCAGCTGGCCCGGCTCGGCCAAACCGATGGTATTCAAACCCCCGACATCATTGCCCGAACCGGCTGGACTACCGCCGAGCTGCAGGAGGCCATCAAATCGGCCAACAACCAGAATACGTATGAGCTGGTGTCGCTGATGATTGGGGTTAACAACCAGTACCGGGGCCAGCCGGTAGCCACCTACCGCACTGAGCTGCGG
Source organism: Hymenobacter sp. DG01 (assembly GCF_006352025.1). Classification (NCBI taxonomy): domain Bacteria; kingdom Pseudomonadati; phylum Bacteroidota; class Cytophagia; order Cytophagales; family Hymenobacteraceae; genus Hymenobacter; species Hymenobacter sp. DG01. The sequence goes on from NZ_CP040936.1 coordinate 4,603,727, forward strand.
GAGCTGCTGCAAACGGCTATTCGCTTTGCCGGCGGCCGACCGGGGCGCGTGTTCATGCTGTCCATTCCGGACTGGGGCCGCTCGCCCTACGCCCGCAATTACGATCAGGAGCGGATTACTATGGAAATAAATCAGTTCAATGCCGCCGCCCAGCAGGAGTGCCGGCAACTGGGGGTGGCCTACGTGAACATCACCGACCTGACCCGCGCGGCCGCCGACGACGCTACCCAGTTTGCCCCCGACGGGCTGCATTATTCGGGTAAGCACATGCAGCAGTGGGCGCAGCAGGCCCTGCCGGTGGCCCGGCAGCTGCTACAGTAAGGCCCGCCCTCAACCACCGAGTCAGTGGGCTTTTTTAGCAACGGAGAGAAGCACTAGCAGGGCCCCTCAAACAAAACCGGTTGCTGGTTGTATATCTGCACAAGTAGCGCCCGCCCTGCAGTTGGGGTAGGGGCGCTTCTGCCTGGTGCCGCGTGAAAAATTACTCCTTTCTTAATCTTGCTTCTCAGGAATGCCGGTTGGTTACAGCCGCTGGTTTCCGTAGCAGCTTCCATTTGCCTACCCCCACGAAGGAGTTGGGGTGTTGTTGCTGTTGGTAGAAGGGCCGGCCGCAGACCTGCGGTAGATTGCCGCTCTGGTGCGGCCTTCCCGGTAGGAAATCAGTAAGCTGAACCCTACCAGCCCCGGAGCGCCTCCGTGCGTATGGGCAAAAAAGAGCCAGTACAATCTTGGTAAAAAGCCCGCCGCAAAGCGGCTTTCCGGTGCCTGCTGGCGGCCGGAAGCAAGGTCGGCGTGAGTTTCTGTTGTGTGTTGAGCTGGCCGCGGCCTCCTGCGTAAGGAGCGGCGGCAGTACGTGTTTTCTTTTTCTCTTTTCCTATGAATCATTTATCCGCAAGCCGAATCGGGTTGGTCACGGCCTTGTCGTTGAGCAGCTTTGCTGCCGTAGCTCAGAACATCAGCGTCACGGGGCGCGTCACGAATGCGGCCGGGCAGGGCCAGCCGGGCGTAACGGTGCTGGAGCGCGGCACCACCAACGGCACCAGCACCGACGCTGACGGCCGCTACCGCCTGGACGTTGCGCCGACGGCTACCCTCGTTTTCTCAGCCATTGGCTCTACTACCCAGCAAATTCCGCTCAACGGCCGCACCACCCTCGATGCCCGCCTCCAGGACAACGAAACAGCCCTGAATGAGGTGGTGGTAACGGGCTCCCGGGCCACCGAAGGTCGCTCCAACATCCTGACCACCTCGCCCGTCGATGTTATTTCGGCCCGCGAAATCAAGGCTTACGCCCAGACGGACGTCACCCAGATTCTGACCTACATTGCTCCGTCTTTCCAGAGCAGCCGCCAGACCGTAACCGACGGCACCGACTTTGTGGACCCCGCAACCCTGCGCGGCCTGGGCCCCGACCAGGTGCTGGTGCTCGTGAATGGCAAACGCCGCCACACCTCGGCCCTGGTCAACATCAACGGCACGCCCGGTCGTGGCTCGGTGGGTACCGACATGAACGTAATTCCGCCGGCGGCTATCAAACGCATTGAGGTGCTGCGCGAGGGCGCGGCGGCTCAGTACGGCTCCGATGCCATTGCCGGTGTTATCAATATTCAACTCAAGGACGACACGACCGGCGTATTTGCCAGCAGCACCGTGGGCCAGACCGTGGAAGGCGACGGGGAACTGGTGCAGGCCGATGCCAACGCCGGCTTTGGGCTCGGGCGTCGGGGCTTTCTGAACGTGAGCGGGCAGTTCAGCAACCGCTCCTTCGTGGACCGCAGCCGCCCCGATACGGCCCCCCTGATTTACCTGGGTAGTGGGGGCAACTACCCCAGCGGCCTCTCCGACCAGCAGAAGCGTGAGCTGAAAGCCCAGGATGATGCGCTGGTGGCTGAGCGTGGCTTTAACCGCCGCAATATTCGGGTAGGCAGCTCCGACGTGCGCACCTACGGCGGCTTTCTGAACGGAGCTTACACGGTAGCGCCGGCCCTGGATATGGAGGTGTACGTGGCCGGTGGCCTCACGCGCCGCACCGGTCGGGCGGGGGCCCTGTACCGCCTACCCAACCAGGCCACCCAAAGCGACCTGACCATCTATCCGAACGGCTACCTGCCCTTTATCAACAGCACCGTGGACGATGCCTCGCTGATTACTGGTATCCGGGGCAATGTGCTGGGCTTCGCGGCTGATCTGAGCAACACCTATGGCCGCAACAGCCTGCGCTACGACATCACGAACACGCTGAACGCCTCCCTGCCCCAGGGCACCAGCCCAACCGAGTTTTACGCCGGTACGCTCACGTTTCAGCAGAACACCGTGAACCTGGGCTTCTCGCGCAAGTTCACCAGCGTGCCCGCCCTGAGCACCCTGAACGTGGCCTTCGGCGGCGAATTCCGGACGGATATGTTTGAGATTGAGGCTGGCGAAGAAGGCTCCTACCTGGCTGGTACCCGTACCGTGAATGGGGCTCGCGCCGCCTTCGGCTCCCAGGGCTTCCCGGGCTACACCCCGCGCGACGCTACCAGCCGCACCCGCACCAACGTGGCCGGTTACCTCGATCTGGAAAGCGACATCACCGAAAAGCTGCTGGTAAGCGTGGCCGGCCGCGCCGAGCGGTATTCCGATTTCGGCTCCAACTTCAGCGGTAAGCTGGCCGCCCGCTACAGCATTCTGCCCGACCTAGCGGTGCGTGGCAACCTGGGCAACGGCTTCCGGGCGCCTTCCTTGCAGCAGCGCTACTTCACCAACTCCAGCACCCAGTTCACCAGCGGCGAGCTGCGCGAAGTGCTGACCACCAACAACGATGACCCCCTGACCCGGGCCTTCGGCATTGGCCCCCTGAAACAGGAAAAATCGAAGAACTACAGCCTGGGCCTTACGGCGCGGGTGCTCCGGACCATTACCCTGACGGTGGACGCCTACCAGATTGACATCAAGGACCGGATTGTGCTCAGCAGCCAGTTCAACCGCGGCAACGCGGCCGTAAACCAAATTCTGGGCACGCTGCCGGTGCAGGGCATCCAGTTTTTCGCCAACGCCGTGGATACCCGCACCCGCGGTATTGATATTGTGGCCAACGAGCGGCTGCAGCTAGGCGCTGATAGCCGCCTGACTCTGACGGCGGCGGCCAACTTCAACGAAACTACCGTGCGCGGCTTCAACAGCTCGGCCTTCATTGATGCCAACCCCAGCCTGCAGAACACCCTCTTCGACCGGGCCCAGCGCGCCCGCCTCGAAAACGGCCAGCCCCGCAGCAAAATCAACCTGAGCGCCGACTATGGCTACAAGATTTTCAGCGTGAACCTGCGCACGGTGCGCTTCGGGGAAATCCAGACCAAGGATGCCAACCCCGACCGTTCCTTTATCGACCAGACCTTCGCGGCCAAGTGGGTCACGGACCTGGTACTCAGCGCCCAGGTTATCAAGAACGTGGGCCTGAGCATTGGAGCCAACAACCTGTTCAACGTCTATCCTGACCGCCTGTACCAGGACCCCAACAACAACGAGCAAAGCCTGACCTACTCCACCCTGGATGCCACCAACCGGGGCCGCTTCCCCTACAGCTCCAACCAGTTTGGCTACAGCGGCGCCTTCTACTTCGGCCGCGTGAACCTGTCGTTCTAACCGCAGAACAGCCACTGCATCCAGTGCAAAACAGCAACGGCCGGCTCCCTGCATGGGGGCCGGCCGTTGCTGTTTTTGGATACCGCCAAGCTACTCGCGCAGCAGCCGGACCTGCTGCTGTCCATCGGCCGTGCGGGCCAGGTACAGGCCAGGTGCCAGGGTAGGGCCGGGCTGCCACAGCACGCTGCCATCGGGGCGGCTGGTGAGCTGGGCCACCGCGCGGCCCAGGCCATCAACTACCTGAACGATTTGGCTACCCGGCTGGCTAAGCTGAAAGCGCACCTGCTCCCGGAAGGGCATAGGGTAGGCAGCCACCTGCATGGGTAGCCGCGAAGGGGTTGCGGCCAGGATTTGGCTGGTAACGAAAACGGTAATTGTCCGGACTTCGGTGCCGTTGAGGGGGTAGCCATTGTCGGTAACAGCAACCGGAATTCGGTAGCGGCCCAGTGGCAACGTCGCGGGTACTTCCCAGGTCAGGCGAGCTTGGTTGTCGGGTAATGTTTGGAGGGAGACACCGGGTAGGGAAGTAGTCGCCTCGCTACTGAAGCGTAGCACGGAACCGGCATCCTGATCCACGGCTTCGAGTTTAAGCTCGAGCTTCTGCCCAGGATTAACCCGGATGGTCTGGTCCAGGGAGTGTGAGGTGCTACCCACAGTAAGGGTAGTAAATACCGGATTTCGGTTTGAGCTAGCCAAAACGCGGTACATCATATCCCGCATAACACTTCCTACTTTAATCCATTGCCCGCTTACGCGGCGGTATTCTTCTACCCGGGCAGCCATAATGTAATAGCCCTGTATTAGGGTAAAAGGCTGAGTGGCTAGCTCTCCGGTAGCCGGATGGATAATGAAATGGGGGCTGGGCGTAACCGGAATAGCTTGCGGGCAGGGAGCCATAGAGGTGGCTCCCTGCGGATTAATCATTCGGTACACCAAGGAGTCACCGTCCGCATCGAACGTGGAGAAGCTAAAGCGGTGGAACTGGTTGCCACTGATGTAAGGCAATACCTCGGACGTAAAAACGGGGGAGGTATTAGCTCTACCAATAGCGGGATCAAGCAGTAATTCGGCTTCTAGGTACATTCCGTAGTTGACCGAATTGGACAGGTTGAGAATGCCATTAGACCGGTTCTCCCCCGATAAGCTGAGGGTCCAGTTATCCAGTGTAGGTAGCCAGATTTCGCCAGTAAATACCTGAATTTCAGTAGAAGCACCTATTGCGGTACGGCTGATCCGGCGGAGCTTTGTTGTGAAATTAGCTGCATCGGAAGTGGTACAGGCGCTTTTGCGGCAAAAAAGCTCAACTTCATCACCGAAGTCGGCGGTAGAGTAACCTTTGTCTCGGTACAGCTTCGCCGTGACATAGTAGTGCCTCGGGTTATCAGGCGAGGGCTTATAGCTTATCTCCCCACCTACAATATGCGTAGCGCTGGCCTGTAGTGTGATAAGTAAGCAGGCAGCAAAAAGCAGTAACTGACTTAATAGACGTCTATTCATGTAAGGAAAATAAGCAGTTAGAGAGTGGTGTAAATAGCCCGTCTATTTCGCGCTGGAAGCCGAAGAATTGGAATCCAGAATCTTGAGCAGCTCGTTGAGCTTGGGCGTCAGGATAATTTCGGTGCGGCGGTTTAGGGCCTTGTTCTGGGGCGAGTCGTTCTGGGCCACGGGCACGTACTGGGAGCGGCCCGAGGCGGTGATGCGGGCCGGGGCTACCCCACCCACCGTCAGCAAGCGGGCAATTTCGGTGGCGCGCAGCACACTCAGGTCCCAGTTATCCTGCATGGCGCCGGCGGGCCGGCTGAATGGTACGTTATCGGTGTGGCCTTCCACCACCACGTTCACGTCGGGTTGCTGCTGAAGCACGGCGGCTAACTGCTTCAGAGCTTCCTGGCCCTTGGGGTCAACCTTCGTTGAGCCCGATTTGAACAGGAGCTGCTCGGAGAGGGACACGTACACCTTGCCATCCTTCATCTGTACCTGCAGATCAGTGCCCTGGAAACCACGCAGGGCGTTGCTCACGCTGGCTTTCAGGTCGTCCACGGCTTTGTCTTTCTCGGCCAGGGCCTTCTGCAGCTCTGCCAGCCGCGCCTCCCGCACTTTCAGGTCGGCGTTCAGCTTGTCAATATCGGTGCGGCTTTTCCGGAGGCTGGTTTCCAGCTCACCCAGCTCGGCTTCGCGGCGGGCCAGGTCCTTAGCTACCTTGTTATAGTCGGCCGACTTATCGGCCATGGCGCGGTCGGAGTTCTTGAGCAGCTTGTCGTACGAGTCCGTGAGCTGGGCGTTAAGCTGCTGCATGCGGCGCAGGTTGCGGCCGGTTTCGGTGGAGTCGTCCACGAGGCGGCGGGTATCCAGGCGCAGCTGGGCCAGCTCATCCGAAGCCTTTTTTAGCTCCGTTACGGCCTGGCGCTGCTGGCGCTCCAGGTCGGTCTTGGCCTGTTCGGCGGCCGCCTGGCGGGCCTTTAGGTCGTCGTATTTTTTGGAGGCCACGCAGCCGGGCAGAGTGGAGGCGGCCAGCAGGGTAGCCGCCGCGAGAAGAGAAATGTTTTTCACGAAAAAGCCTGTTTAGTGCAAGTGCAGGGCGGGAAGCCGCACGGTCGGGCTTCCCGCGGCAAGGTAAGACGCCCGGCCCGGAAGTGCTACCCCACCTCGCGGCAGAAAGCCTGTGAGGACAGGCTTGGGCCCAGCGTACCGGGCTGGGACCGTAGCTATGGCTTCGGGGCAGTAGCGGGGGTAGGAAGCCAACCGGCGAAGCTGATCAGGAAAAGCAAGGTCGCCGGCGGGACTAGGGCAGGGTAGGGCTGCGGCCAAAATCAGGAGCTTTCCGGCGTGCGTACCGGCCGGAGTGTAAACTCGTTTGCCTGGCGTCTCACTATTTCCGCATCTGGCTTAACTTGCACCGTGGAAGCCGCTGCCGCTCACCGGTAGCGCCTTTACCTGCCTTCCCCTCTCACTGATTCAAGCATCTCCCCACCTATGTCTTCCTGGTTTAAGCGTAAAGAAAAAGGCATCGTCACGCCCACGGAACAGAAGAAGGAAACGCCCGACGGCCTCTGGTACAAGTGCCCCGAGTGCAAAACCGTGGCTACCATGGCCGAGCACAAGCGCCTGCTCTCCACCTGCGGCAACTGTGGCTACCACGACCGGATTGACGCCGTTGATTACTTTGATTTCCTGTTCGATAACCACGCGTACCAGGAGCTGGATGCCGATATGCGCTCCGCCGACCCGCTGAACTTCGTGGACACCAAAGCCTACCCCCAGCGTGTGGCCGCCACCGAGAAGAACACCGGCCTGAAAGACGCCGTGCGTGCGGCCCACGGCCAGATGAACGGCCTGGGGCTGGTGGTAGCAGCCATGGACTTCAAATTCATTGGGGGCTCGATGGGCTCGGTGGTAGGCGAGAAGATTGCCCGCGCCATTGACTATGCCCGCCAGAACCGTCTGCCCTTCCTCATGATTTCGCGCTCCGGTGGGGCCCGCATGATGGAAGCCGGCTACTCCCTGATGCAGATGGCCAAAACCTCGGCCAAACTGGCCCTGCTCTCCGAAGCCGGCCTGCCCTACATTTCCCTGCTCACCGACCCCACCACGGGCGGCGTTACGGCCTCGTTTGCCATGCTCGGCGACTTCAATATTGCTGAGCCGGGCGCCCTGATTGGCTTTGCCGGCCCGCGCGTTATCCGTGAAACCATTGGCAAAGACCTGCCCAAAGGCTTCCAGAGCGCCGAGTTTGTGCTGGAGCACGGTTTCCTTGATTTTATTGTGGACCGCAAGGAGCTCAAGCACAAGCTTACGGATTTGCTGACCATGCTGAAACCAGCCGAAGTGCCTGCTACAGAGCCGGCTGTGCTGGTACGGTAAGCTCACGGGCAAGCCGACCCTGATTTTTCGGCAAGCTTTTTGGAAAATGCCCGTTGTGCGCACGAATGGTGCCTGCAGCGGGCATTTTTTATTGGCAAGCGCCTCTGCCCGGAACCTGGTACAAAGCCAATCAGGTGGCGCCACGTTTGCCGAACATTTTTTGTCCAACCCAAGTAAGTACCCCCAACAGCTCATCAAGCTCTTTCCCTTCACCCTATTTCCAAGCACATGACTTCTCGCAATTCCCTTCTTACGCTACTGATGGCCCTGGTGCTGTTCGTTAGCTCTTGCGCCAGCACCAATACCCGCAACCCCAACATCCCGGAAGCTGATACCAACGGAACGGGTCCGCGCAAAACCGGCACTAGCCGCACCGTGAAAGGCGGCGCCATTGGCGCCGGTGCCGGTGCCGTAGCTGGTGCCGTGCTGGGCCGCGTTATCGGTGGCAAATCGGGTACCGCTGCTGGTGCCATCATTGGGGCCGCTGTAGGTGGTACGGGTGGTGCACTTATCGGCCGCAAAATGGATAAGCAGGCCGAAGAACTGCAGCGCGACATGCAGAACGCCCGGGTAGAGCGCGTAGGCGAAGGCATCAAGATTACCTTCGACGCGGGCATCCTCTTCGATACCAACAAGAGCGACCTGCGCCCGGCTTCTATGACGGAAATCCAGAAGATGGCCGAGGTGCTGAAAAAGTACCCCGACACCAACGTGCTGGTAGAAGGCCACACCGATAACACCGGTTCCGATGCCATCAACCAGCCCCTCTCCGAGCGCAGGGCCCAGGCCGTGGCCAACTACACCACCTCGCAGGGGGTAGATGCCGGCCGCATCACGACCAGAGGCTACGGCTCGTCGCAGCCCCTTGCTGATAACACTACCGCCGAAGGCCGCCAGGCCAACCGCCGCGTGGAAATTGCCATTTTCGCCAATGAGAAAATGAAGAAAGCAGCCGAGAACGGTACGCTCTAAGCTCTTGCTCTTAGCATATAAAAAAGCCGCTTCCTTCGGGAGCGGCTTTTTTGTGGCCTTGCCGCACCGATCCGGGCACATAGCCAAAAAAGGATTATTACAGGTTATGACCAGGAGAGGGGGGTAGGGAAATAACTTGGTACAGAGGATTTTCAGACTTAGTTGAAAGGCCAAGAAAGCAGCCTGTCGAGCAAATAGAGTACGGTTTCCAGATAATTTTCCGGAGGCTTGTGCGTTTTTGGCAAGGTGGTTGCAATTCGGGTATTTACGGAGGAGGTATCCGAATGAAAGTTGTACCGAATACCTTTGCCGGCACTTTTACCGCACACTCAAAACCAATACACTTTAACTCCCCACGTCATGAAAAATCTTCGTTCTCTGTTTGCCCTGCTGCTGGCCGTGCTGCTGCTGGGCACCAGCGCCGCCGAGGCGCAAACCACTACTACCAAAAAGCCCTGGAGCAAAACCGCTAAAGGCGGCGTTATTGGGGGCCTGGGTGGGGCTGCGGGTGGTGCCGTGCTGGGCCGCATCATTGGCGGTAAGTCGGGTACTGCCAAAGGTGCCATCATTGGGGCTGCCGTGGGTGGTGCCGGTGGAGCCCTGATTGGCCGCCGCATGGACAAGCAGGCCGCTGAGCTGCAGAAAGAGATGGCCGGCGCCAAAGTAGAGCGCGTAGGTGAAGGCATCAAAATCACCTTCGACTCGGGCCTGCTGTTCGCCAAGAACTCGTCGTCCCTGACTTCGTCGGCTCAGGAAAACATTAAAGAGCTGGCTAAAACCCTCATTAAGTACGGCGACACCAACGTTATTGTGGAAGGCCACACCGACAACACCGGCTCCGATGCCATCAATGACCCCCTTTCGCAGCGTCGCGCCCAGGCTGTGGCTAACTACACGCAGCAGCAAGGCGTAGATGCTTCGCGCTTCACGGTGTCGGGCTACGGCTCCAAGCAGCCCATTGCCGACAACACGACGGAGGCTGGCCGCCAGGCCAACCGCCGCGTAGAAGTGGCCATCTTTGCTAACGAAAAGCTGAAGAAGGCTGCCGAGAAAGGCACCATCTAAGCCTTTCATCAGCGACGAAAAGCACCAGACCGGTGGCTCCCAGGCGGGGCCACCGGTTTTTTTGTGCCCTGTTTGCTGATGTGGGTTGAATAGGTTTGGGGCCAGCGGTGGGGGTAGGGTCGCAACCCGCCGCCCGGCTCGGCGGTACAACAAGCTATGCCTACCTCCTACACTGCCCCCGCCGCTGAGAAGGCCATGGAAAACCAGCGGGTTCTGCAGGCCTTCTACCCCCCGCTCAGTCAGGACACCACCCGCCGCTCGCCTATGCGGGAGCTGATTTCCACGGTTCTCTCGCATCGCACCACCCACGCCGACGAGGAACTAGCCTACGACCGGATGCTGGAAGCCTTTGGCGACTGGGAGGGGGTAGTAAACGCGCCTACTCAGGAGTTGGCTCACGCCATCCGGACCACCCGCTGGCCCGATACCCAGGCCCCCCGGATTCAGGAAATCCTGCGCCGCATCAAGGCCGAGCGCGGCGAGTATAACCTGGATTTTCTGGCGGAATGGCCCACGGAAAAAGGCATGCAGTGGCTGAACGATATGCCTGGCATCGGCCTGAAAACGGCTTCTCTGGTGCTGCTGTTCAACTTCCGCAAGCCCGTGCTGCCCGTAGATACGCATGTGCACCGCGTGGCCCAGCGCGTGGGCATGATCGGGCCGAAAGCCTCCGTGGAAAAAGCCCACCAGGTGTTGCTGGATCAGCTGCCTAAGGATTCGCTCCTGCTGCTCAACTTTCATAAGCACAACTACTGGCACGGCCAGAAAATTTGCTTTTTCACCAAGCCTGATTGCCCGCGCTGCCCCCTGAAGGGCTTCTGCAATTACTATCTGGAGCACTACGGCCCCGCTACACCCGAGGCCCTGGCCGCTACCCCCGCCCACTGGGATACGGCCTGGGGGGCCTTGCCGCATTAGCCAGAGATAGTAGCGCGGAAGTCTGCTCCTCATTACTAGCCCCGGGGTTCTTTTCACTGTATCCTTTCCATAGGTCGGCGGCTTGCGTTTCCGTGCTGTACCTTTACCCGCCTATGCGCCTTGTTCGTCATCCGGTTCTGTGCAACTACTACGTCACCTACCGGTGCAATGCGCGGTGTTCCTTCTGCGACATCTGGGAGAAACCCTCGCCCTATATTCAGCTGGAAGATGTGGAGCGCAACCTGCGGGACCTGAAGCGGCTGGGCGTATCGGTGGTGGATTTTACGGGCGGCGAGCCCCTGCTGCACCGCCAGATTCATGAGTTTGTGGGGCTGGCCCACGATATGGGCTTCATCACCACGCTCACCACTAACTGCCTGCTTTACCCCAAATACGCTGAGAAGCTGCGCGGCAAGGTGGACATGCTGCACTTTTCCCTCGACGCCTCCGAGAAGGAAGTGCACGACAAGGGCCGGGGGGTAGCCTGCTTTGATTTTGTGCTGGAAAGCATTCGGGTGGCCCGGGAGCTGGGCGAGCGGCCCGACGTGCTGTTCACCGTATTCCGCGAAAACCTGGCCGACCTGGAAAAGGTGTATCAGGAGATAACCCGGCCCAACAAGCTGGTACTTATCCTGAACCCTGCCTTTGAGTACAACGCCGTGAATACCGGCGAGCAGCTGACGCCCCAGGAGCTGGACTACCTCTCGGCGTTTGGCAAGCGGCCCGGCGTGTACCTCAATGAGGCCTTCATTCAGCTCCGGCGCGATGGGGGTAACCACGTAGCTGCCCCCGTGTGCCGGGCGGCCAGCACTACCCTGGTTATTTCGCCCAGCAACGAGCTGGTGCTGCCCTGCTACCACCTAGGCGAGCAGAAATTCCCGATTGACGGCCAACTCTACGAACTTTATAATTCCGGGCCGGTGCAGCAGCTGGCCGCCCTGGAAGGACGCCTACCCCAATGTGAAGGCTGTACCATCAACTGCTACATGCAGCCCAGCTTCGCGGTAGAAACCAGCAAATACTTCTGGCAGGCTCTACCCAGCACCCTCAAATACAACTGGGAGAAAGGCACCTGGAAGCGGATGCTGGCGCGCTAAATTGCTTCGGGCAAATGACCCAGGTCGGCCAGCACTTGCCGCAGGGCTTCAGGCTGCTGGGTGCCCAACAGCAACCGGCTTCCGTCAGTTAGCTCGAGTTGTAGTCCGGCGCTGCCTGCCACGTTGTAAGCCCGGTTGCGGGCAGTGCCTTTGAAGCCCCAGCCGCCATACTCCCCAATGGGGCTATATGTGCGAACCTGAGCGGTGCGTATGGCTGCCCAGGGCAGGTGGCGCCAACTACCCTGGAAGGGGCGCATCCGGTAGTTTATACCAGTGGCATCTACCTGGGTTTCGAGCCGTAGGGTAAGCAGCAGAAAAGCTATGAGGAGCGCCGTTATAGCGCCGGTCGTCGTGACCAGTCCAGTCGCCGACCCTCTGCCGGGGCCATGCACTGTCCCTAACACCGGCAGAAAAACCACCAGCAGCACGGGCAACAGTAGCAGCGGCCACCACGAGCGCAAAAAGGATTGAGTTTCGGTAAACCGCAGGGGTAGGGCAGGAGTAGGAGGCATACGCGGAAAATGAGCGGGTACCCGTTACCTTCGGGCGCCGCCTAGCTAAACTACACAGTTCTTTCAACCCAGCTTTCTATGACCGCCCTTATTCTACCTGTGCAGGATAAATACCCCCAACTTGGTGCCGACTGCTTTGTGGCTGACAACGCTACCATCGTCGGCGACGTGATGCTGGGGGCCAACTGCACCGTGTGGTTCAATGCCGTAGTGCGCGGCGACGTGAACAGCATCCGCATTGGCGACAAAACCAATATCCAGGATGGGGTAGTGATTCACTGCACCTACCATAAGGCCGCCACTACCATCGGCTCCCGCGTCAGCATTGGGCACAAGGCCATTGTGCACGGCTGCACCGTAGAGGACGATGTGCTGATTGGCATGGGCGCCATCGTAATGGACCAGGCCGTGGTGGGAGCAGGCTGCATTATTGCCGCCGGCGCCGTAGTGCTGGAAAATACCCACTGCGAGCCGGGCTACCTCTACGCCGGCATTCCGGCCCGCCGCATCAAGCCAGTAACCGAAGAGCAGCGCGCCAACATGCTGCGCACCGCCGATAATTATGTGCTGTACGCCAGCTGGTTTAAGCCCGAGTAAGGGTGTTGCCGCTGGAAAGCCGGAGCTTTTGTTTTATCATTGATCCAAACTGTCCAGGTGAAGAATTGGGCGGATCTTACCTTATTTCTTTTATGAAAAACTATTACTCTTTTGATTTAGCACCATGCTCAGCCTGACCTCTCTGTCCGGCGCCCAGGCCCAAACAATTACTCCGGTTTCGGCCGCTCCGGCCGCTACTCCGGCCCCAGTGGTGGCCCTGGCTACCGTGCCGGCTGAAGCGCCGACCATGGTATCGGCGCGGGCAGTGGCGCCCACGGCGTATTCGCAGTCTTCCTCGCCGAAAAAGGAGGTAGCAAAAAAGAAATCAAGCAAAACAGTCTGGATTCTGATTGGGGTAGGAGCTGCCCTTACCATTCTGCGCATTCTGACGGCTTCATAGCCTGGCCATTCAGAAGCACCAGATATGAGCAACAAAAAACGCCCGTAACCTTCGTTGCGGGCGTTTTTTTGCGCTCTGAAAGCCGTATTGGCTTACAGATTCAAAGCCTCCTCGGGGTCTTCCGTTTCTTCCTGGGTGGTTACGCGGAGCTGCACCAGCTCCACGGAGCGGCGCGAGCGTTGCAGCACCCGGAACTCGTAGTTATCGAGCACGGCCACGTCGCCGACCTCCGGAATGTTGCCATAAAGCACGTTAAGCAGGCCGCCCACGGTTTCGTAGTCGTCGCCCTCGGGCAGGGGGTAGGGGAGGTACTCGTTGGCATCCGGAATGGCGGTGGCGGTGTTCACGCGGTACTCAGTTTCCGAAACCTTCTCTACCACCGGCACTTCATTGTCGTACTCGTCCTGGATTTCGCCCACTAGCTCTTCCATAATGTCCTCGATGGTCACAATGCCGGACACGCCCCCGAACTCGTCGGAAACAATGGCCATGTGCATGTGCTTGCGCTGGAACTGGCGGAGCAGGCGGTTGATTTTCTTGGTTTCCGGTACGAAGTAGGCGGGCCGGATAATCTTGGCCAACTCAATGGGCTCCTGACGCCGGATAATCTGAAGCAGATCCTTCACGTAGAGCACCCCCACAATGTTGTCGATGTTGCCCTCGTACACCGGAATCCGCGAGTAGCCCTCGTTGTACACCGCTTCCAGCACCTCGTCCTGGGGCGTGCTTACATCAATGGCCGAGAGCTTGGTACGCGGCACCATAATCTGCTTTACCATCCGGTCGTTGAACTCGAACACGTTTTCCAGCAGCTCGTGCTCCGACTCCTGAATCTCGCCGCTCTGCTTGCTTTGGTCCAGCAACAAACGTAACTCCTCGGTGGTGTGTACCTCATGCTCCGAAGCGGGCTGAATCCCGACCAGGCGCAGGATGGCGTTGCTGAGCATATTCATCAGCCCGATAATGGGCGAGAGAATCTTGTAGAACACCTTCAGCGGGCCAGCCACTACCATGCTCACGGCCTCGGAGCGTTGAATAGCCAGAGACTTCGGCACCAGCTCGCCCAGCACAATGTGCATGATGGTAATCAGGGCGAAGGAAATCGGGACGGCAATCCGGTGGGCCAGGGCCTCGTTGACCACAACGCCGAAGCTTTCCAGCAGGGGCTTCAGGCCGGTGTAGGGCAGCACGTCCAGCACAATTTCGGCCATTACTTCCTCGCCTACCCAGCCCAGGGCCAGCGAAGCCAGCGTAATACCCAACTGCGTGGCCGAGAGGTAGGCATCCAGCTTGTGCACCAGGCCCAGCGTCAGCTTGGCCCAGCGGTTGCCTTCCTGCACTTTCAATTCCAGCTGCGAGACTCTGACCTTAACAAGGGCAAACTCAGCTGCCACAAAAAAGCCGTTAGCTACAACGAGCAGAATGGTAAATAAAATGTCTAAGCCCATAGATGCGGAAGCGAGGCTCGACCGGCCTGCCTTCCTTTATAAGGCAAAAGTACGACATTCGGCGCAAGCGGTTCGGAATGAATGACGCTGTAGCCGGGGAAAGGTTATACCCGAGCTCCGGCGCAAACCAGTTAGTTTGTAAAACTCGTAGCCTAGCGTGGCTGTTGCGGTTTCTACCGACCTTTGTTTTTCTATCGGCTTGTCCTTGTAGTTTCTTCCCTGAATTCATGCCTCGCAGTAAATTTCTGTTGCTTCCGCTGGTGCTGCTGCTCCTGACCTTCTGGCCGGCGGCGGCCCAAATCCTGACGCCCACCAAGCTTTCCAGCGCCGTAAGCAAGGCTTCGGCCAAGGTAGGCGAGGAGGTGGAGCTCATCGTCAATGCCCGCATCGACGACAAGTGGCACCTGTACGCCACCAACTTTGACCCCGATCTGGGCCCGACGGTGTTCACTTTCACCTTCGCCAAAAGTCCCGCCTACGAGCTGGTAGGCAAGCCACAATCCATCGGCACCAAAAAGAAATTCGACGAAGTTTTCAAGGGAGATGTCACCTACTTCGAGCGCACCGGCCTGATCAAGCAGCGCATTCGGGTGCTGCAGCCCGGCACGCTCACGATTAAGGCGGAAACCGAGTTCCAGACCTGCACCGACGTGGACGGCCGCTGCATTCCCGGCGAAGAAAGCCTGAGCTTCGGCCCCATCGAAGTTACCGGCACGGCCACCGCGCCTGCGCCTACCCCCTCCGGCTCCTCGGGGGCCAGCGTAACGCCGGCCGCTCCCGCTGCTACCACTGCGGCTGCTGCAACTACTGCTCCTGCTGATACGGCCGCGCCTGCAACGGCTTCCGCTACCCCTGCTCCTACCCCCGATTTGGCTGCAAACCCTACTGCAGTTGCCCCGGCTACCGCAGCCTCGACTACTGCCCCGGTGGTAGCTGCCACCGCTTCGGCTGCCGCAACCGATACCTCGGCCGGTGGACTCTGGAGCTTTGCTCTGGCGGCTTTTGTGTCGGGCCTGCTCGCCCTGATTACGCCCTGCGTATTCCCCCTGATTCCGATGACGGTGTCGTTCTTCACCAGCGGCTCCGGCTCCCGGCAGCAGGGCATTCTGAAGGCCGTGGTCTATGGGCTGTCCATCATCTTCGTGTACGTGGTAGTGGGGCTGCTTGTCACGGTTTTGCTTGGGGCCGATGGCCTTAACCTCATCAGCACGCACTGGCTGCCCAACCTGATTTTCTTCGTGGTGTTCGTGGTGTTTGGCCTCTCATTTCTGGGCCTGTTCGAAATCACCCTACCCCACGGCATGGTTAATAAGATTGACGCCCAGGCCGATAAAGGCGGTTGGGGCGGCGTGTTCTTTATGGCCCTGACCCTGGTGGTAGTGTCGTTTTCCTGCACCGGCCCCATTGTAGCCACCATTCTGAGCCTGGCCGCCCAGGGCGAGCGGCTGCAGCCAGTGGTGGGCATGCTGGGCTTCTCCCTGGCTTTTGCCCTGCCCTTTACTTTGTTCGCCATCTTCCCGGCCTGGCTGAAAAGCCTGCCCCGCTCCGGTGGCTGGCTGAACACGGTGAAGGTGGTACTGGGCTTCGTGGAGCTGATGCTGGCGCTCAAGTTCCTGAGCATGGCCGATCTGGCCTACCACTGGAACCTGCTCCCGCGTGATATTTATCTGGTCCTCTGGATTGCCTTGTCAGGCCTGCTGGGCTTCTACCTGCTCGGCCGCTTCAAACTCTCCCACGATTCCGACCTGACCCACCTGAGCGTAGGCCGCCTGCTGATGGCCGTGCTGGCGTTCAGCTTCATGACTTACCTGGTGCCTGGTTTGTTCGGGGCGCCGCTGCCCCTGCTGGCCGGCTACCTGCCGCCCCAGAGCCGCAACGATTTCACCCTGGCCGGTGGGGCCGAAGGGGCCACTGCTGCCGTACCCGCTGCTACTGCCTCCAATGCCCTCTGTGAGGCCCCGCGCTACGCCGAGTTTCTGGAGCTGCCCCACGGCCTGCCGGGCTACTTCGATCTGGAGCAGGCCCGCCGCTGCGCCCGCGCTCAAAACAAGCCCATTTTCATTGATTTCACAGGCCATGCCTGCGTGAACTGCCGCAAGATGGAGGCTACCGTCTGGAAGGACCCCCGGGTGCTCAAGCGCCTGCGCGAAGACTTTGTGGTAGTGGCGCTTTACGTGGACGATAAGGCCGAACTGCCCCAGAACGAGCACTACGTTTCCGCCCACGATGGAAAAACGAAAACAACTCTGGGCAAGAAGAACGCCGATATTCAGCTCACCGGCTTCAACGTAAACGCCCAACCCTACTACGTGCTCCTCGACCCCAATGCTACCCCCGATCTGGCGCACACCTTAACTCCCCCCGTCGCCTACGAGCCCGATGCCACCGCCTTCGTGCAGTTTCTGGATGCCGGCTTGGCCCGGTTCCGGCAGCAGGCTGCCCTGGCCGGCCGGTAAATTCACGGAAACATCATCTCTGAAAGCCTCCCTTTGTCTGCGGATGAAGGGAGGCTTTCCGGCTTACGGGCGGTGAGGTAACACAAGACTCACGCGGCGCAAAGCATAATTGGGAGCAACTCAGATACAACACGCTTATTCTATGTAGTTATGGCCTTTTTTGCAATAACCAGTGCTTTTACGGGGATAAACTGCCAACTTTGCGGCCCATTTGGGCCGGAAGCGCCAACAATGAAAAGAATGACAGCCTGTGCGCTCAAATGCCCGGAAAAAATAAAAGGCGGCACCCACCCAGATGCCGCCTCTCGATTCAGAACGTACCCACCCAGATACGTCCCGTTTTCCCTCCTCACAAAGTCCACCCAATACCGTTGTGCTGTAGAAGAAGGAGTCGAACCTTCACGGAGTAGTTAGCCGGCCGCCGGACCAGTTTTTCCCGAATCTCCACCCCCGAGAGAGGAGGGCATGTCTGCCGGTTTCATCATTCTACAGTGTGCAAAACAATCCGCTGCCGTTCGCGTTGGATTATGACAAATGTAGCACCTTAATCGAACTAATAAAATAATTACAGACATTTGAAGAAAAATTTACATTGTTTTTAAAACCTTCCCTCTCTCATTGTAATATAGGTAATCAACCCGCAAAAAAATGGCCCGCAATTACGAACTTGACGACACCGACCGGAAGATTCTGGCCCTGTTAATAGAAGACGCCAAAATGCCCTACACTGAAATTGCCCGCAAGGTGCACGTTTCGGGGGGTACGGTGCACGTTCG
This sequence comes from Hymenobacter sp. DG01, assembly GCF_006352025.1. Classification (NCBI taxonomy): domain Bacteria; kingdom Pseudomonadati; phylum Bacteroidota; class Cytophagia; order Cytophagales; family Hymenobacteraceae; genus Hymenobacter; species Hymenobacter sp. DG01. Next base: position 4,621,450 of record NZ_CP040936.1, read on the forward strand.
CATGGCCCGGTTAGAGGAATTGGGTATTGTACAGGGCGCAACGCTTAAGATTGACTATCAGAAGCTGGGCTACGGAGTCCGGGCCTTTCTGGGGATATACCTTCAGAAAAGCTCGGTGTATGAAAGCGTGGTAGCCGCGCTGCGCCAGATTCCGGAGGTAGTAAGCATTGATTTCACTACCGGCGCCTATGGCATCTTTGCCCGCCTGATTTGCCGCGACACCAACCACCTGCGCGAGGTGCTGCACGAGCAGATTCAGCTGATTGAAGGCATTGAGCGCACGGAAACGCTTATTTCGCTGGAGGAAGCCTTTAACCGGCCCATTCAGCTGCAGGAAGTAGAAGAAAGGGCCAGCTAGGGCAATCTGGTCGGGCTTGTTTGTCAGGTGCCGCTGCTCCGCTTTGCCGGGGTAGCGGCTGCTGCCTTTTAAGGGCGCCGTATGGCTGCGCTTATAGGCTCGTAACTAGCTGAAATAGTATTTTTTAAGTGAAGTTGGACGAGCTCTTGGGCCCTGCGGAAGTGTTCGGTATATTTCGTACTACCACTTACTGGTTCCTAACTGGTTGCCCATGAGAATACATTACGCTTTTCTCTTGTCATGTCTGCTGGCGGCCCGGTTCAGCTTTGCGCAGAGCCTGCCGGCCGTGTACCTCAATGACCGGGACGAGGCCACCGTGCCCGACAGCGCAACCCACTACCGTATCGTTGACCGGAAAAACGAGCTGCTGGGCACCTACGCCATGCGCGAGTACGCGCTTTCCGGCACCCTGCTCCTGCGCGGCACGCTCTCGTCCATTGACCCCCCGGTACGCAACGGCCTGCTGACCTGGTACCACCCTAGCGGCAGCAAGGCCGGCCAAGTTCATTACCGCGACGATGAGGCCGACGGCCTGTACGTGGGCTGGTACGAGGATGGCCGCGTCAGCCAGCGCGGCGACTACGCCGACGGGCAACGGGTTGGGCGCTGGATTTCGGTGCACCGCAACGGACAAAAGCGCTCCGAGGGCCGCTACAACGCCGGCCGGGCAGTGGGAGAGTGGCACTACTACTACGATACCGGTGAGTTAAGCGCCATTGAAATGCCCGACCGGCAGGGCAAGCCGCTAGCCCTGGCCTTTTTCAACAAGGATGGGTCGCCGTACATGGGTAAGGTACGCACCCGCGAGCTGCCCCAGTTTCCGGGTGGTGAGGCCGCCCTGCTCAGCTACGTGGCCCGCAACACTACCTACCCCCGCAACATCCGCCGCAAGGGCATTACAGGCAACGTGTACGTGAGCTACACCGTGGGCGAGGATGGGCGCGTGGGCCAAGTGCGGGTGGTGCAGGGCCTGGCCCCGGAGGCCGACCAGGAAGCACGCCGGGTAGTGGCCAGCCTGCCGGCCTTCGAGCCAGGCCGCGAGTATAACCTGCCTACGGCCATGACGTTTACCATCCCTATCTACTTCGCGCCCAACTTCTCGCTGCTTTCCGGGCTGCGGCCTTCCCAGGTGCCCCCATCCGAGGCCCGGGCCTTTGCCCCCGCCGAGTAGGGTAGCCGCATCTACCATAAACTAAACAAAAGAGCCCCGCTGCCAATGCTGGCAACGGGGCTCTTTTGTATGCGCAAGGCCGTAATTAAGCCGTTACCTGGGCATCAAGCTTTTGTGCCAGTACGTGCTTCGGAACGGCACCTACCTGCTTGTCAACAACCTGACCGTTCTTGAACACCAGCAGCGTGGGGATGCTGCGGATGCCAAATTTGGCCGAAGTCTGGGGGTTGGAATCTACGTCAACCTTGCCGATAACGGCTTTGCCTTCGTATTCACCGGCCAGCTCTTCAACAACCGGGCCTACCATGCGGCACGGACCGCACCACTCGGCCCAGAAGTCCACGAGCACCGGCTTATCGGAGTTGATGATTTGGTCGAAGTTAGCATCGGTAATTTCGATGGCTTTATGTCCCATAACAGTGAGGGGTTTGATGGAATGTGTGTGCTGTTTACGGTCAACCGGGCCGCAAGGTAGCAGATTGCGTTTCAACAAGCGGCAGGCCGGAAAGTTCACTCGGCCAGCGAAGCTGTTCAGCCGCCCAACGGCACCAGGGCCCCGGTAACGCCCGCCGCGCTCAGGCAGGGCCACCGGGGCTCAGTAACTCAGGCAAAAAACAGCGGGCTACGAGTGGTAGGCCCGGGCATATTCCTGAGCCCGGTGCCGCAGCTTATAGAACACATACAGGTTAAAAAAGTGCATGCCCCCCAGAATCAGGATGATGGTGCCCACCTTAATACTGAGCGTTTCCACGCTCTGCTGGTAGCTGGTAATAGCCTCGGCGCTGCGCAGGGTAAGTGTCGCGTACCCGATGTTGATGAGGTAGAAGCCCGTGAGCAGCAGCTTGTTTACCGAGTCGGCCAGCTGCTCATTGCCGTGGAAAATGTCAATCAGAAATAAGCGGCCGTTTTTGAAGAGCGTGCGCGCTACCCATACCGTTAGCAGGACTGTAACAGGAAGGTACACTAAGTACACTAGCAGATGATAATTCATGGCTTTCAGAAAGTTAGAAGTGAAAGAGAAACAGAAGCGCGTAAAACATCAGGCAAAATCCCTACCCCAGCCGGGGCAGTAAATCGGTCAGGGCTAGGTCGCAGGTTGGGTATTCGAACCGAAAACCCGCTTCCAGCAGCCGTTGTGGTACCACCTTGCGGCTTTTAAGAATCAGCTCAGCTTCGGTGCGCAGCACAAAGGCCCCCAGCTCCAGCAGCCACCGGGGCTGCGGCAGGTGCCAGCGTGGCCTGTAGTAGTGGGCCAGCAGGCCATTAAAAGCAGCATTGGGTAGCGGCTGCGGGGCGCAGAGGTTGAAGGCTCCTTCCAGGGTAGGGCGGCCCAGCAGGAACTCCACGGCCCGGCAAAAGTCCATTACATGCAACCAACTGACCCACTGCTGCCCATTGCCCTGGGGCGTACAGAGTCCTAGCCGGGCTAGCCGTGCCATCACAGGTAGGGCCCCGCCGTCAGGACCCAGCACAATGGCCGTGCGCAAGGCCAGCCGCCGCGTGCGAGGCACCTGCGCCAGCCAAAACTCCGCCTCCCATTGTTGGGCTACCATCTCGGAAAAGTCGCGCCCAAGGCGGCCGGTAGCTTCGGTGTTGGCCGGGGCCTCGCCTTCGGTATGCTGGTAAATAGTGGCAGTGGACAGATTCAGCCAGACCGCAGGCGGCACCGTGCAGGCGGCTATGGCCTCGCCCAACACCCGGGTACTGTCGGTGCGGCTGCGGGTAATGGCGTATTTATTGACGGCATGGTAGCGGCAGTCCACGCTCCGGCCCGCCAGATTGATAACGGCCGCCGCGCCCTCCAGCTCCGCCGCCCAAGGTCCCAGCGTGCGGCCGTTCCATTGCAGTGTGTCTGGCTGCTGGCTGCTACCCCTACTCAACACCACAACCCGGTAGCCCAGCCGCGCGAAATGCCGCGCCAAGTGCTGCCCTAAAAAGCCGTTGCCGCCCGCGAGAATTATTGTTGGCTGTGCCATAGAAGTAGAAGGTTGTGATGAGGGGGTAGGGAGGTTACTACAAGGTGTTCATGTTAATTAAACTTTCAGTAAAATTTGAAAGATAAAAGGCAAAAAAAAGCTCGCTTATTGGCCTCCAGGGCGCATCAGCTTCATGAAGGTGCTCAGAAACCAGTTTTCATCGGCTTTGATAAGGGTAGAGGCGGCACCGTCGGCAAACTCCGCGAAGCTGTGGATGCTGCCAATCATCCTGGTAAAGGCTTCTGTCTCCTCCGGGGTGGTAGTGGGGCTAGGCTCTACCTGCTTAATCTCGCTGAGCACGCGCATAATGGGCTCCAGCTCCCGGCGGCGGCGCTCTTTCAGAATCAGGGTAGCTACTTTATGAATGTCCTTTTCGGCCGAGAAAAACTCGCGCCGCTCGCCCGGGCGCAGCTCCTTGCGCACGATGCCCCAGTCGATGAGGGCGCGCACATTCATATTGGCGTTGCCCCTGGAAATCTGGAGCTGCTCCATAATGTCCTCGGTACTCAGTGCCCCCGGCGACACCAGCAACAAGGCGTGCACCTGCGCCATTGTGCGGCTCACGCCCCAGGCCGAGCCCAGGGTGCCCCAGCCTTCAATGAACTTGCTTTTGGCTTCGTCGAGTTGCATGGCTCAAATGTAGAAGAGTATTCTAAACTTTCAAGAAAAATTGAAAGAATATTTTATGGTTAATTAGAAGGACTTATTTCAGCCGCGAAGTTTTGTAGTGGCCTTTCAGAAACGTGCGTCTTGTTTTCTTAAAATCGTTAGTATCCATACGGACATATCGGATAAACCCGAAAAAAATCAGGCTGTCTTTATGGTGAGTAAGCCTCATGGGTAGCTTATATCCCAAACAGCCTTGGGTTACCGTAATAGAATCGTTACCAGGGCTAAACCGGATGGTGTGGAACCCCAAAGAATGGCTAGTTGTCATACGCAACTGCCCATTAATCTTTGTGAAGAAAATATGGTCGTTGGGCTCGCCTGATACAGAACCTTCTGAAACGTTTCGCCAAGCACCCAGCACGGCTGCTTCAGAATCAAGGTGTTGCTTACTGCAACCACATATAAGCAGCAGGCTTATCAGGCAAAAAATATTCGGAGGCATTGATGAATGACATAAATGGCAACGACGCGGACAGTGTTCTTTAAAAGAAACACTATCCGCATCGTTTGACCACATCAGTTCGCCAAAAGACTATATCAACTGACAAGCGTCAATTTCCATTTCTCGCATTTTACGGATGAACTCCTTGGGTTCGATGCGGTAGCGACGCGAGTAGGTATCTACCGTCAGGTGTTCGTGGGGCTCGGCGAACTTGATTTCAAGCTTCTTGGAGCCGGCGCAGCCTTCCACGGCCTCCATAAAGCGGTCCATGAAGGGCTCGGTGATGGTACGCAGATCCAGCTGCACACGTACCCCATTGGCCAGCTTCTCAGCCACATTGAACAGGGGCTCCATGGTCAGAATCTTGAACTCGAATTGGTCGGAGTCGCGGAAGCGCTGGGCGTACTTGCCCCGGATGTACATGGGCGGCACCTGCTCTTTGTCGTAGTTGCGGGGGTTAATCAGGGCCGAGAAGCGGCTGTAGTCGTCGCGGAACAAGGCCAGGTTCAGGCTCGACTCGTAGTCTTCCACGCTGAACGACACGAAGGGCTGGCCGGTTTTGGTGGTCTTGAACATCACATTCGAAATCAGTCCGGCTACCGTCACCTCGCGGTTCTTGTAGTTCTCCACCTTGTCGAGGGGGCAGGTGCAGTAGGAGTCAATTTCCAGCTTGAAGTCATCCAAGGGATGCCCGGAGAGGTAGAAACCTACTACCTCTTTTTCGCGGCGCAACAGCTCGGTAGCGGGCCAGGGCTCCATGTCGGCCACTTTGGGCAGGGGCATGGCTACCGCCCCGAAGGCTCCGCCCCCAAACAGGCTCTGCTGCGCCGAGTCCTGCTCCTGCTGGTACTGCTGACCCATCTTCACGGCCTTGTCGATGAGGTTCTGGTCGCCGGTTGGTGCCTCCACGAACTGCCGGCGGTGGTAACGCTCAAACGAGTCGAAAGCCCCCGACAGAGCCAGGCTTTCAAACGTTTTCTTATTCACGGCCCGCAGGTTTACCCGCTTCGAGAAGTCAAAAATGTCGGAATACGGGCCTTTTTTCTCCCGCTCGGCCACGATGCTTTCAATGGCGGCCTCGCCGGCGCCCTTCACGGCGGCCATACCGAAGCGGATCTGACCCTTTTCGTTTACGTTGAACTTCAGGATGGATTCGTTCACGTCGGGTCCCAGTACCTGCACCCCCTGGCGGCGCGCTTCCTCGATAAAGAAGGTCACCTTCTTGATATCCGACATGTTGTTGGTGAGCACGGCGGCCATGTACTCGGCAGGGTAGTTGGCCTTGAGGTAGCCCGTCTGGTAGGCTACCACCGAGTAGGCGGCGGAGTGGGAGCGGTTGAAGCCGTAGGCCGCAAACTTCTCCATTACGTCGAACACCTCGTTGGCTTTCTTCTCCTTGATGCCGTGCAGCTCCAGGGCGCCTTTACAGAATTTCTCCCGCTCCAGGGCCATCTTCTTCATGTCCTTCTTACCCATGGCCCGGCGCAGCAGGTCGGCGCCGCCCAGGGAGTAGCCGGCCAGAATCTGGGCCGTCTGCATGATCTGCTCCTGGTACACCATAATGCCCTGAGAGTAGTTCAGGATGGGTTCGAGCAGTTCGTGGGGGTAGTCAATTTCCTCGCGCCCGTGCTTGCGGTTAATGAAGTTCGGGATGAACTGCATCGGGCCCGGCCGGTACAAGGCGTTCATGGCAATCAGGTCCTCAATGTTGGTGGGCTTGAGGTCCTTGAGGTACATGCGCATGCCCTCCGATTCAAACTGGAATGTGCCAATCGTGTCGCCGCGCTGGTAGAGCTCGTAGGTTTTGGGGTCGTCGAGCGGGATATCGTCGATGTTGATATCAACCCCGTGGTTTTTCTTGATGAGCTCCAGGGCATCGACGATGATGGTCAGCGTCTTGAGCCCCAGGAAGTCCATCTTCAGCATCCCCGCACTCTCAATGACCTTGCCGTCGAACTGCGTCACGAGCAGGTCCGAGTCTTTGGAAGTCGAAACCGGAATGTACTTCGTGATGTCGTCGGGGGCGATGATGACGCCGGCGGCGTGGATGCCGGTGTTGCGCACCGAGCCTTCCAGCTTTTCCGCGAGGCGCAGAATCTGACCCCGGAGGTTGTCGGGCGCGTCGTCGCGGCGGATCATGTCCAGCTCCTGGTTTTCGGCGAAGGCGCCGGCCAGGGTAGTGCCGGGCTTTTCCGGCACCATCTTGGCCAGCTCATTGGTCAGGGGCAGGGGTAGCTCCATGGCCCGGGCTACGTCCTTGATAGAGCTTTTGGCGGCCATGGTACCAAAGGTGATGATCTGGGCCACCTGGGTTTTGCCGTACTTGTCCACCACGTAGTCAATCACCCGCTGGCGGTTCACGTCGTCAAAGTCGATGTCAATATCGGGCATCGACACGCGCTCCGGGTTCAGGAAACGCTCGAACAGCAGGGAGTACTTAATCGGGTCGATGTTGGTGATACCCACGCAGTAGGCTACGGCCGAACCAGCCGCCGAGCCCCGGCCCGGGCCCACGGCTACGCCCACACTACGGCCATGGTTGATAAAGTCCTGGGTGATAAGGAAGTAGCCGGCGAAGCCCATCGTCTCGATGATGCGCAGCTCGTAATCCAGGCGCTCCTCAATTTCGGGGGTGCGCTCGGAGTAGCGGGGCGGCTTGGTCATCGTCACGATGCCTTTGCCCGCACTCGGCCCGAAAGCCCCCACGTACGTCAGCTCGCGCAGAAACTCGTCGGCGTTGGCGAACGGCGCGGGAATGGGGAAGTTGGGCAGCAGAATATCGCGCTGCAGCTTGGGCGGCGTGATTTTATCGACGATTTCGTTGGTGTTATCCACGCTTTCCGGCACGTCCCGGAATAGGTGGTTCATCTCGTCCTGGCTCTTGAAGTAGAACTGGTCGTTGGGGAAGCCGAAGCGGGAGCGAGGCCGGGGCATCTGGGCTTCCTCATCAATGCGCATGAGCTGGCGGCGCACCTGGTCGTCGGAGGAAGCCAGGGGGCGCAGGTTGTCGAGGTGGTCATATAGCACCTTGCCCTCGCCCGACATCAGGCGGAAATACTTGGTCTGGAAATCACCGACCGGAATGCTGTGCTCCTCGCCCGTATTCACGCACAACAGCAAATCGTGGGGCGCGAAGTCCTCCTGATTTACGTAGTGCGAGTCGTTGGTGCAGATAACCTTGACGTTATATTTCTTCGCCCACTTCAGCAGAATCTGGTTTAGGTCTTCCTGGCTTTTGCCGGTATTGTCGATATTCTCGATGCCGTGGCGCTGAATTTCGATGTAGTAGTCCTCGCCAAACACATCCAGCCACCACTTCAGCAGTTTCTCTGCTTCTTCTTCCGTTTTCCAGAGCAGGGCCTGCGGAACCTCGGCCCCGATGCAGCAGGAAGTGGCAATCAGACCCTCACTGTACTGCAGCAGCAACTCCTTATCAATGCGCGGATACTTGGAGTACACGCCTTCAATGAAGCTCATGGAGCAGAGCTTGGCCAGGTTCTGGTAGCCGGCCTGGTCCTTGGCCAGCAGGAGCTGGTGGTAGCGGTTGTCCCGCTCGCCCTTCTCGCGGCTGAACTGCTTTTTGTGCCGGTCCTCTACCAGGTAAAACTCGCAGCCCACAATAGGCTTCACGTTGTATTTATTCGCCTCGGCCACAAAGTTGAAGGCCCCGAACATGTTGCCGTGGTCGGTGAGAGCTACGGCGGGCATGCCATCGGCCTGGGCCTTTTTCATCAGGGCCGAAATACTGGCCTGACCGTCGAGCAGGGAATATTGGGTGTGGCAGTGCAGGTGCGAGAATACGGGCATGGGCAAACGGGCTTCGCGCCATTAGGGCGCTAAGCGGAAAGTAAAGTTACCGCCGAGGCAGGGGAAAGGAAACGTTGCAGCGGCCGATGTTTTTGTGTATTGTCAGTCTGGCTACTTACCCCGGCAGGCCGCCGCGCCACCAACCCCTAACAATCAAACCAGCGGCTAGGGTTCGGCTGGTGCCGGGGGGTAGGGCTGGGGCAGCAATATTCTGGCTGATCTGCCCTATCTTCCCACTTCCCCGATTAGTAGTAGAATATGATATCCCGAACTATGTTGCACCGGCTGCTGGGCGCGGGCCTGGCGTTGCTGGCCGGCTGCATCGAGCCGTTTGCGCCCGATGTGGTACAGGCTTCGGCCAACTATCTGGTAGTAGATGGCAGCATCAACAGCCAGGGCGTGAGCAACATTCGTCTTTCGCGCACCCAGAGCCTGAACCAGGGCGGACCACCGCCGCCCGAAACTCAGGCGCGCATTTATATTGAGGAAGAAGGCGGGCAGCGGTACGCATTGGCAGAAGGCCTGGCCGGCACGTACACCTCGGCGGCACTGGCGCTACGCCCGGGCACCCGCGTGCGGTTGCACCTGACCACGGCCGACCAGAAAGAGTACGTGTCGGAATTCGCTGCCGCCCGAAGTACGCCCCCCATCGACTCGGTTTCCTGGCAGGCGGGCAGCTCGGGAGTGCAACTGTACGTGAATGCGCACGACGACTCCCGCCAGAGCCGCTACTACCGCTGGAGCTACGAGGAAACCTGGGAGTTTACCTCGGCGGCCAACTCCGTGCTGGAGTACCAGAACGGGCGGCTCGTGGACCGCAAGGAAGACATTTACCACTGCTGGGCTTCAGAAACCTCCACCACCATTAAGCTCGGTACTACCGCCCGCCTGAGCCAGGACGTGGTTTCGCGCCAGCCCCTGACGCTGCTGCCGCCTACCTCCGGCAAGCTCCGCTTCAAGTACAGCATTCTGGTAAAGCAGTATGCCCTGACAGCCGAGGAGTACACCTACTGGGAGCTGCTGCGCAAGAACACCGAGGACATCGGGACCCTGTTTGACCCCCTGCCCTCAGAGCTGACGGGCAACATCCGCTGCCTGACCGATGCCGGAGAAAAGGTGCTGGGGTTTGTGGGCGTTCAGTCCGTAACCGAGAAGCGCTTGTTTATCACGCCCGAGCAGCTGCCGGGCGACTGGCGCTTCCGGACGGGTTACGAGGGCTGCTATCCGCTTGATACCATTCCGCAGTTTACTACCACGCCTACCTCGGGCCCGCAGCCCTCGCCGGAACAGGTTATCGACTTTTTCCGGACCGGTATTGCCATTCCGGTCAATGTGCTCTATAAGCGGGGCAACCCCACGCCCTACTATCTGTACGAGACAGTGGAGTGCATCGACTGCCGCCGGCGCGGTACCAACGTGCGGCCCCGCTTCTGGCAGTAGGCTGCCATTCGTGCTGGCTTTTTTAAGGCCGGGTAAATAGTTGTCAGGTAAGTAACTATAAGAAGTAACAAGCAAGAAGGCAGCCCAAGCGGGCTGCCTTCTTGCTTGTTAAGACCCGGAAATAGCCTCGGCTTACTTGGCGGCTTCCACCACCAGCACTTCTCCCACCTTCACCCCGTTATCGGACTTGTCGTTCCACTCCTGCAGCTGAGTAGGCGTAACGCCATACTGCCGCGAGATGCTGAACAGGGTTTCGCCTTTCTGCACGGTGTGATGCGCCGGGTTGGCCGCCGCTTTCGGGGTAGGGGCCAAGGCTTGCGTTTTGGGAGCTGCGGCAGCCGCTACTACGGCCGGCTGGGGCTTGGACGGGGCCGCAGTAGCTGCCGGGGCGGCCGCTACGCCGGGCGCTGCCGGACTGGTAGCAGCGGTGGCTGCCCGGGAAGTGCCCAGAAAACCGGAGGCGCGGAGGCGTTCGGCCGCGAGCTTGAGGCTCGGATTTTTAGCGGCGCGGGCATCAAACCCCTTAAACTGTGGGCTCCGCAGCAGCGTGTTAAGCTCTACCTGCCAGGGCTGACGGCGCAGGCGCTGGGCCAACTGTTGCTGCTGCTCCCGCGGCAAGCTGGCGGTGTAGTGGCTCAGGCGCTGATTCAGAACCGGAATTTCTACCAATGCTTTGTCAATAAGCTCGGCGGCGCGGGCATCGTTGGGCTCGAAGTAGATGGCCCGGAGCTGCCGGACGCTGGTTTGCACCAGCCCGGACATTACTCGTATCGAGTCGTCGGAGAGAGTGGGGGTAGGAGTTGTTTGCTGGGCCCGGGCCGCAAAAGCACCGAAAGACAAGCCAGCCAGCACCAGGGTGCGGAAAACGAAACGCATGAGGTAATAAAAACGGACTCGAAAAAGGATATACGAAAGGAGCTTGGGCTATTGTGCCGGCTTAATCAGGAGTACTTCGCCGGGCTTCACGGCAAAATCGGGCTTGCTGTTCCACTCCATAATCTGCTTAATAGTGACTTTGTACTTGCGGGAGATGCTGTACATCGTCTCGCCGGGTAGCACGGTATGCTGCACGCTGGCAGCAGAAGTCGGTGCGGGTGCCGGGACCGTGGGCCGGGGAGCCGCCGGTGCGGGCCGCGAGGGGAGGGCCGGGGTGGCCGGCTCGGCGGGCGTTGCGGCATCGTCTGGGGCCGTCAGCCGCAGCACCTGCCCGATACGCAGGGAAGGATTCTGGGGCAGATTGTTCCACAGTACAATGTCAGCGGGGCGCAGGCCAAAGCGGCGAGCCACCGAATACAGGTTTTCCTTGGGCTGCACGGTATGCAGGCCATTGGCCGGAATGGCCTCTGTTGGCGCGGCAGTCGGGGCAATTATGGTCGGCGGCACCGGCCGACTGGTAGCCGGTGCAGTTGCGGCTGCGGGAGCCTGGGGCTTAGTAGCGGGGGTAGGGGTAGGCGCGGCAACGGGCGCAGAAGTAGCGACTGGCCGCGTTGCGGGGGGTAGGGGTTGTTCGGCGGGCTCGGGCGCGGCCTGGCTTGCCGCCGGCTCATCGGCCACGGGGGCGGCCGTGGGCAAAGGCTTTCTGGGCGCTACCGGGGTAGGGCGCTCCGGGCTGCTCGGGGTAACGACGGGGGTAGGGGGCAGGTTGTTGAGGTTTTCCGTGTGCTCGTCGGTGGCGCTGTCGGGCTGCACAACGGTGCTGCTTTCCTCTTCCACGGCGTCTTCCAGAATCCGGGCCGAGCCAGCAGTGCGGCCCATATAAGGCTCGGCCTCGTCGGTCTTGCGTTTCTTTTCCGGCTGCTTGGTGGGCACTGCCGGGGCAGTGGCAGCCGGAGCGGCCTGAGCGGGCGCCGTTACCGGCTTCTCGAAAGCAGCCAAGGCCGTGGCATTGTTGCCATCGGCGTACTCTACGGGCACGTTTTTGGGGCGGGTGTGCTGCAGCCACAGCACCCGGCCCGGACGCAGTTCCTCGTTGCGGGGCATGCGGTTTTTGCTCCAGATGGCCTTGGCCCGCATGCCGTATTTCTGCGATACGGTGGCCACACTTTCGCCGGGGCGGGCTACGTGGTATTCTACGGCCGCTTTGTCGCGCTTCTTCTGCACGAAGTAGGGCTGGCCGGTTACGATGTTATCGAAAGCAAACAGGTCATTGTACTGCATGAACTTCCGCATCTTCAGGCCAGCCCGCTTAGCCAGGCTTTCCTTGGTGTCGCCGGGTAGGGCTATCAGGGCCCGCAGGCCGTTAACGCGCACGAAATCGGCGTTTTCGGGGTCAGCGGTGGGCTGGTTGAGCAGCTGGCCGGCGGTAGCGTTTTTCTGCTGGGCAGCCAGGGCCGTGAGCTGCAGCGGATCGGTGATGGGCACCAGCATAGTGTACACCCGGTCGGTGGGTACGGACGGGGCAAGCAGCCAGCGGTTATGCTTAGCTAGCTCCTCGGGGTTTTGCTGCAGGGCCTGGGCCATAATCGACAAAGGCTTGCCCGCCGGAGCCGGAAACTCCTGGAACAGCAGCGGCGGCCGCGTGTTCAACCCCACGGCCGGCTCAAAAGCCACTTTATGCGCCAGGAAGGTAAGAATATAGGGGTGAGTCTGCTCCGAGATTTCCACCTCCGTAGCGTCGGCATCCGTGGGTAGGGTGTAAGGCTTGGTGCCGGTAAGGCCCAGGTTGTAGCTAAGCAGACTATTGGCCCAGTTGCGCAGCACCTTGTTGTTGCGCAGCAGGTATTGCGCCGCCGCTTTCGAGGAAGCCACAATGTGCTTGCGCTCATCCACGGCATCGTTCATGAGCAGGCCAAAATCGGCGGCCGACTCGCGTTTGAACTGCCAGTAGCCCACGGCATCATGAATGCTTTGCGCGTCGCCCTGCAGGCCGCTTTCCTGCAAGGCCAGAAAGTGAAAGTCCAGAGGTAAGCCTTCCTGCTGAAATACCCGGTCAATAAGCGGGAAGTAGGCATCGGCCAGCACTACCCGCGCCTGAAAGGAAGCCGGGTGGCGGCGTAGGGCATCTACTTTTTGCTGAATGGCGTTGCGGCCCCCATCAGTCAGGCGCAGGCGCAGGCCCGCCAGACTCAGGTTTGTTGGCACCGGCACGGTTTGCGCGGTGGCCAGCAGTGGCAGCAGGAAAAAAAGCAGGAGTACAATTCGTCTCATATACAGGCAAGCAAAGGGCAGGGCCGCCCTCGTATGCGCTGCCGGCCCTGTCAGCCTACAAAGTAGAGGAAAAATCGGGTGCCGAGGGGCCTCTCCGGCGCAAATCCAACAGAATGGCAAAATACTACTCAGTGGCGGCCCCTGACTACTGCACCGTTTCCTACCCCCCGGAAACGCGCAAGGCCCCCACTAGAAGCAGGAGCCTTGGGCTGGCTGAGTGGGGTAGGGCGCTACATGCCCCCGCCGGGAGGAGGTCCCCCGAACCCGCCGGGCCGCTGTCCGCCGGGGCGCTGTCCGTCTGGGCGGGGGCCACCGGGGCCGGGCAGGGCATCGGGGCGGCCCGAGCCGCCGAAGCTACGAATGTTGTAAGTGAACATCAGCATGAAGTAGCGCTGCAGAATGTTGGTTTGAATGTCCTCGGTGTAAGCGGCCGTGATGTTCCGCTGGATGCTGTTGTTCTGGCCCAGCAAATCAAAGGCGAACAGCTTGACTTCGGCCTGCTGCTTCTGGCCCAGCTTTTTGCCCACGGAGGCGTTCCAGAGCACAAAGTTTCGGTTGTAGCCGGCCGAAAGGCCCGTAAACAGCTGGTGGTTCACATCTGACTGAACCGTAATGCCCTTAACCACAATCCAGTTGAAGCGCAGACTGGTGTTCTGGCGGAAAAAGCGGCTGTTGAGCTGCTGGCGCAGGGTGTTGCGCACGTAGCTCTGGCTGGAGTTAGACGAGAGCGTAAAGTCCAGCTCGGGGCTGATGTTGCTGCTCAGCACCACGCCCAGCCCCACGTTGGGCGTGCGGCTGTAGTTCAGTTCCCCAAACACCAGGCCTGGCGTTTGGGAATAGGTAGCGTTGGCATTCAGGTTGAGGTTGGACTTGATAAAGGCCAGCGGCAGGCTGTAGTTGATAAAGGAGCGCAGCGAGTACTGCTGGTTGAGGTTGACGGGCCGCGTGAGCTGCCCCCCGGCCGGAATGACTACCCCACCCACGACCAAGGGCTCGGCGCCAGCATAAATCGTGTTGTTGGTGATGTAGTTATCGATGTAGGAGCCCCCCAGCAAAGCAAAAAACGACGTTGATTTCTCGGGCACTGCGGAGGAGTAGCGCACAAACAGGTTGTGGCGGTTTTCCTGGCGCAGGTTGGGGTTGCCGGTGGTCAGCTGCAGCGGATTGGAGTTGTTGACTACCTCCTGCAGCTGGCTGATGCTGGGCGGGTTGGTGTTCATGCGGTAATTCACCCGCAGGTTCTGCTGCTTCGAGAAGTTGTAGCGCAGCTGGGCGTTGGGCAGCACGTTCAGGAAGGTGCGGTTGGTGGTGCCGGGGCGCGGAAACTCCTGGTCGCTGCGAAGCTGGGCGCTCTGCACGGCCGCACCCACTGCCCACTGGAAGTCCTTGGTCTGGAAGCGGTAGGTAACCTCGCCGGTGTTGGTGAGGTAGCGGCTCCGGAACACGTTGCTCAGCGTGTCGTTCAGGATGGAGTAGCGCTGCTCGCCGGGCGAGAAGTTGTAGGTTTTCTTGTCGGAGTCGTTGGGGGTGTAGGAAATGGAGTAGCCCAGCTGCAGAATGCTGTTCTGGCCCAGCGGCTCGGTGTAGTTAGCGTTGCCGGTCCAGGCCCAGCCCGTCTGCTCCAGCTCCGAGAACTGGTTAAGCGTAGTGGTGCGCAGCGTGTCGCGGCGCCGGAAGGCCGTGTTGGAGAGCAGGTTGTTGTCGCCGTCCTTGGTGTTGTAGCTCGTGTTCAGGCCCAGCGAAAAGGTACGGCCGCGGCGCTGAAACCGGTGGCGGTACAGCAGCTGATTGGTGGCCGTAACCCCGGTCAGGGCCGAGCGGTAGTTGCTGTTGTTGGTGCCCTGGTCGGTGCCCGCCTCAGTGCCGGTTGCTTCAAAAGTGCGGCCATCGAGCAGGCTGGTACCGGTGTTGCGCTGCACCGAAAGGCTGGGCCGCCACAGCAAGGAGTTCAAGGAGTCGAACTTGTGGTCGAGGCGCAGGTTGAAGCGGTTGTTGATATTGCGGCTGCTGGCCAGGGAGTTTTCGTTGTAGCGCAAGTCTTGGGTCTGGCCCGCGGGCGCCACGTAGCGGCGCAGCAGGTTGGTGCGGCTGGTGTTGTCGCTGAGGTTGAAAAAGTAGCTGCCCTGCACTTCGGTTTTCGTGCCCCAGGTGTCGGAGTAGTTCAGGCCCAGGGCGTTGGTTTTCGAGATGCCGCTCTGCTGGCTGACCAGGAAGTCGCCGGCATTATTGCCGCCACCACCTCCGCCGCCACCCGGACCGCCCCCGCCGCCCACGCGGCCGCCGCCCTGGCCCCGCTGGCCCTGGCCGCCCCCGCCGCCCTGGCGGGAGGAGCCCACTACCCCCAGCAGGTCTTCCGTGCCGAAGTTCTGCTCATTCACGTTGTTGCTCTGGGCCACCACCGAGAGGCGCTGCTTGCCCTTAAACTGGTTGAGGTTGCCACTCACGCGGTACCGGTCGTCCTGGGGGCCGTAGCCGGCCAGCACCCGCCCGAACGTGCCGTTGCGGAAGCTGGGTTTGGTTACGATGTTGATGGTTTTCTGCTGGTTTCCGTCGTCGAAGCCTGTGAACTGGGCCTGATCCGAGGCCCGGTCGTACACCTGAATCTTGTCGATAACCTCGGCCGGAATGTTCTTGAGCACGGCATCTGGGTCATTCCCGAAAAACTCTTTGCCATCTACCAGCACCCGCTGCACCTGCTCGCCCTGGGCCTGCACCCGGCCCGAGGCGGGGTCCACTGTTACGCCCGGCATTTTGGTAATCAGGTCCTGGGCGTTGGCATCGGGGTTGGTTTTGAAGGAGCCCGCGTTGAACTGGGCCGTGTCGCCTTTTTGCACGGCTGCCGCGGCCCGGCCTACTACTTCCACGCCCTTCAGGGCAATGCCCCCGCCGGCCTGCAGCCCGAGCGTGCCCAGGGCCAGGGGCTGCCCGGCCCCTACCTCCACCGTGCGGCGCAGGTTCTGGTAGCCCAGAAAAGAAACCGTCAGCACGTAGCGGCCCGGCCCTACCCCCGGTACCACGAAGGAACCATCGGCCTCCACGGCGGCCCCGCGCCGGGTGGAGTCGGGGAGTTGGGTTAGCAGCACGTTGGCCCCAATGAGCGGCGACTGGTCTTTACTATCCACTACCCGCCCGCTGACGGTAGTAGTCTGGGCCTGGGTTAGGCCAGTAAGGGCGGATAGGAGCAGCAGCAGAAGTAGGAATCGTTTTAGCATCAGGCGGCGAGAGTAAGTCACTAGCCGGGATAGACGCAAAATCTTCCTAATCGTTTAGCCGCAGGTTCCTGCCTGCCGGCTTGTTCTGCCAGATTATTGCCCTGGAGGTTGGGAATCAACAAATTATTTTCCTTCCCATTCCGGGCCAAGCGGGGCCGACAGCGGGGTGACCTTACTTTTTGCGCACCAGCAGCAGCCCGTCGCGCAGGGGCAGCAACACGTTTTCTACCCGCTCATCGGCTTTCACCTTATCATTGAAGGCGCGCACGGCGTGGGTATCCTTATCGGAAGCTTTGACGGGGTAGGAATCCAGCACCTTGCCGCCCCACAGTACGTTATCAATCAGCAGAAACCCGCCCGGCCGCACCCGGGGCAGCACCAGCTCGTAGTACGTGTCGTTGTTGATTTTATCGGCGTCGATGAACACCAAGTCCCAGGTCTCGGCCAGGGTCGGCAGCAGCTGGCGGGCGTCGCCGATGTGCAGCTGAATCTGCTGCTCCCGGCCCGCTTCGCGCAGGTAGCGCCGGATGCGGTCCTCCAGCTCCGGGTTTTGCTCCAGGGTGTGCAGCACGCCATCGGGGGCCAGCCCTTCGGCCAGGCACAGGGCCGAGTAGCCCGTGAACGTACCCAGCTCCAGTATGCGCCGGGGCCGCACCATGTGGCTGAGCATGCTCAGGAGCCGGCCCTGGGCATGCCCCGAGAGCATACGGGCGTGCAGCAGCTGCACATGCGTTTCGCGGTTGAGGCGGGCCAACAGCGGGCTTTCGGGGGTAGTGTGGCGGTCGGCGTAGAGTTGGGCTTCGTCGGGAATCACGGATTTAGACGGATTTATCGGATTGCACGGATTTCGTGCAGGAAAACCTGTGCTTCCGACGCGGGTTGAATCTAGGCTGAGTCAGTGGAGTTCAATACCCCAGATTCTTACTGCGTCGGAAGGACAGCTCATGGAGCGGGCACCAGCCGGAACTTCCAGACCAAAAAGCCGGACTTGCCGGGCTCGTACACGGCGCTGGTTACCTGGTAGAGGCCTTCGTAGCGGTAGCCGCTGGCAGTTTCATCGTTGATTTTGCGGAAGACGCGCACGGGCTGACCAGTTTCCAGGCTACGGCGCAGCATCAGGTTTCGGCCCGTCATTTCCTGGTTAGTAACCTGCCGACCGGTGCGCGGGTCGCGGCCCCCGCTGCCGGAGTAGATGATATCTTCGTCCCGAAAGTCATCATCCTCGTACTGGTCGGCCAGAATGATAGAGTCGGCTCCTTCCAGCTCGCTGCCACTCACCCCGGCCCGGGTGGGCCGGTGCAGCCCCGCCCGGCTCAGCGCCAGCCGGTTTGCCAGCACGTCGCCGGGCCGGTAGTAGCTAATGTGACCGAAAACCGGCATTTGAGTAGGGTGCGGGGGTAGGAGGAGGTTAGAAACAAGTACCACAGGGAGTTGCCATATCCAGAGGTAAGTTATTTACGCTTCTTGCCCGTAGCCTGATAGATGTTGTTCCGGTGATAACGTGCCCATTCTACCCTTACGCGATGAGCTGGGTTGAGCTGTAAGGTACCCGGCAGACCTTGTATGTTAAAATGATCATCCAGAGTCCAAGCCCCCATGTCTAAGAGTACATGATGGTTAGGACATAAGCAAAGCAGATTATCAAGTGTATCAGGACCATGATGTGGGGCACCTAATGGCTGAAGGTGAGCAGCTTCCGCGTACGGCCGCACTTGATTTGCCAATCGTTGCAGACATACCTGACAGTGAAAGTCATATAGTTGCTTTACCTGCTGCATCAAGCGCGTGTCACGTACCAATCGATTAACATTACTGGCAATGCGTGGTGTTGGCTGATACACAACGGATGGCTCCTGAAGGTCAGCGTGATTTGTTGCAGTAGGAACAATATCGGAAAGCTGCTCCAACAAAAACCGCCAGATCATGAAACCAGAGCGCCCTCGCTCATAGGAGCAACTGGCCACAACGTAAAGTACGGCATACTGATAATACCAGGAGGAACGAATTCTGGCTGGGCGAATCTGGCGGATTACTCGAACAGGAGTTTGTTGCTCAAAGCTGCGGTGTAAAGCCAGATTACCACCCGTCAATGTTTGATCCGCAACCTGCGTTCCCTCCAAGTTTCCACCTTCACCAGTGTATAAGATGGTAGCACCCGCATCCCAATCATCCTCATAGCCTCCGGATAGCACTATAGCCTCAGCCGGAAAACCATTCAAGGACGAAATTCCTTTTATCCAGTCACGATGAAGCCCAGCCGCTTGTACCTCGCGTCGGTTCATAAACTCATGACCCGGAGCAATAGAGGGCAATGCACCTAGATGTACTGGATTTGGACGAGGCATACTTTACCGCTACTCTGGCACGTACTGGAGCACGCTCAGGTTGTCTTCGCAGAGAATATCGTTGGCCAGTTCCAGCAGCTCCGACGATGTGATGCGGTGCACCTGGTCGAAGATTTCGTTGATGCTTTCTACCCGGCCCAGATCGAGGGTGCGGTTACCAAGCAGCTGCATGAAGCCTCCGTTGCTTTCCTCCGCCATAGCCAGTTGGCCCATTAACTGGGCCTTCGCCTTGTGCAGCTGGGAGGTGCTTAGGGCCTGCTCCCGCAGGCGCTTCAGCTCCTTCTGCACTAGAGAAATCGTGCGGTTTACCTGCTTCTTCTCAGTTCCGAAGTAAATGCCGAATAGCCCGGTATCGGTGTATGGCGAATAACTGGAATCGATGGTGTACACCAAACCGTATTTCTCGCGCACAGCCAGGTTGAGGCGTGAGTTCATGCCGGGGCCGCCCAGCAGGTTGTTGAGCAGAATAAATGGAATTCGCCGCTCATCGTGCGTGGAATAGGCGGGGCCGCCAATCAGGCAGTGGGCCTGGGTAATGGGTTTGCGCTCAATGCGCTCCAGGCGCTGGTAGCCGCTAAACGGTACCCGTGGCCGCTCGCCCAGCTGGGCCGGCACCGGAGCCAGAAACTTGTCGGCCAGGCGCTTTACTTCCTTGAAGGGCAGGTTGCTGACGGAGCTGAACACCAGCCGGTCGGTGCGTACGTTTTCCTGCAGAAACTGCCGGAAATCGGCCTGCTGGAAGCCCGAAACACTTTCGCGGGTGCCCAGGATGTTGTGGCCCAGGGTGTGGCGGGCAAATACCACGTCGTCGAAGTCGTCGATGATGGCGTCCTCGGGCGCATCGTGGTACATGGCCATTTCCTCCAGAATCACGCCGCGCTCCTTCTCAATTTCCTTCTCGGGAAACACCGAATGGAACGTGAGGTCCGTGAGCAGCTCGAAGGCCCGCTCGAAGTGGGTGCTGAGCAGGGAGGCGTAAAAGCAGATTTTCTCCTTGGTAGTATAAGCGTTCAGCTCGCCGCCCACAGTTTCGAGGCGGTTGAGAATGTGGAAGCTCTTGCGCTTTTCGGTGCCTTTGAAGGCCATGTGCTCCCAGAAGTGCGCCAGCCCCAGCTGGTGAGGCTTTTCGTCGCGGGAGCCAATATCCAGCAGGAAGCCGCAGTGCGCGATTTTGGTGTGCAGAACTTGTTTATGCAGAACCCGGATGCCGTTAGGCAACTCGTACAGGTCGTAATCAGACATTTGATGGGGTCTTGGATAGGTTCGGAGCTGGAATATATCAGTCCCGGCCCTGTATAACCACGCAGCCATGCGCGTGGTTGCAAAGGTACGCGAAGGGGAAATGGTGAGATGGTAAAATAGTGAACGGGCGAATTGTCATGGCGAGCGGAGCTATCCTTTCTGACCAACAGCCTACCCCTTAAGATGTGATAAAGCCTTGACGTATGGTAGCGTCAAGGCCTTGTCACGTTATTAGGCTAATCACAGAAGGGAGGTAAGGATGGCTTCGATGCCCTCGCCATGACAGCTCACCAGTTCATTATTTCACCATCTCACTTTCTGCCAGAGCCGCCAGCAACTGCGAGGTCCGGATGCCGTGGGCGCAGCGGAAATGGCCGAGCGGGCACTTGCGGTAGCCATGCAGGCCGCAGGGCTGACATTCCAGCTTCTCTTCAATCTGCACTACCCTCGAAAACGGACTGAGCGGCCCAAACCCGAAGTACGGGACCGTGGAGCAGTACACGGCGCACACGGGCGCCCCCACCGCTGAGCACAGGTGCATGGGTGCCGAGTCGTTGACGTAGTTGAGGGTAGCGCCCCGCATCAGGGCCGCCGAGGCCAGCAACGAGAGCTTTCCGGCCAGGTTTATAACTCCCGCGCGGGTAGTGGCCGCCCTGATTCGCTCGCAGCCTTCCACGTCGGGCGGGCCGCCCAGCAGAAACACGGTGTACTGTGGGGGCAGGGCCGCCAGCAGCTTCAGCCACTGCTCCTCCGGAAACTGCTTGGTAAACCACACCGAGGTAGGCGCGATACAGATATAAGGCCGACCCCCGGCCAGCGCTGCCGCTTCGGCCGCAGCAGCTTCATCGGCGGGGGTAGGGTAGAGGCGGGGCGGCGTAACCGGGCCCGCGTAAGCCGGGTCCAGCAGGTGCAGGTTCCGGGATACTTCATGCACGCCCGCACCCATTACGTGCGGCACAGCCTTGGTAAAGCGGAAAGCAAACGGGTTCTTATCAAACCCAATCCGCTCCGGAGCCCCCGAAAACGCCGTCAGGAAACCCGTGGAGGCAAACCGCTGCAGCGTCACGACGCGCCCGTAATCGGCGCGACGAACCTGCTGAAGCAGGCGCCACAGCCCGCGGTATTTGTCTTTCTTCTTATCCCAGATAAGCACCTGCCGCACATGCGGGTGGTTTTTAAGCAGCCCCTCGTTGCCTTTGCGCACCAGAAAATCGACGGGCGTACCGGGCTCCGTGCGGTGCAGATGCTCCAGCAGCGCCGTGGCCAGAATCACGTCGCCGATGAAGGCAGTTTGAATAAGCAGGACGGCGGAATGGTTGGCGGGCTCAGGCATAGTGCAATAGCGGGCTACAAAGATACCGCTTAGCCGCAGGTTCGCCGCCTTTTTGTCTTATTACCCGGCGGAAGCGGCTGGTTACTGGCCGATTACAGAATGTCGCCCGCCCAAGAGGTTCCTGGGTAACCCGGTCAGGCGCCGAAGCCTTCCGGCTGGTATAGTTGCCGACACCTGCCCGGCCGGACCCGGGCGGGCGTCAGGTAGTAGGCAGATAGCCTTAAACGCCCGCAAAAGTGCTGGTCCGATGCCTTCGGCGCCGGACCGGGCCCGGCGGCCCGAACTAACTACCCGGAAGCGGCTAAAGCCGCCGGCTTCTGCCTAACTTGCCCCGGCCGCTTCGGCGGCTTTTTCTGGTTTTCGTTTGTGCCACCTTTTCCGCTTTCCGCCCATGCGCTACGGCTCTATCGCGCCCGAACTGTTTGTTGAGAACCGCCGCCGCTTCACCCAGCAGCTGCCCCCGGCTTCCCTGGCCATTTTCCACTCCAACGACGTCATGCCCACCAACGCGGATGGCACCATGCCCTTCCGCCAGAATAACGACCTGTTCTACCTCTCCGGCGTCGATCAGGAGGAAAGCATCCTGGTGCTTTTCCCAGATGCCGTGCTGCCCCAGTACCGCGAAATCCTTTTTCTGAAGGAAACCTCCGAGCACATTCTGGTCTGGGAAGGCTACAAGCTGACCAAGGAGCAGGCCCGCGCGCAAACCGGCGTGCGTACCATCATGTGGCTCGATTCGTTTAAAACGGTGCTGCCCGCCCTTATGAACGAGGCCGAAAACGTGTTCCTGAACACCAACGAGCATATCCGCTCGGTGGTAGAGGTAGAAACCCGCGACGCCCGCTTCATCAAGTGGATGCGCGAGGCCTACCCCCTGCACACCTACCGCCGTGCCGCGCCCATCCTGCACCACCTACGCGCCATCAAGAGCGACGAGGAAATCCGGCTGATGCGCCGCGCCGCCGACATTACCGAGCAAGCCTTCCGCCGCCTGCTGGGCTTTGTGCGGCCCGGCGTGATGGAGTATGAAATTGAGGCTGAAATCTTCCACGAGTTCCTGCGCAACGGCTCCCGCGGCCCAGCCTACGGCTCCATTATTGCCAGCGGAGCCAACGCCTGCATTCTGCACTACGTCAGCAACGACCGGCAGTGCCAGGATGGCGACGTGCTGCTGCTGGACTTCGGAGCTGAGTTTGCCAACTACGCCGCCGACCTCTCGCGCTCCATCCCCGTGAACGGCAAGTTCACGAAGCGCCAGCGCGATGTGTACGAGGCGGTGCTGCGCGTAATGAAATTTGCTACCTCCCAGCTGGTGGCTGGCAATAACATTGAGGAATACCACGCCGCTGTGGGCCGCAACATGGAGCAGGAGCTTATTAAGCTGGATCTGCTGAATGAGTCGGAGGTGAAAAACCAGGACCCGGCCGCCCCGCTCTATAAGAAGTATTTCATGCACGGCACCAGCCACTACCTCGGCCTCGATGTGCACGACGTGGGCGCCAAGTACCGCGTATTCGAGCCAGGCATGGTGTACACCTGCGAACCGGGCATTTACATCCGGGAAGAAGGCCTGGGCATCCGACTGGAAAATGATATTCTCATCACCAAATCCGGCAATGAGGACCTGATGAAGAATATTCCGCTGGAGGTCGCCGACATTGAGCGGCTGATGCAGCGCCAGAGCTAGTAGCCGACAGCTATTCTACAGTCTAGCTGCCCCCAAGAAGACGCTTCGTAGCCGGAGCGTCTTCTTTTTTTACATTTTATTTAATTGATTTTATCGTAGAAAAACTTTTACTGTTAAGCTAGGAGTACAAATCGGCTTAATATTGCCGTGTGTGAATATAATTAACTGAATATGTAGGGTTTGTGCCAGGAAAAATACCGGTCAAAATGGCTTTTTGCCGGTGCCGGGGCAACTTTATTGGACAAGGGAAGGTATAGGCGGATAGTTCGGAGGCATGCCGCCCGGATGGTGGCGGCTCCCACCTGTGCAATTCTTCCACCTAATTTCGCCCTCATGAGACATCTTTTAGCAACATCAACGGCCCTGGGTCTGACGCTTCTGGCGGCAGCCCCGAAGGCCCAGGCCCAGACCGCCGACCGCAGGACGGCTATCGGCCTAAACGTGAGTGCCATGCAGTACAAGGGCAACTTCGGCTCCGACTACTGGAAGTGGAGCGAGAACAAGTACGCGCCTGGCATCACCATTAGCCGTTACCTCTCCAGCGGCCTTGATCTGCAGCTGAGCGGCAACTATGTGGAGTTCAAGAAAAATGCCCCGGCCGGTGCTCCGTACTTCGGCAGCAACTTCGCTACCAACGTAGTGAACGTGAACCTGGGCCTGAAGCTGAAGCTCAACAACGGTTGGGCCCTGAAGGAAGACGCCTTCATTCAGCCCTACCTGCTGGCCGCACCGGGCTGGACGTACACCAGCCGCGAAGGCACCATCTTCCGCAACAACCAAACCATCAACACCGACCAGGACAAGAGCTACTTCGACCTGTTCGGGGCAGCCGGTATCAACTTCCGCCTGGGTGAGGGGGTAGGCCTGTTCGTGCAGACCGGTCAGCACATTCCGCTGAACGCCAACATCGACGGCGATCCTGCCCGCGACGACAACAAGTGGGACGACAAGTTCCTGCAGCATACCGTAGGCCTGAACTTTGCCCTGGGCAAAGCCAAGGATACCGACGGTGACGGTGTTTCTGACCGCAAAGACAAGTGCCCCGACACGCCCGCCGGCGTAGCTGTTGATGAAAACGGCTGCCCCCTCGACGGCGACAAGGACGGCGTTCCAGATTACCAGGATCAGTGCCCGACTGAAGCCGGTACGGCCGCTATGCAAGGCTGCCCCGACCGTGACAACGACGGCGTGGCTGACAAAGACGACCAGTGCCCCGACCAGGCTGGCCTGCCCGCTCTGCGCGGCTGCCCCGATGCCGACGGTGACGGCGTAGCTGACCAGAACGATAAGTGCCCCGGCACGCCGGCTGGTACGCAGGTAGATGCTAACGGCTGCCCGCTGGTAGTTGACGCCGACGGTGACGGTGTTCCGGACAACGCGGATAAGTGCCCCGATACCCCCCGTGGTGCCCGCGTAGATGCTAATGGCTGCCCCATGGAAATTGATCCGGGCGTACGTAAGCTGGAGCAACCCATCCGCTTTGAAACCAACAGCACCGTGATTAAGCGCACCTCGTACGGCACGCTCGATAAGATGGTGAAAGCCCTGAACGACCACCCTGAGTACAGCCTCCGGGTTATCGGCCACGCCGACTCGCGCGGTACCGATGAGTACAACCAGGCGCTGTCAGAGCGTCGGGCCGGCTCGGTGAAGCGCTACTTCACCGGCAAACGGGTTGACCCGGCTCGCATCGTGACGGAAGGTCGCGGCGAATCGGAGCCCGCCGCTCCGAACACCTCAGCGAAAAACATGTCGCAGAACCGTCGGGTAGAGTTCAAGTTTGAATTCTTCATCCCGAATGCTCCCCAGCCGTAAGGCGCGGTAGCACCCTGCAAAAAAGCGGCGTACCACGTGGTGCGCCGCTTTTTTTATGGCCTCTTCGGCTTGGCAGCGCCCGTAGGTGCCGGGCCGCAGGAACGGTTCGGCGGGCACTCCGTAGAAACTGAAAATTTCCTCCTTATTTCAACCTCATGAAACTTCGTCACTTTTCCTTTTTGCTGGCCCTGGCCCTGATGGTGCTGGCCGGCTGCCGCGCCAGCGGGCCCGGCTCCCCGGCACGCACCGTCGCTGAGTTTTTCAATAAGTATGAAAACCGGCCTGGCTTCAAGGCTACCGACTGGAGCGCCGGCCTGACCACCCGGTTTCTGCTGGGCCGTATTGCCAAAATCGGGGGCGACAATGACATTACCCAAGCGCTTACTTCCATCCGCAGCGCTAAAATCATCACCTTCGCGCCTACCACCGGTAGCGCCCGTAACCTGGTCACGGAAGGCTTGGACAAGGAGGTAGAGGGTTTGCTGGCCAATGAGCGGTACACGCCCCTGCCCATTTCCGCCTCCGCCGACAACCCCAACCAGCTGCGCTACTCCGTGCGCGAGCAGGGCGGCCGGGTCACGGAGTTTGTGGCGGTAGGCAAGCAGGAAGCCGCCGATTCATTCGTGCTGGTGTCGGTGGCCGGCAACTTCACCCGCGAGCAGGTCGGCCAGCTTTCCAAAGTGCTGCCCAACGTAATCAGCCAAACGGGTAACTAACCGGCTCCGCAAGCCGGGGCCACCCGCTGGCCCCGCCTAAAGTCAGGCCCGTATACCAAAAAAGGCTACCCCACTCGTGTGAGGTAGCCTTTTTTGATGCAGTAAACCGGCAAAAGAGCTGCGCTGAATCTAATGTGTAACGCTTACCGAAACTCGATAACGTTCACAAAGAAGACCTCACGGCTCTGACCCTTCTCTGGGTTAACGTGTTGGTAGCCGGAAGCCAGGAAGCGGCTGCCATACCAAGCGGTCAGGTGCTCCTGCTGGGTATTCACTGATTTCTCGGGGGCGCCCGTGGTGTTGGTTTGCAGTTTCACCTGCCAGTCGTTGGGGGCAGGGGCGGCCTGATCTACTATCTTGTAGTACAAGTCATCATCTTTCAGGTAGGCCATAACCAGCCGCCGGCCATCGGCGAGGGGGCGCACCCGCACCGTTTCGTGCAGGGAAAACTGCTCCACCTCTTTCATTAGAAAGGAGTTGTCCCAGAGTAGGTTGCCCTGCCGGTCGAAGCCGCAGATCAGAGTGTGGGTGGTGCGGTACCCATCGTTGCGGCGGCTGCCCATGGGGCTGTAGGCGCGCGAAAATGCCCCCAGGCCGGGGTAACCGTAGTTGTACAGGCTCCCGAAGTTGCTGTAGGTGCTGCTGTAGTTGTAGCGCGGGTAGTACACCTCGGCCACCAGCACGTAACCGTCAGGAGTGGGCATCATGTCATGCATGAGCAGGCGGTAGCGGTGGCGATACTGGCGGTCAGTGGCTTTCAGCCGCTCACTGCGCTGGCGCATGCGGGCTACCCGGGCCGGCTTCATAAAGTCGAAGAAGTGCTTCAGGTTCAGGAAGTCGTAGTAGCGCAGGGAGCGGCGCTGCCCGGTGGGAGTTACGCCCGCGTTCAAATCGGCGGCAAACAGGCCCTGGGAGTAGCGGGAGTCGCGCAGGGTGTAGGTGCCGGCCAGCAGGCGGGCCGCGCTGTCGCCGGGGCTAAGCTGGGCTTCCAGCAGGCCCCGCTCACTGCCGGCCTGCACAAACTCAGAGTGCAGCAGCTGCCCGTTGTCGGAGAGCTGCTTCAGCTGCAGCCGCGACTTAAAGCCGTTGGTTTCGCTCAAAATCAGCTCGGCCCGCTTGGTGACGGAATCGGCCAGAAAGGTAAAGCTGGCGGGTAGGGGCTCATACACGGAAGGCAGAAACCGGAAAGTGGCCGTCTTCAGATCCAGCAGCAACAGGGTCAGGTGCATTTCCACCTCTACGGTTACAAACAGGTTGCCATCCAGGGCTTTCAAATCGTGCACCTCGCGGGCCCGCTTGGTTTTGAACTCGCCGGTGCCCAGCTCGCCCGTACGGGTGTCGAAGGCCGCCACCCACAGGGTGCCTTCCGTGGTGCCCTGAAACAAGGCGTACACATCGGTGCCTTCCGCGCAAATCTGCCGGAACTCGTAACCCCGCGGTACGGACAGCGGAACAACTTTGCTGGGCCGCAGCCGGTAGTCAAACTTCTGAAAGGTGTACTCCGTTTTGCCGGCCAGCACGGGGTCTTTTTCTACCAGCAGCACAACACTGCTGTCTTCGGGCAGAGGCTGCACCAGCACGTCGCTGGTGTAGCGTTCCAGCGGCAGCTCCAGCCGGTAGGGCTGGGTGGGCTCCAGAGGAGGTTTGGGCGGAAGTTTGGGGTTCTGGGCCAGCACTGCCCGAAGGCAGAGCAACAAGCTGAACAACACGTACAGACGTTTCATAGCAAAGACCAGAAGGAATAGAAACCGCTGGCTAAGTAAGATACGGCGAAAGCCGCGTAACACCTAGCTCCTGGCTGATTGCATACGGCATTTTCGCAGGAATAGCGCGGCCTGCCCGGGCCTAAAAAAACACTACCCCTGCTGAGGCCAGCAAGGGTAGCATACAAGCCCAAAATCGGCCCGGCCGCTTAGCTGCCTAGCTCCAGCAGCACGTCGAATTCTTCGGGTTTCAGGGGCATTACGGAAAGCCGCGACTGACGCAGCAGCCCGATTTGGGTGAGGCGGGCGTCCTGCTTGATCTGGGCCAGGGACACCGGGCGGGGTAGGGGCTGGTGGGGCTTCAGGTGCACGGCCACCCAGTTGCTGCCTTCCTCGGCCGTAGTATCGGGGGCGGCGGGGGCGGCCACGGCAGCAATACCCACTACCTGCTTGTCCGTGACGCTGTGGTAGTACAGCACCAGGTCGCCGGGCTGCATTTGCTGCAGAAAGTTGCGGGCCTGAAAGTTACGGACGCCAGTCCAGTCGGTGCCGCCGTCGCGGGTGAAATCGGCCCAGGAGTAGGCCGCGGGTTCAGATTTAACGAGCCAGTAATTCATAGCCCGCAAGCTACGAAAGAAGCCCAAGTGCCGCCCAGACTAGTGCACACGGCGAGCGTGCAAGGTTTGCTTGTCTATCAGCCTAACCTCCAGCAAATACCCTTGCCACGTATTGTCAAGAAACCGAATGCGGTACTTGTTGGCGTCTTCCCGGGTCCAGATGCCGGGGCGAAATTCCACGCCATCGGCGGGGGCTATGCCTTGCTCCTGGAACTGGCCATCGGCCTCTAACCGAAAGCTCTCGTAGCCCCGGCCCGTGGGGGGCTCCCGCTTGAAGACAAGGAACTCATCCCCGTCTTCCTGGAAGGTGTTGTACCAGGTCTGGCCGAACAACAGTTCAGCTGGCACCGAGGATTGTTCTTTCTTGCAACCGCTCAGTAAGATGAGCAATACGAAGCATAGAAGGTAGGAAGCACGCATAAGACAAGGAGATTAGTCCTTCTATGTGAGCCTCATGCCCGCCGGATAGTTGCATGGGGCTAGGGTTCTACCCGGCGCACTTTCAGCACGTCGTTTTCCAGGGACACGATTTCCAGCGTGTAATCGGGGTCTTTCTTGTCGTCGAGGGTGATGCGCAGGGAGTGGTCGGAAATGGCGCTCCAGCGGCCTTTGCGGCCCTCAATGCCATCAGTGGGGGCTATGTCGTACTGCGTAAACAGACCGTTGTGGTCGAAGGCAAAACCCGTACGGCCCCGGGAGGGCGGGAAAGCATAGGTGTTGGGACGGTACACCTGCACCTTGCCCTGATCTTCTTCGTGGGCGTGCAGCCAGGTGCGCTCCAGCTGCTTGAGCTGGCCAGCGGCGCGCGGGTCGGGGCTGCAGGTAGCGGCTAGAAGAAGCACGCTCAGACAGCATAGCAAAGCAAACAGACGCATGGATTTCCGGTTTGAGAAGGGGTAGGAGGAAGTTGAAAAGCGCAAACAGCCATTTACCTACGGCTTGCGTACCAGAAGAAGGCTATTGGGGACCTGTCTTTTGCCCCCAAGGTAGTAAAATCGGGGGCGGGGAACCTGTTTTGGCCCCACGCATCCGAAAGCCTCTCCCACAAGTTACCTTTGCCCGCCATGGACAACCGCGCCCTTATCCGAGCCTTCCGCCTCACGGCTCAACTTCTGGAACTGCACGAGGAAAATCCGTTTAAAATCCGGGCCTACGAGGGCACTGTCAATGCCCTGGAGCAGCTGAGCGTGCCCGTAGCCGATATTGAGCGCCACGGCCTCCCGGACCGCACCGGCCTAAGCAAAACCGCCGCCGCCAAGGTGGCCGAAATGCTGGATACGGGCTCGTTTGAGGAACTGACGCGCCTACTGAGCATCACGCCGCCCGGTGTTATTGAGCTGCTGAACATCAAAGGCATCGGGCCCAAAAAAATTCGGGCCCTGTGGAAAGAGCTGGGCATCGAAAGCCCCGAGCAGCTACGCCAGGCCGCCGAAAACGACGAGGTGAGCAAGCTCAAAGGCTTCGGCAAGAAAACCCAGGACTCGATTCTGGCCGCCCTGGAGTTTACCAGCCAAAGCCAGGGCAAGCTGCTTTACCCTCAGGCCGAGGAGCTGGCCGAAGACCTGGCCCGCCGGGTGCGGGAGGTGGCCGGCGTGGAGCAGGCCGCCGTGGCCGGTGAGGTGCGCCGCCGCCTCGAAACCGTAGAAACTGTGCTGCTGGTAGTAGCCACCACCCAGCCCGCTCAGGTGCACGAGCTGCTTGATCAGCTGGAAGGCATTACGCCCGATACCCAACGCAGCGGCCCCTTTGCGTGGCGCGGCACGGCTACTACCTCCGGCGTGAAGGTGGAAATTATCCTGGCTACGCCCGCTAGCTTCACTAACCAGCTGCTGCTGCACTCCGCCGCCGAGCCTCACCTTAGCGGCACTATTGCGGAGGAGGCCCGGCCGGGCCAGCCCGCTACCCTGCGCCAGTGGTTGAAACGGGAGCGGTTTGCCACGGAGCAGGACCTGTACCAGCGCGCCGGCCTGCAGTACGTTGAGCCCGAACTGCGCGAAGGCCTCGGCGAGCTGGCTCTGGCCCGCGAAAACAAGCTGCCTACCCTGCTCACCGACGCCGACCTGCGAGGCTCCCTGCACAACCACAGCACCTACTCCGACGGCAGCCACAGCCTCCGCGAAATGGCCACCTTCCTGCGCGACCAGGGCTACGAGTACCTGGGCATCTGCGACCATTCGCAGGCGGCACACTACGCCAACGGCCTGCAGCCGGAGCGCGTGCGCCAGCAGCAGCGCGAAATTGATGAGCTGAATCAGGAGCTGGCGCCCTTCCGCATTTTCAAGGGCATCGAGTCGGATATTCTGTCCGATGGCTCCCTGGACTACACCCCTTCGGTACTCGAAACCTTCGATTTCATTGTGGCCTCGGTGCACTCCAACCTGAAAATGGATGAGCGCAAAGCCACCGCCCGCGTACTGCGCGCCATCGAGAACCCCTACACCACCATGCTGGGCCACCCCACGGGCCGCCTGCTGCTGCGCCGCGAAGGCTACCCCCTCGACCACAAGGCCGTGATTGATGCCTGCGCCCAGCACAATGTCATCATCGAAATCAACGCCAACCCCTGGCGCCTCGACCTGGATTGGCGCTGGGTGCATTACGCTTTGGATAAGGGCGTGCAGCTTAGCATCAACCCCGATGCCCACCACACCAACGGTTACGCCGACATGCGCTACGGCGTGCTGATGGGCCGTAAAGGCGGCCTGACCAAGGAAATGACCTTCAATACGAAGTCGGCGGAGGAAGTGGCCGCGTATTTCGCCCAGCGCAAAGCCGGCATCAAGGCGCCGCTGGAGTTCAAGGATTCACTGTTTGGATGAGTAGGGAAGAGGTGATGGGGTGACAAGTGAATGGTGACAGGTGGTTGATAACCCGTCATGCTGAGCGAAGGCGCAGCATCTCGCCCGCATCGTTAGAGTTGGTTTGGCAGAGTCAGCATGCGAGATGCTTCGACTCCGCTCAGCATGACGTTCCTCTTACCTGTCACCATTCACCTCATCACCTCATTACCACTGACCCCCCCATGAAAATTCTGGTTCTGCGCTTTTCTTCCATCGGCGATATTGTGCTGACGACACCTGTGGTGCGGTGCCTGAAGCTGCAGGTGCCGGGGGCGCAGGTGCATTTCGCAACCAAGCCTGCCTTCCGCAGCTTCCTGGAGCCCAATCCCTACATCGATAAGGTGCACTGCCTCAGTGGCTCCCTGCAGGAGCTGGTGGCCGAGCTGCGGGCCGAAAAGTTCGATTTCATCGTGGACCTGCACCACAACCTGCGCACCACCCTCATCAAAGCTCAGCTCGGGGTGAAGTCTACCGCTTTTGACAAGCTAAATTGGCGTAAGTGGCTGCTGGTGCGCTTTAAAATCGACACCCTACCCCGCGTCCACATCGTGGACCGGTACCTGGAGGCGGCCGCGCCGCTGGGGGTGAAAAACGACGGGCAGGGGCTGGATTACTTTATTCCGGCCCGGGATGAGGTGGCGGTAGTTACCGTGCTGCCCCCGGCGTTTCAGCGGGGCTACGTGGCCTTTGCCATCGGGGCCCAGCATGCCACCAAGCGTCTGCCTGTAGAGCGCATTATTGAGCTGTGCGGCCTGCTTCGGCAGCCGGTAGTGCTGCTCGGCGGCCCCGAAGATGAAAGCACCGGCCACGTTATCGAGCTGGCTTTTGACAGCCAAACGGTGGCCTCGCCGCCTGCCCCTGGCCACATTCCGGCCAGCCCGTACTATTTCCCTACCCCCGCCGACCCGGCAGAGTCACAGACGGTTATTTTCAACGCCTGCGGCAAGTTCAACCTGAACCAGTCGGCCTCGCTGGTGCGGCAGGCCCGCCTGGTAGTCAGCCACGATACCGGCCTGATGCACATTGCAGCGGCCTTCCGGAAAGAGATATTCAGCGTGTGGGGCAACACCGTGCCGGAGTTTGGCATGTACCCGTACCGCACGGAATTTCGGGTGCTGGAAGTGCCGGGGCTGCCCTGCCGGCCGTGCTCTAAAATCGGCTACGAAAAGTGCCCGCAGGGCCATTTCCGCTGCATGCGCGACATCACCTTCAACCTCGACCTGCCACCCGCCCGCGACGGCCGGTAAAATTCAATTTCTTCGGGCAGCACAGCGCATCAGGAAGGTGCATTACTCCATTTGCCAGCTGATTGGCCTGTCAGAATCCTAAAACTGCGTGGCCTTTTTGCCCTTAGGCCGGACCGGCTGCTTTGCTTCCTTGCCGGCGAAAGGCGCGTTAGGGCAGGCAACCGGAAGTGGACGAGAATTTCACGGCAAGGTTTCTGGTTGCAGGCGCCAATTATCCGGCGTGGGAGGCTTTGCACTGCGGTAGGGGGTAGGGCGAGCCCATAAAGTGAGGCCGTTTATGTTACTGTCTGCGGCCTCGCGCCGTATGCTGTAGCCGGGCTATTCTTCTTCCTTGCTAATGCCAACCGCAACTACTGCTACCCCATCTGTTCTGGTGAAAGTCGGGCCTGAGGCCTTGCTGGCCGAAATTCAGGCCGGCCGCCATACCTACCTCATTGATGAGCCCGTGGCCGTTGGCGGCCAGGACCGCGGCCCCACGCCCTACGACCTGCTGCTGTCGGCCCTGGGAGCTTGCACGGCCATTACGCTGCGCCTTTACGCCTCTCAGAAACACTGGCCCCTCGAAGGCATTGAGGTGCGCCTGCGCCACCAGCGCGTACACCGCCACGACTGCGAGAAATGCGAGCAGGCCGGCGAAATGCTGGAAGAAATTCAGAAAGAGCTTTGCCTGTTGGGCCCCCTCACGCCGGAGCAGCGCCAGCGCCTCCAGCTGATTTCCGAGAAGTGCCCCGTTCAGAAAACCTTGACCAGCGGCGCCCTGCGCGTTGTAACCACCGTGGTGGGGTAGCAACTTGGCGTCCGTATGCTTATCATATCGGTAAATAGCTACTCCTATGTCTCTCTGCCAGCACTTACAAGCCATTGAAACTGTAGTTCCTGTACCGGCTAACCCAGTATGTACTGAGTGCCTGGCCTTGGGTGATACCTGGGTGCATCTGCGCGTATGCCAGGATTGCGGCCATGTTGGCTGCTGTGACTCCTCGAAAAACAAGCACGCTACCCATCACTTTCAGGCCACTCAGCACCCCGTGGTTGTTTCTGCCGAACCCGGCGAACAATGGGCCTGGTGCTATGTGGATAGTCAAATGGGAGAGTACTGATCAGATCAGTAAGACTAAAAAAGCCCGTCCAAATTGCTTTGGACGGGCTTTCTTTAAATCAGGAAGAACCGCTAGCCAATCTTGCTGAAGCCGCAGTAGCTGTGCAGCACTTCCGGCAGGTGGATGCCGTCTTCCTGCTGGTTGTTTTCGAGCAGGGCCGCCACAATGCGGGGCAGGGCCAGAGCCGAGCCGTTGAGCGTGTGCAGCAGCTGGGTTTTGCCGTTTTCGGCGCGGTAGCGCAGCTTGAGGCGGTTGGCCTGGTAGGTTTCGAAGTTCGAGCACGACGATACTTCCAGCCACCGGCCCTGGGCCGCCGACCATACCTCCAGGTCATAGGTCAGGGCCGAGGTAAAGCCCATGTCGCCGCCGCAGAGGCGCAGCACACGGTAGGGAAGCTGCAGCTTCTGGAGCAAGCCTTCAATGTGGGCCAGCATTTCCTCCAGCTGGGTGTAGCTCTGCTCGGGGTGGGCAATCTGCACGATTTCGACCTTATCGAACTGGTGCAGGCGGTTGAGGCCGCGCACATCGGCACCCCAGGAGCCAGCCTCGCGGCGGAAGCAGGGCGTGTAGCCGGCGTTGCGGATGGGCAGCTTCTCGGTGGCTACAATCTCGTCGCGGTAGAGGTTGGTAATCGGGACTTCCGCCGTTGGGATGAGGTAGAGGTTGTCCTGGGCATCGTGGTACATCTGGCCCTCCTTGTCGGGCAGCTGGCCCGTGCCGTAGCCTGAAGCCTCATTTACAAGCACCGGCGGCTGAATTTCGGTGTAGCCGGCGTCGCGGGCCTCATCCAGGAAAAAGTTGATGAGCGCACGCTGCAGACGGGCCCCCTGGTTTTTGTACACCGGGAAACCCGCCCCGGTAATTTTAACGCCCAGGTCGAAGTCGATGATGTCGTACTTCTTGATCAGCTCCCAGTGAGGCTGGGCATTGGCGGGCAGTGTAGGCTGCTGGCCCACCTCGCGCACTACCTCGTTGTCCTGGGCCGAGCGGCCTTCGGGTACGCTGCTGTGAGGCAGGTTGGGCAGCTTATAGAGGGTTTGCTGCAGGGCTTCCTCTACCTGGCTCAGCTCCTCGGCGTGAGCTTTGGTTTGCTGCTTCAGCTCGGCGGTACGCAGCTTCAGCGTTTCGGCCCCGGCTTTGTCGCCGCTTTTCATCAGGGCCCCAATCTGGCGGGCCAGGTCATTGGCTTCGGCCTGCCCCGAGTCGTGGGCCGTTTGTAAATCCTTGCGCCGCTGATCAAGGGCCAGAATAGCCTGCACATCGGCTTCGGCGGTTTTGTAATGTTTTTTGGCCAGGCCGGCCAGCACCGCATCGGTGTGCTCTCTCAGGACAGAAACTTGCAGCATAACAGCAGAAAACGCAGAATGGAATAAGACAAAAGTAAACGGCTTATTTAATAGATGAGGAGCCAGCCGTAAAAATCAGGGCCTGCGGGCCGAGCGGCCGGCCGCTGGCTCACCCCGAATTAGGGCCTCTGGGGAATGATAATTGCCCCGGAAAAGTTAGAGAGTAATTACCTGGCTGGGTGTATCCTTTTGGGCCGAAGCTGCGTTATGAAACCGAGCAGCAAAATCTCTGCTGTAATTTGGCAGTTCCGGCACATTGCGTTAACATTGCAAGTAGTAGCCGGCGCTGGCTGCCGGACGCGTAGGGTTTCTTTTTTCCTGCGTCTGGCCCGCAACATTATTCTGTGCCACCCGGCCCACCCACGGTTTTACCCCTCGCTTCTTTCTCGCGTCTGGCCCCGCGTTGCGGTTGTCCGTTGTGCCCGGAATGCCCTGTGCTGTCCCGTTTGGTTTCCTTTGGTTTCCGCTGCCCCGCCTGAATTTTTCGCTCAGCTTCTTATATGTACACTATTGACGAGTTGAAGGACCGATTGCTGTCCGAACTAAAGGAAATTGCTGAAAAACTGAATGTTGGCAATTTCAAAAAACTCAGCAAGCAGGATCTGATTTACAAGATTCTCGATCAGCAGGCTATTACTCCTCCGGATAAACTTCCTCAAAAAGTGAAATCAGCGGCGTCTGCAAGCTCTGCCGCGGAAGCGCCCGCACCGGCGGAGGCCCCGGCTGCGGAAGCGCCTGCCGCTAAAGCTGCGCCTGCCCGCGCCGCCCGTGCCCCGCGTACGGCCGCCCCGCGCCGTGAGCCTGCCGCCCGCGGCAAGGCTGCCGCCGCTCCCGCGGAAGCTGCCCCCGATGCACCCGTTACCGAGGCTGCCGTGGCCGCCCCGGAGCCCGCCCCTGTTGCTCCCGCTGCCCCAGAGGTAGTGCCCGTCCCGGAAGTGGCTCCGGTAGCCGCGGCAGAAGTGGATGCTGGTCCCGACCGGCCCGTGAAGCTTTACCAGCGCCCCGAGCGGCGCACCCGCACCGACCGCGCTGGTCGGCCCATTGTGGCCCCGGCTGCCAGTGAGGCCCCAGCCAGCCCCGAAGCTGCTACGGCGGTAGCGGAGGCGCCTGCCGCTGAAATCCTGGAACCAGCGGTTGCCCCGCAGGATGCTCCGGCTGGTCGTGAAGCGCG
This sequence comes from Hymenobacter sp. DG01, assembly GCF_006352025.1. Classification (NCBI taxonomy): domain Bacteria; kingdom Pseudomonadati; phylum Bacteroidota; class Cytophagia; order Cytophagales; family Hymenobacteraceae; genus Hymenobacter; species Hymenobacter sp. DG01. The sequence continues at coordinate 4,656,834 of NZ_CP040936.1, forward strand.
CCCTGCCGAGGCTCCGGCTCCCGCCCGCGAGGGCCGGGCCGATCAGCCCCGCATTTTCCGGGAGGGCCGTGAGTACCGCAACGATGCCCCGCGTGAAGCCCGTAACGATGCTCCTCGCGCCGATTTCCGCTCCGATGGGGCCGCCCGGCCCGAAAGCAACGGCCGCGCTGAGCAGACCCGGGAACGGGAGCTGCGCAACGATGCGCCCCGCGCTGACTTCCGCTCTGATGGAGCCGCCCGCGACGGTCGTTCCCTGGATCAGCCCCGTAACCTGCGCGAGGGTGGCCGCCCCGATGCCCGTGAGCAGCGCGAGCAGCGCCGCGAGGAACGCTACGCCGCCCGGGAACTCCAGCGCCAGCAGCGCCAGGAGCAACGCCAGGCCGCCGGTGTAGCCGAGCAGCCCCGCCCTGAACAGCGCCCCGCCCGCCAGGAAATGGACATCGTAATTCCGGGCGAAGGCACGCTGGAAATGATGCCCGATGGCGGCTATGGATTCCTGCGCAGCCCCTTCTATAACTACCTGGCTTCGCCCGACGATATTTATGTGTCGCCGCAGCAGGTCAAGCAGTTCGGCCTGAAAGCCGGCGACACCGTGAAGTGCACCATCCGCCCGCCCCGCGACGGAGAGAAGTATTTCGCCTTGGTGGGAGTGGAAGGCATCAACGGGCGCTCCGTGGAGGAAGCCCGCGACCGTATTCCGTTCAATAACCTGACCCCGCTGTTTGCTGAAGAGCGCCTGAAGCTGACTACCAAGTCGGCCCAGTACAGCACCCGGATTCTGGACTTGTTCGCGCCCATTGGCAAAGGCCAGCGCGGCCTGATTGTAGCCCAGCCCAAAACCGGTAAAACGGTGCTGCTCCAGGAAATTGCCAACGCCATTTCGGAAAACCACCCTGAGGTGTACCTGATGATTCTGCTCATCGATGAACGCCCGGAGGAAGTAACGGACATGGCCCGCTCGGTAAAAGCCGAGGTGCTGAGCTCCACCTTCGATGAAACGGCTGACCGCCACGTAAAAATTGCCACCATTGCCATGGAAAAGGCCAAGCGCCTCGTGGAGTGCGGCCACGACGTGGTGATTCTGCTTGACTCCATTACCCGTTTGGCCCGTGCTTACAACACGGTGCAGCCAGCTTCGGGCAAAATCCTCTCGGGTGGTGTAGATGCCAACGCCTTGCACAAGCCCAAGCGTTTCTTCGGGGCAGCCCGTAACGTGGAAGATGGCGGCTCCCTGACCATCATTGCTACGGCCCTCATTGAAACCGGCTCGAAGATGGACGAGGTGATTTTTGAGGAATTCAAAGGCACCGGCAACATGGAGCTGCAACTGGACCGCAAGCTGGCCAACAAGCGTATTTTCCCGGCCATCGACGTGCCCGCCTCTGGTACCCGCCGCGAAGACCTGCTCATGAGCAAGGACGAGCTGAACCGCATCTGGGTGCTACGCAAGTTTATGTCGGACATGACGGCCTCCGAAGCAATGGAGTTCCTGAAGGACCGCATGAAAGGCACCCGCGACAACGAGGAGTTCCTGATGGCTATGAACGGGTAACCTGCATAGAGTTTCTTATTTTCCAACGTAAAGGCCCGTTCTGCAAGTGCAGAACGGGCCTTTACATTTGGCGTAGGGGTAGCCTCACTTCCGGACCAGGCGTTGCACGCTGCGCCTGCCCCCTATGACAAGCTCCATGAAATAAATGCCGGCGGGCACCCGCTGCACCGAAAGGGTAGCGCCACTGCTTGCCTCGCCCGCCATGAGTGTTTTGCCGGTAGCGGCGTACAGCCGATACTTCACTGGGCCGCGGGCATAGGGCAGAATAATGGTGCCGGTGCTGGGATTGGGGAAAAGCGCCACCTCGGCTTCCGGCGGCCCAGCCACAGGCACTACCAATGAGTACGTTGCGGAACCATCGTGGTCCACTTGCCGAAGCCGGTAGTAAGCCGGAGTCCCCAGCGGGGAAAGGTCGGTAAAGGAATAAATGGCACCCTTGGCCGTAGTGGCGCTACCCCTCACCTGCCCGATAGCCCCAAACGTTTTGCCATCGGGGCTGCGCTGCACCTCAAAGTAAGCGTTGTCCTGCTCCATGGCGGTGGCCCAGGTCAGCAGGATCTGTTGGCTGCGGCGCTCCGCCGAGAAGCGGATGAGATGCACGGGCAGAGGGCGTGAGCTGGTTACGGTTATGTTGTCTATAAACAGGGCCGAGAGGGCATTGGCATTCAATATAATCCGTGCCCGGATGTTAGTCAGGTTTTCCTGCGCAATAGTGACCCTGATAGTGCTGACGGCTTCCGAACTCGTGGTAACAATACGGCTGATAGGCGTACCCAGCGTAGTGGCCGCAATGCCGGTAGCCGCATAGTCCCAGGCGGCTCCTCGGGCGCCGGTTATGGTAACCGCAGGCTGGTAACTGCTCCCACCGTCGGTGCTGAGGCTTAGTACTACCGAGCCTTGGGCCGTAAGTCCCAGCCCCGGCCCTAACCCGTGCGCCGCCAATTGAAAGCTGATGACGCTTCCGCCAGACTGCTGAAAGAGCAGGGGAATATCGAGCTGGGTAGTCTGAGCGGTGCCGCTCACCACATTCAGGTTGATAATCCCGAAAGCTGCCGAACCCCCTACCCCAACTGTAGTGCCCGGGGTAGCCGTAAGCCCGCCAACCAAGGCTGATGCAAGGCCGCTGTAGGGCTGCCCGCTACCCCCGTTGGTATTCACAACCGTGTAGGAAAGCTGATTGGGGCCAGCATCAAAGGATTGCGCATACGTGTATTGGGCCCACGCCTCGTTGGGTACACTGGCAAGAGCAATAACCCCACACGCCGCACAGTACCACACTTTGTCCTTGAATCGAGAAATCCACCCCAGCATATCCATCGGCACAGAAAGTAAAAGCAATGAACCTTTAGTAATAATATGCAAAATATTATCGATATGATCATAAAATAGTGTGATTTCTTAGGTTGATGGCCTGCAGACTAGGTGTGCGTGCGGTATTGGCTGGCCGGCTCATCAAGAAAGATCAGGCCTTGAGCGGCGCACAGTTGCGCCTCCGCTCAGAACGCCGGTTCTTTGCAGACTATGGAACAGCAGCATGATCTTCCCGAGCTTCTTTATATCTCGGACCCCCTCTGCGCGTGGTGCTACGGCACGAGCCCGGTAGTGCAGCAGGTGCAACAAGCCTTTGCCGGCCGCCTGGAGGTGTCGGTGCTCTGTGGGGGTATGATAACCGGGGAGCAGGTAGGGCCCATTGGCGAGGACTGGCCTTACCTGGCCGGGGCCCTGGCGCAGGTAGAAAAAGTTACGGGCGTGCAGTTTGGCGCGGCATTTCGGGCCCAAGGCGAGCAGGGCAGCTACCTTCAGAATTCCGAGCCGCCGAGCCGGGCCATTCATGCCTTCCGACAGTTGCGCCAGGAGCACACCGCCGAATTTGCCCACGCAGTACAGCAGGCATATTTCCGGGATGGAGCCGATTTAAATAATCTGGCCACCTACAAGCCCTTGGCTGCCGCTTACGGCCTTGACCCTACCGAGTTCCGCCAGCAGCTCACGCGCCCCGATACCATCCGGGGGACGCAGCTGGAGTTTGCTGCCGTCGGAAAAATTGGAGTGCAGGGCTTTCCTACCCTAATCCTGCGGATCGGGAGCCAGGGGTACGTGCTGGCCCGTGGCTTTGCCCCGTTTGAAACACTCAGCGCCGATATTACGGAGGCCCTTCGTCAGGCAGGGGAGCAGTAACACCAAGCCTGAGCAGCCACAAAAAAGGCGAAACGGTTGCGTTTCGCCTTTTTTGTGGGTTAGGGGAGCCGCACTACCTGCTTCCGCAATGGCGACCAGGCAATGGTATGGCGGTCTTCTTTCCCCACCAGGTACTGAAAGGCTACGGTTTCGGGGCGGCGGCGCAAATCGTCCCAGGCGGCGCGGTCGGTGCCGGTAGGGGCTTCGGTTGCGGCTGGAAAGGTAGCAGCTGAAGCTACGGCGGGGCGCCGGAAGTTTTTATCAGCAAAGAATTCCCGGACGCGGCGGCGCACGTAGGCTTCCCGCTCGGCTTGGGTGGCGGTGGGGCCCGCCATATCGTACACCATAGCCGCTTCCAGATCGGGTGCCGACAGCACTTCCCGGAAAATAACCTGGCCCGCCGCCGTAGTAATGGTAAACGTAGCCTCTCCGGTAAGCACCGAGGCCCCGCGCAGCACTAAGGAGAATACATCCGGGGAGCCGGGCGAGGAAAACAGGTGGCGGCTGCGGGCCGTCAGCAGGGTGTCGGCCGTAGCATCCACGGCGGCTGGTCGCGCCGTATCCAGGGGCTCGGGGGCAGCGGTAGCCGCGGCCGAATCGGGGTTGGCTGGGTCAGGGGCAGTACCCCCTGATTCGGGGCCGGGGGAAGAGCAGGCCAGAGCCAGCAAAAGCAGAGGGGAAAGCAGCAGGGCGCGCATCGGGAAACAACAAATAAATGTGAGCTACTATACGCAAGCTGAACCGTTGCTGGTTGCTGCCTAAGCCGCTACTGCTGCCAAAGCAGCATCAGCAGAAAGGCGGCGCTCAAACACAAGGAGGAAACCTGGTTCATGCGCATGGTGCGGTCGAAATCGGCGGCCGATTCATTTTGCCACACTGCCCGGGCCCATTGCAAAAACAAGACCACTACCGGGCCGGTGGCAAGTAGAAAGATAAGAGCGTGGGTAGGCTCCTGGCGCCACCAGTACGCGGCCACCAGCACAGCCGCACCCGTTGCCAGCGCCGCCCCCGCAAATACAAACGTTCCCCGGATGCCCAGGCGCAAACTCAGGGTCCGGTCGCCGCGGCGGCCGTCTTCGGCGTGCTGATACACCTGGGTCAGGGGGTAGGAGCCGCACAGAAACAGGCTGCTGACCAAGGCCAGCAGCAGGTTGTCGGGGGCCAGCAGCTCAGCGTGGCCGGCGCCTACCCCCACCTGCGTCATCAGAAAGGTGTAAGCGCCCTGAAACACGACTACCACGGCCGTGCTCAGCAACGGGTATTTCTTGAGTCGGATGCCCTCGTAGCTGTAGGCCTTGGAAACCAGCAGATACACGGCTACCAGGGTCCCAAAGGCCAGGCTCAGCAGCCCGGCCCCTACTACTGCCAGCGCATCGAAAAGCCAGACCATGTGCAGCAGCTCCCGCGACACTTTGGGCGGCTGGCGCAGCCCGCCAATGCTGCCTTCGTCCCGGTCGTAGTAGCTGTTGTAGCCGTTGGAGGCGGGGTAAGCCAGCAAATGCAGCACCCCGAACACCACCGCGGCCCGCCACCCACTGAAAGGCAGACGCAGAGCGCTCAGGCCAAACCAGAACACGGGCATCAGGTACACCGAAAACGGGATGCGCAGCAGCGGCAGCGCGCGGCGGTAGGCAGCAAGAGGCATAGCACAGGGAGGGGAACAGGCAGACAGCTCAGGCCGCCGGAAATGGCCTGGGGCGCAAGCTACGGCTTACCTCTCAGTTTCGTGGGGCACTCCCAGCAGATACGTAACCTCCGGCCCCCACCAGTGCCGTACTACCCCCGCCTGCCACCGGAACGTGCCCTCCGGATCGGCGCGGCGGGCCAGGGCCAGCAGCTGCTCGGGGGGGTAGAGCCGCAGAATAGAAACGCAGCCGTCCCAGATGGTAAACAGCGGAATCAGGGGGAGAATGTAAGTGAAAAAAAGCCGGCTAAATCGGAAGGGCCGGATAAAGGGCGTAATCAGGAGCTGTGCCACGGGCAGCACGGTGCAGGCCAGCAGCAGCTCGGCCCAGTGCTTGCCGGCCCCCTCAAACACCCCGATACCGGCCCGCTGCCGTACCGCGTCGGCCAGAATAGCCTCGGCGGCGGCGGGCGGAAAATGATGGAACGCCGAAAAAATGGCGCGGAATCCCGTGAGGGAAGCCGGCACGGCGGTGGCATCCACGGCGGCGGCCTCGAAGCCCAGGCCGGGCGTGTGGGCCTGCAGCAATTGCCAGGCGGCCGGCTGGGGGTAGAGGTCGGTGAGTGTAACGCGGGCTTCGGCCAAGCCGGTGGCCTGTAGGCGGCGCAGCACTCCGGCCGTGCCACCCCCGGCACCGGCGCCCAGTTCCAGCAGATGAGCCTGCCGGGTTTCGCGCAGGGCGCCCTGCAGCAGCGGCACAATGGGCTGGTAAGTGCCCAGGGCCGAAATCATAAACCGCAGGTAATCCATCATGCCCGCCCGAATGACCGACGGAAACCAGGGCAAATCTTCGAACTCAAACAACTGGAGGCGCAGCTTCATGGGAGTACCCTACGCGAAGCAGCCGAAGATGGCCGTGCCCGGCCCGGGTGGCACCCGCCGGTGGTTAGTCGCAGGCGGTGGCGCGGCCGGTGTTTTCGCGCTGGGCGGGGCTGTAAAGCCAGAGTACCGTGAGCATGGCGGCGGCCCAGTACGGCAAGGACATGCTCAGCAAATCGTGCGCTGAACTGATAGGGAGCAGTAGCTCCAGCAGCTTGTTGGCCAGCAGAAAGAACAGGGTTACGCCAATTAAAGCCAGCGAGCGGCGCGACAATCCTACCTGCAGGTGGCACATGAGGCTAAAGAAAGGAATGACGAGCGGCACGATACACAGTGAAACCAGGGCGGCTACCAGACCCGTAAGTAAGGCAATGGGGTAGTCGTCTATGCGGTCAAGAGAAAAGTCGAGCAGCAGCCACAGTGTACCCCCCAGGTTGGCAAAAGCCCAGAGAATAAAGGCGCGGGCAATAGTAGAGTAGGCCGACGTATTAAGTGTTGCCATAACAGAAGAGGTGAAGGAAACGCGTTGAGGCACCGGATGGCAGGTAGTAATAGGGGGTAGTCAGAAAGTCAATACGCCCGGAAAACACGCCCGGATTGGCGTAGAGGCAGTTTTTTGTTGGGAATGTCCTGTCTCGAATTGGGCTTTTGTTAGCAAAGGCAGGGCAAACCTTCTTCCGTATCCCGAATGCTGGTGCGCCGGCCCGCGCTAAACACTGGGCATTTTCCCGGCTGGTCCTTTCGCCGAGCGGGCGCCTCACGCTTCAATTAGCTGAAAAACTGTTGTTTGGCTCCCGGAATCACTCCAGGTGCCTAGAGCACGACAGGGAGAGTCGTAAGTTGATGAAGCTGCCGGCAGAGATTGCCGCAGTCAGAGCCAGTGAACCATCTTGGGAAGCAGGGCGGCGAAAATTTGTTACATACGGCACTAGGAAAGTACCGGAAACATTACTTGCTTTGCAGTGCAAAGTTCTTTAAGCTATGTCGAAGTCCGGACCTGACCCGCTTGCTCAACTCACCGAGATTCGCGCCATTATGGAGCGGTCTTCCCGCTTTATCTCGCTCAGCGGCCTTTCGGGGGTAGGGGCGGGGGTAGTGGCCCTGCTCGGGACGGGGCTTGGGAACTGGTACCTGCGGCAGATTTACCCGAGCGGGGGTTACACCAACCTGGTGAGCAGTACGCCCGCCGAGCGGGAGCAGCTGCTGCCTTACCTGCTGCTGCTGGCCCTGGGCATCATCGGGGCAGCCCTGGCGGTTGCTGCGTTCTTCACAGTGCGCCGCGCCCGCCGGGCCGGGCAGCCCCTGTGGAGCGCCCTGGGTCGGCGGCTGGCACTGAGCCTGCTGATTCCGCTGGCAGCCGGCGGGCTGTTCTGCCTCGCCCTGTTCTGGCAGGGGGCGGTAGGGCTGGTGGTGCCGGGGCTGCTGCTGTTCTACGGCCTGGCCCTGCTGAACGCCAGCAAGTACACCCTCGAGGAAATCCGGTGGCTGGGCCTCACGGAAATGGCCCTGGGTTTAGTGGCTGTGTTGTTCCCCGGCTTTGGGTTGGCGTTCTTTGCGCTCGGTTTCGGGCTTGGGCATATTGGCTACGGCCTGTTGATGTACAACCGCTACGAACGGTAAGTGCCTGATGAAGAGCTGAGGGAAGAAGAGAAGATGTGCCCGGTGACTGAAGCGGCGCGGGGCCATCTACAGTTTTTCTCACCTCATCACTACATCACTACCATCCTCATTACTTTTCTCCTTGAAACACGTCATCCACACGCTCAATAAAGCCTTCGACAACCGGGTCCGGTTGGGCGTTATGGCCGTGCTGATGGCCAACGACACGGTCAGTTTCAATGAGTTGAAGGAAGCCCTGGACCTCACCGACGGCAACCTGGCCAGCCACGTAGCTGCCCTCGAAAAAGCCGGGTATGTGCTGGTAACCAAGCAATTTGTGGGCAAGAAGCCCAATACCACCTACGCGGCCTCCGCTGAAGGAAAATCGGCATTTCAGGACCATTTGGCGGCGCTGGAAAAGCTGCTGCGCGGAGAGGCGTAAATTTTTTTGCCTATATACTTTGAAACACAAAGTTCTTTATAATAACTATTATCATGGATGCACTTACTTCCTCTCTGCCCCGGGCGGCCACTGCGGCACCCTCGCCCCGCACCACGCCCGTGCCGTTATCGGCCCTGCAGAAGCTCCTGATTCCGCTGGGAGCCATCTTGTTCGACGTGCTGTTCTGGAATCAGGAAGTCGGGCTTAACCTCAGCCTGTACACCGTGTTTGTGGTGGGCGCCACGCTGGCCGGCCTGCCGCGCTACGCCCCCGTGCGTCGCTCGGGTTACTTCTGGCTGATGGTAGGGGGCACGGTACTGAGTGCAGGCTGTGTGTTGCTACTAGGGTCGGGCGCGGCTAAGCTGGCCTGCGTGGCTTCCCTGGCGATGCTGCTGGGCTACGTCAATCAGCCCCACCTGCGGCTGGTGGTGTTTGCCTTGCTCACAGCCCTGACCAGCGCCCTGCGGGTGCTGCCGGGGCTGCTGCCCTACCTGCGGCTGCCGCAGAGCAAGGCGGGCTCCTGGCGCCGGACGCGCTTCTACGGGCGGGTGCTGCTGGCGCCGGTGGTTATCCTGGTGGGGTTTCATATCCTGTTCAGCCTGGCTAACCCGCGGTACAGCCAGTTGGCGGCGGCCGTATTTCAGCGGCTGGGCGAGTGGCTGGCCGCGCTGCTGCCGGCTATATCGGTGGCCCACCTGCTGTTCTTCGTGCTGGGCCTGGCGCTGACGGCCGCGGCGCTGGTGGTGGTGCCGTTTCACTTCTTTCAGGATCAGGAGTCGCGCCTGGGCGAGTTTGTGCGGCGGCAGCGCGACCGGGTGGCCTCTCTGAGCGTGCGTAACCCCAACTTCCGGGCCCGGCGCTTCGGCTCCCTCGACCTGCGTAAAGAGTTCCTGGCGGCCCTGGCCGTGTTCGGGCTGGTGAATGCCTTGCTGCTGGTGGTGAACATCATCGACATTAACTGGATCTGGCTGGGCTTCACGCCTACGCCCGGCTTCGACCTGACCCAATTTGTGCACGAGGGTACCTACGTGCTGATTCTGAGCATACTAGTGGCCATGGGCATTGTGCTGTGGTTTTTCCGCCGCAACCTCAACTTCTACGCGCCCGGCCTGCGGGCGTTACGCTGGGGGGCTACGGTGTGGGTAGTGCAAAACGCGGTGCTGGTGGTTTCGGTGGCTCTGCGCAATTATTACTACATCACCTACACAGGCTTGGCTTACAAGCGGATAGGCGTGTATGGCTTTCTGCTCCTGACCTTATTTGGGCTGGGCACCGTGCTGCTGAAAATCTGGCAGCGCCGCTCGGCCTACTCCCTGGTGCGCCTCAACGCGCTGGCTGCGTACGGCGTGTTATTGCTCCTGGCGCTGGGCAACTGGGAAATCTGGATGGTGCGCTACAATCTGAGCCCACGCTTCAAGGAAGTTGACCTGGGCTTTCTGCTGGCCATGCCCGAGCGGGTGCTGCCCGAGATGACCGCCCGCCAGAGCGTGCTACAGGGCATGACGCGCATCGTTGTCAGCCCGCCCGGTAGCTACACCGAACTGCGTGCTACCCCCTCCGAGGCCCAGGAAGCCATCCAGAGCCGCGTGGCCGCATGGCGCCGCAACTACCCCGAGTACCACAGCTGGCAGAGCTGGACCTACGCCGAAGCTACCGCTTACGAGCAGCTACGAGACTAAGGCCCGGCAGGTGAGCCAGCCTCAATGGGTGCTGGTCTGCTGTCTGATTACCAAATGATTATGTTGTTTGTGACCTGTCATTCGTTGCTATTACTACCCCGCTTTCCTATCCTCTATTTTCGGTTGCTATTGGCTACCAGGCGGTTACCGGGCCTGGTAGCCCCCGGCAGGCAATTACTTCAACTCATCTGCGCTTCTCTCACTCCCCTATTGCTACCCCATGAACCTTGCTCAAGTAGGCCTCACGCTGGGAGGCATTCTGCTCTGCGCCACCTGTATTGGTGCCTTGGCTGTTCTGCTGACCTGGCGCGAACGGGCCGCTTCCGCCCCCGAGCGGTGGCGCCGACTGATTCTGGTAGTGCTGCCCGCTTCGGGGGCGCTGCTGGGCCTCCTGCTCTGGACGCTGCTGCACGTGATGCTGCTGTGGGGGCAGCATGCGCCAGCAGTTGCGGGCGTGCAGTAACTGGCCGGAGTCATGAAAGCTCAACCAGTAACGGTAGTAGGGCAAGCCAAGTCATCAGCTGAGCCAGGGCCTGGAGCTCTGTGGCGGTGCTACTGGTAATCTGTTGGGGTTGGTGGGAGCTTTTACTGAATACTGCGGACTGGCGGTTTAACCCGGAGCAGCCATGGCTTGGTTTGTTCTAGCTACCCCTGGTCAGCAACGCCGTGGTCGTTCGGTGGACTACCCTGCCTATGTGGAGAAGCCTTGACGCAGATGATTCCGCGTTTAGCCAGGCCTCTATAACACGGGTAGTTGCCCTGATTTTAGGCCTGATATTTCATGCGGTTTTTCTGCTTTGGTGCCTGTGCATGGTAGCATTTTCCGGTACTGACATGAACATCCATTAATTCTTATGCTTACTTGGCTAGACCCACTTGTAGCCCAACTACTCCGTTTTATCCGGTACACCGTGCTGCCTGCTGTGCCCCGGGCGCTGTGGTGGGTGCTTTTAGCCATGATGGTCGCTTCTCTTAACCTTGTTTTTGAGCGCGAGGTGTGGCCGAATACCCCCAAGGCGGAGCCTGTATTCACGGGCGGACTGTGCACCGCCCTGGCTACGCTGCCTTGGTTTGCCGCGGATACCGCCCGGCGCATAAGCCAGAAAGTGGCAAGCTGGTGGTGCGGCATGTGGTGGCTGGTGGCCCTGGGATGTTACCTTGTAGCTGCAGCATCTACTTTTATATTCTGTATAGTCGTGGTAAGTATGTGCTGGAAGATGGTGGCGTTGATCTTTCACTAATACAGAACGCTAAGCTGATGGATAGTTTGCTGCCAGAAGCCAGGTAGCAGGGGTGACGCGGATGAAGGATGTCTTTTCATCTTCAGGCCGCCCGTAACTGGTATATTTGCGACTCCGTTGCCGGTTCGTCCTGCTTCGTTCGCCTCACTGCGCTCTGCATGTCCGCTCCTGATTCTTCAGCCAAGAAGTCCTCCACTCGTCCCGCCCGGAACTGGCCCAACATTCTTTCCCGCACGCTGTGGGGAATTTTTGTGCTCGGGGCCGGTATTTTTCTGCTTTACCCCATTCTGGTGAGCATGAACTTTATGTTCCTGTTCGGGAAGTCGCCGAGCCTGGAGGAACTGGAAAACCCACGGGTAGAGCAGCCCTCGCAGGTGTTCACCGCCGATGGGGTGCTGATTGGGCGCTACTTCCGCGAGAACCGCTCCCCGGTGCCGCTGAGCAAGATGTCGCCCTGGCTGATTAAGGCCCTGGTTGCCACCGAAGACGTGCGCTACCAAGAGCACTCCGGCATCGACCCTAAGGCCATTGCCCGGGCTGTGGCGGGGGTAGCTACCGGCGGCAACGGCGGCGGGGGCTCCACCATCACTCAGCAGCTGGCCAAAAACCTCTACAAAACCCGCCGCAAAGAAAATATTGGTCTGCTGGGCCACCTGCCGCTGGTAGGAACTATCATCAGCAAAACCAAAGAGTGGCTGACGGCCGTGGAGCTGGAGCGCCGCTACACCAAGGATGAAATTCTGGCCCTGTACTTTAATACCGTAGAGTATGGCTCGCAGGCCTACGGCATCAAGGTAGCCGCCAAAACCTTCTATAGCACCTCCCCCGATAGCCTGACCATTGAGCAGGCCGCTATGCTGGTGGGCATGCTCAACAACCCCACGGCCTACAACCCCAAGTTTCACCCCGTGGCGGCCCGCAAGCGCCGCGACCTGGTACTGACCCGTATGGGCCAGGCCGGGTTGCTGACGGAAACCCAGGTAAAAGCTGAGCAGGCTACCCCCATCGTGCTTCAATACCAGGTTGAAAAGCACGTCGATGGGCCGGAAACGTACTTCCGCGGAGCTGTAAGCCAGTTCGTGAATGCATGGTGCAAAAAGAACAGCTACGACATGTACCGCGACGGGCTGCGCATCTACACCACCATCGACTCGCGCATGCAGAGCCACGCCGAAGAAGCCGTGCAGAAGAAGATGAAGACGCTGCAGCGCACCTTCGACAACTTCTGGCGCAACCGTGGTAAAAACCCGTGGGTAGATGAGGAAGGCAATGAAATTCCCGACTTCATTGAAACCCAGATGAAGCGCACCGAGCAGTACAAGGAGTTGGCCGAGCAGTACAAGGGCCGGCCCGATCTGCTCGACTCCGCCCTGCACCGCAAGCGCCCCATGAAGGTGTTTACCTGGAAGGGCGACGGGGACACCACTCTGGTGATGTCGCCGCTCGATTCGCTGGCCTACTATAAGCGTTTCCTGCGGGCGGGCATGATGACCATGGACCCTTTCACGGGCCAGATTAAGGCCTGGGTGGGTGGCCTTAACTACCGCTTCTTCCAATACGACCACGTTAAGCAGGGCAAGCGCCAGGCCGGCTCTACCTTCAAGCCCTTCGTGTACCTCACGGCTCTCGATAACGGCTACTCGCCCTGCGACCGTATCCGGGATGAGCGCGTGACCATTAACTACGTGGAAAACGGGCAGCCTATGGAGTGGAAGCCCGACAACGTGACCCGCGAGTACACCGGCATGAACATGACGCTGCGCTACGCCATGGCCCGCTCGGTGAACTCCGTAACGGCTCAGCTAACCGAGAAAGTAGGCTGGGATAACGTAGCCAAGTACGCCAATAAAGTAGGCATCCGGAGCAAGCTGCTGCCGGTGCCCAGCATTGGTCTGGGCTCGGGCGGTGACGTTAGCGTGTACGAGATGGTGAATGCCTACAGCACCTTCGTGAACCAGGGCTTCCGGCCCGAACCCATGATTGTAACCCGCATTGAGGACCAGAACGGCAACGTGCTGGTTCAGTTCGACCCCCAGCAAAAGCGCGTAATTCCGGCCGAAACAGCTTGGCTAATGACCTACATGCTGCGCGGCGGCATGGAGGAGCCCGGTGGGACTTCCCAGGCCCTCTGGGACTACGAGCTCTGGAAGAAAAACAACCAGATCGGGGGCAAAACCGGCACTACCTCCAACTACTCCGACGGCTGGTACATGGGCGTCACCAAGGATCTGGTAACCGGCGTATGGGTAGGGGGTGAGGACCGAAGCATCCACTTCCTCAACTCCCAGCAGGGCGAAGGCGGCCGCACGGCCCTGCCCATTTTCGGTACCTACATGGAGAAGCTGTATCAGGACCCCGAGCTGGACATCCAAATGGGCCCCTTCCCCCAGCCTACCGTCAAAATCACGAAGAAGTACGTCTGTGTAACCGCTGAGCCGCGCCGCCGCCGTGAGGCCGAAACCGTGGATACCATTGTGGTAGATAACCTGCTGGAAAACCTCAATAACGGCAGTGTGCCCCTGCCCGATAGTCTGGGCGGTAGATAAAAAACGGGCTGACTAAAACCAGCAAGACTCCTGCAATGCACTGCAGGAGCCTTGTTGGTTTTAGCCGCGGCGAAACCGACGCAGCCCCCATAGTCCGAGCAGGCACCCGGCGGCTACTACCCCAGAAAGCAGCTGAAACTTGCGGCGCCACGGCTGCGTCGTATGCATAGCGTGGCTTGTTTCCAGGGAGTTGCTCCAGGCAATAAAGGCATCCGCAATCGGCAGGGCCCCGAAAAGGTAGCGCTTACCGGCCGCCGAGCTCCAGGGCATCCCGAACGCCTCCACGCTGTTGCGTAGCCCCAGGGCAGTAGCCGTATCGCCATAGCGCTGCATGGTGCGGCGGCCTACAATAGAGGCTGCCCCGCCCACGCCCCAGATAACGGGGCCCGAATCAATGTCCTCGGTGAGTTGTGCCCCCCGGGCCGATTCCTGCACACCCGGAAGCCCGAGCCGGGCAGTAAGGAAATGTGCCCGGTACCGCTGAAAATGCGTTTGGGCGTAGGCTGAATCGATTTCGAGCAGAAAATTGAGCAGTTGGCTTTGCGACGAGCCCCGGGCGGCTTCCACTACCCCTCCGGTAGTGGCGGATGTCTGATGAGGTATCATCTGCCGCGAATCGAGGTGCTGGTCAACGGTCCGCAGCCAGGTAGAGAGGTCGGCCCGGTACGCAGCGGGCAGTAGCCGGTCGTGCCATGCCAAGGCAGCCACGCACATCACGCCGTCGGCGGGCCAGGCCGCGCCGGAGTACGACTCAGGGTAAGGGGTAGGGCCGGCGCGCAAGGCAGTAGCAATGGCAGCGCATTGTCGCTGAAAGTGCGTCACATCAGCAGGCAGGTGTTGGGCTGTCGGCAGGGCAGCCAGGTAGCGCCCCAGCACATACGCCGACCATCCTTGGTAAAAGGCACCATAAGGCAGCGGCAAGGCCGGATCAAACGCCAGCCGCCCCTCCGGCGACTGTATCTGCCGGAGAGCCCAGTCCGCTTCGGCCTGGGCCTCCTGACGTAAGGCACTTTGGACCGGCAAGTGGGGTAGCAGCTCTATCCAGGTCAGCGCGTACAGCGCGTTCTGGTACACGAATCCTTCCGGATACAGGGCCTGCATCTGCTCAGCGGCGCCCGCATGCATTTTCGTGCGCAGGAACTGCAGCTGCTGCACCACGTCCTGATTGATACGGGCCGGACCCGTAGGAGCAAGCGTGGGCTGGTAATAGAGCCGGGTATTCAGGTACACCAGAAGCACCAGCCAGCTTCCGAGTACCAAGCGGAGCAGCCAGCGCATGCGGCAGCCTACTGCTCTCCGTAAAACGACTCCAGAGCTTCCCGCAGGGTCGGAAACTCGAACCGGAAGCCCTGTTGCAGCGTCTTCTCAGCACTTACCCGCTGGGAGGCCAGCACAATTTCGCTCATCTCACCCATCACCAGCTTCAGCCCGAACTCAGGTACTTTCGGTAGCACCAGGGGGCGGTGCAGCACGGCCGCCAGGGTTTCGGTAAACTCTTTATTCGTGACGGGGGTAGGGGCCACGGCATTGAAGGTGCCCTGCCACTGGGGCTCTTCCATGGCTTGAATAAAGAGCCGGCACAGGTCATCGAGGTGAATCCAGGACATGTACTGCCGGCCCGAGCCCAGGGGGGCGCCGGCCATCAGCTTCACGGTGCGGGCCAGCGGCACCAGAGCACCACCCTCGGGGCTCAGTACAATGCCAATCCGGAAAATAGCCGTGCGGATGCCGTCAGCCGCTACGCTCTGCGCGGCAGCTTCCCACTGTCGGCATACCTCGGCCAGAAAATCATCCGGAGCCGGAGTAGTTTCTTCTGTTACCAGGGTATCGTCCCGGTCGCCGTAGATGCCTATGGCTGAGGCCGAAATGAAGGCTTGCACGTGGTGGTTGCCGGTGGCCAGCTCTCGCGCCATCAGCTGGGTACCCGCCAGGCGGCTCGACAGAATTTCGCGTTTGCGCTCCTGGGTCCATTTGCCATCCGATACGCTACTGCCCGCCAGATTAATAATGTAGTCGGCGTAGGGTACGGCGGCTTCGTCAATGGTACCGGCCAGCGGATCCCAGCGGAAGCTGCGGTAGCGCCCATTGCCGGGTGTGCGGCTCAGCAAGGCCACTTCGTAGCCGGCATCAATAAGCATTTCGGCGAGGCGGGTGCCAATCATACCGGTGCCCCCGGTAATCAAAACTTTGCGCGACATGGGTGGGAACGGGTAGCTCAGCGCCCCCGTGGGGGTAGCGCCTGGGGTAATAGGTGCGAAAACGACGGGAAAGCTAACAGCTTTTTATTTGCCAAGCAGCCGCAGAAATTCCTGCCGCAAGGCATCGTCGCGCCCGAAAGCGCCCCCGTATTCGGCCGTAAGTGTACTGCTGCTCGTGTCGTTCACGCCGCGGCTCATTACGCAGAGGTGGTCGGCCTCAATCAGTACGGCCACGTCATTAGTGCGCAGGGTATTTTTGAGTTCCTCGGCAATCTGGCGCGTCAGGCGTTCCTGCACCTGGGGGCGGCGGGCAAAGTACTGTACTACCCGGTTAAGCTTGCTCAGCCCCACTACATGCTCGCCGGGCAGGTAAGCCACGTGGGCCTTCCCGATAATGGGCACAAAGTGGTGCTCACAACACGAAAACAGCGTGATGTCGCGCTCCACCAGCATGTTCTGGTACTGGTAGCGGTTCTCAAACAGCTTCACGTCGGGGCGGTGCTTGGGGTCGAGGCCCTTGAACCACTCCTGCACGTACATTTTCGCTACCCGCTTCGGGGTGCCGCTCAGGCTGTCATCTGTCAGGTCCAAACCAAGAATCTCCATGATTTCCCGGAAGTGACCCGAAATGGCTGTAATCTTTTCCTCGTCGCTGAGCTGGAAAGCATCAGGGCGAAGGGGGGTGCGCAGGTCGGCCGGTAATTGAGCATCAACGGCGGGACGGTTAGCGGCGCCGTCCGCGGCAGCAGCCGCAGCAGCGGTGTTATCCATGGTATTCTACAAAATTGCGTTCGGTCTCATACAGCGTGACCGACAGGGTCAGGTGCTCTTCTACGTGGAGGCGCAGCCGGTTCCAAATCACTACTGCAATATTTTCGGCCGTAGGATTGAGGTGGCGAAACTCCTCCGTATCCAGATTCAGATTCCGGTGGTCAAAGGTATCCAGAATCTCGCGTTTGATCAGGTCGCTCAACCGCTTCATATCATATACATAGCCAGTAGCCGGGTCAATCTCGCCGGTCAGGCGCACAATCAACTCGTAGTTATGTCCGTGATAGTGAGGGTTGTTGCACTTGCCAAACGTGTCCTGGTTCTGCTCTTCGCTCCAGGACGGATTGTGCAGGCGATGAGCGGCGTTGAAATGTTCCTTGCGGCAGACGGTAATAGGCATAGTCGAGACTAAACGCGCCCACGGGGCTTTTGTTCACACCATATTCGAGAATATCAGGCAGTTGGCCTTCGGGCGGATAGCTAGCTCAGCAGGAAGAAATGACAGTTTCTGGTATATAAGCAACTATGAATATTAATTTTCCAACAAAAGACAGTTTTCTTCAAAAAAAACAATCTGCTCCCTGGTGAGATGCTGGGACACTAGTTAAATTTGATGAGTTGGAACTGAGTTGACCAACCTTCAAACCTGCAAATCATTTTTTCTCAACCTATTTCATTGTCTATGAAACGAGGCGTACTCTTCTCTCTGCTGCTGATGTTGGCAACGTCGGTGACTAGCCTGGCGCAAAAGTCGCCTGTTGACGAAACGGATATGGCCGTAAAAGGCATTCCGCGCAAAGGGCAGCGTGTTTCTGTGCAGCTGGACAGCAAGCGCGTAGAAGAATCCTGGAAAAAGCAGTTGGACGAGCAGTTCGGCAGCAAAGTAAAAGCCGACAAAGGCGTGTACACCATGGACGGAGTCGTAATCGAATCCGTTTCCAAAACCCCGGTGCGTGTTATCAGCAAAGTTGACGCCGTGCCGACGGGTACTACCATCTGGTGGTCGATTGACCTGGGCAATGCTTACCTGGGCAAAGAAGCTACCCCGGTGCAGTGGAAAGCTGCCGAGGGCTACCTGAAGGATTTCGCCCGGAAGCTCTACCGCGAAGACTTGGCCGTACAGGTTGCCGAAGCTGAAAAAGCGCTGGTATCGTCGCAGAACAACCACATGGCGGTAATTGCCAAGGCCGATGCCATCAAAAAGGACATCGAGAAGAACAAGGCCCGCAAGATTGAAATTCAGCAGCAGCTGGCCCAGAACGCCGCTGAACTGCAGCAGTACAACAACCAGGTGGACATGAACCTGAAGGAGCAGGAAGCTGCCCGCGCCGACATTGTGAACATGCGCGTAGCCCTGGAAGCCGTAAAGGAGCGCATGAACAAAATTGAGTAGTCTGGTTTTTTTAACTGCTCTACAGTAAACAAGAAGCCCCGCCTGAATCCAGGCGGGGCTTCTTGTTTAGAGGATTACCGCAGCCACCGCCGGATATACTTCTCGGCCGATTTTTCGTCCTGCCAACCTGCAATGCGGGTTGCGCCGGGGCGGCCCCGGTGCTGAAACCATAGACTCAAAGATTGCCGTACGCCGGGGTAGCGGCGGTTAAGCGTGGCCCAATCGGTGGCATCGGGCAGAATACGCTGGGCCGGCCGGGCCGGCGCCGCTAATACCACGGGCGCCAGGTTGCCATCAATGTCCAGCACCAGCAAGGCCAACGGCACTACTTCCAGAACGGTGCCGGCCGGTTGACTTTCGGCTAAAACCAGCGCCGGTACGGCGCCGGTTTTAGCCGAAAGTCCGGAAGAGCCGGTTACCTGCGTGCCCGGAATAAACCCCAGGTTGCCGGGTACCGGAAGAAATTCAATCATCTGCCCGACGCCCGCCTGCTGCACCGGCTGAAACTCCTGGGCACTGGCGTTGTAGCGCAGCTCCTGGTTGGTACCGGCCGGCATTTCTACTACCACTTGCAGCAGCTTGCGCTCCGCCGAGAAGGTAGGCAGATCGGCGTAATCGGTACGGCAGCCGGCCAGTGAGCCAGCGCCTACCCCCGCAAACAACAGAATCCAGCGCCAACGCATAAACAGACGAAGAAATAGAGTTACTGAGCCAGTTGCTCGTTCAAAATCCGGAAAGGGTTTAGCTCCTCCAGGTGCAATACAAACCGAATCCGGTCGGTGAAATCTTTGCGGCTGCTGGGCAAGCCATTGGCGTACTGCGAGCCGGCCACCGGCAAGTACACCCGCAGAATGTTCTGGCCCGTTGGCAACAGATACCTAATAACCGGCACTACCAGGCCCGCATCGTAGTACAGGCTCCGGGGGCTTTGTCCTGCTGTGTTGGTCTGTCGGGTTTTGCTGACAGCCCCGAAATCGGCAAACACGGCCAGGGAAGTCACCGGCAAATCGGCCTCCAGATTCAGGGTACTCAACCAGCGTTGGCTGCCTACGGGCAGGTAGGCCTTGAAGGCCCCGTCCCGGTCATCGGTTTGGTGCAGCTGCGCCGTGAAAGTGGCCGAAATTTGTTGCCGGTCGAGGAAGGCCGTCTGACGGCGGTAATCCGGGCTACCACTCAACCCAATGAAAAACGGATTTTCGGAGGAGGATTTCAGGAAAGTTCCCCCGAACAAACGAGCCCGGATTTGCTTTTCGGCGCTGTAGTAGCGGCTGTAGGTTCCCGTCGCCCGGAGCAGAGCCGCTTCCTGGTTAGGGTTGTCAACGTCCGCATTAGGTGTGAGGTAGTTCAACTCCACGTGCGCCGACCAGTTCTGCAGGGCGTTACCTTCCCGCACTCGGTATTCCAGCGTCTGGAAGCTACTGGTTTGCCCCAGATCTTGGTTGCGGATGGTAGTGTTGGCGAAACGAACCAGCTGCTGTGCCCCTCGGAAAGCCGAATGGGGTAGCCACAAGGTTACACTAGGCTCTATCTTCCGGTAACGCTCAAACCGCTGAATCTGGACCGTCGTCAGCAACTGACGGGCGAAGGTGCGGGGTAGGACGTTCAGACTCAGGGCACCAACGCCATTCAGCTCGTTGCGGTTGAAGCTGTACATGGGCATGGCCAGGAAGTTGAGCCGCTTGGGAGCCAGTATATTGTTGTAGAACGCTGCTCCGAGCATGAATTTATCGGAGGTGTTGGCGCCAGCTACCGGTACCCAGTTGATGAAGTGCCGGTCCCACCGCTCCGGGCTGAGCAGGGGCTTTAGCTGCAGTGGGTCCCATGTACGCCACGAGCCATTGAGTTTTATCTGGTCGTCGCGGCGGTTGAGTTGAGGAGTAAGGTACCCGGGGTCAATGACCACGCGGGCAACTCCGGAGCGCCGGAAATTAAGCTGGGCTTCATCCTGCTCGTCGTTGGCGGTACCGCCGAACACAGGCGTCCACTGAGTCTCCAGCACGTTGCCCCGCGCATCGAGGGTAGCAACGGGTACGGTAAACGGGGCGGGTGAATCATTGCGAACCAGCACTTTCACCACGTCGGCCTGCACCAGAATATCGGATACGGCCGCTTCGTAGTGGTTTTGGGTGGTGAGCATCTCCTTAAAGAACCAGCCGAGCTTCTGCCCGCTGACTTCCTCAAACACAGCCTGCATATCGGCCGGATAGGGATGCCGGAACTGCCAGCGCTGATAGTACGCGTGCATGGCCGCGTCAAACTTCTCCTGGCCCAGGTAGCCCGCCAGATATTTCAGCAGAGAGGCCGTTTTGCCATACACCATGAGGCCGTAGTTGAGCCGGCCATAGTCGGCGGAAGCTATGCCTGCCGGCTGGTCGAGGCCACGCGAGGCTACCAGCTGGTACGGAATCTGGTTCAGGGCTGCCGCGGGCAGCGAATCCCAGCCTAGTTTTGTCGCCAGCTCGGGCCGCTTGGTAAAGAAGTCGAGCTGACTAGCAGCGGGGTCAGCCAGCTCGGCCACCCGATTTTCGATGTAAGAGTTTACTCCCTCATCCAGCCACGGAAAATCTCGTTCATTAGAGCCCAGAATGCCATAAAACCAGTTGTGGCCTACCTCGTGCACAATGGCGGACGGCTGGGTAACGGTTACCATCGGGTACTCCATGCCCGAGCCGGCGCTCAGCGCCCCGTCCACGGCCGTTGCGGAGGCGTACGGGTACTCGCCTACCCATTGCGAGTAGTAAGTAAGCGCCTTATTGACGTCCTGAAGACCTTTTATCCACTTTTCAGCATCCTTGTTGGTGAACATCACCCAGGAGGTTACTGGCTTGCCGGAGGGTAGCGTAACGCTGCTTTTCAGCACGTTAAAACGCTTGTCGGCAAACCAGGCAAAGTCATGCACCCGGTCCTGCACGTAACGCAGGGTTTTGGTTTCAGCGGCCGAAGCCGGGAACTTGAGGTTGTCGCCGAAATCGGCTTGCGTCTTTTTGACGGCCGTAGCCGCGGCAAGCTGGTCGAGGCGTTGTTGCTCATCGGGGTTCTGGAGCACACCCGTGGCGCCTACCACATAGTTGGCCGGCAGGGTAATACGGACATCGAAGGAGCCAAACTCCGAGTAAAATTCCCCCTGATCCAGGTAAGGCATGGGGTGCCAGCCCTTCTGGTCGTACACGGCGGGCTTGGGGTACCACTGCGTAACCTGGTAGCTTTGGCCAACGTGCCCGAAGCGCGAGAAGGAATCAGGCAGCTTAACCCGGAAGGGAGTTGTAATCGTAATGCTGGCCCCGGGTGCCAGCGGCTGGGGTAGCACCAGGCGGGCCATGTCGGGGTTGTTCGCGTCGGGCTCCAGGCGAGCCGGCTGGCCATTTACCTGAAAATCCAGTCCGTCTATAAAGCCACGCTCCTGCTGAGGGGCGAACTGAAACTTCCGGTTACCGTTGCGGAGCTGCTGCCGGGCAAAGGCCGTTGCGTTGTCGCGGTACGCGTTGGGCCACAGGTGAAACCAGAGGTAGGGCAGAGTATCGGGGGAGCTGTTGGTATAAGTAAGCTCTTCCCGGCCGCTGAGCGTGTGCTGCTGGTCGTTCAGCGTCACATCAATAGAATAATTTACCTGTTGCTGCCAGCCCGTGGCCGGCGCTTGCGCACTAGTGGTATAAGATATGAGCAGCAAGCCATACAGGCTCAGAGTCTTTTTCATGCAGAGGGGAGGGGCGGATGTCGAGGCGAAAGTAGCCCTTCGGCCCGGAACATGCGCCACAACCTTTGGCCGGTAGGCGCGTTTGCACGGGTATTCCCAACTACACCGCTGCCCTGCAGTGGCCTAACCCTACTACCTATGTCTTTCCACAAGCAGCCCAAAGACGACACCCAGCACCAGAACCACCTCGACGGCGCCGTGAATATCCTGACGGGTAATCTGCAGGAAGAAGCTACCCGCGCCGGCCTCGACAACCACTTTCAGCGTTGGATTGAGGACCTGAAAGACACTAACAACCCCGAACTGCACCAGATTGTGGTGGATATGCAGGCGTTGAAGGCGCACTTTGGCGGAGGCACTATTGATAAGGCCCTGGTAAGCCAGCTGCTCAGCCGCCTCGGAACAAATACCAGCAAAGCGGCAAGCTTTGCCGACAATCCTAACACCGCGCAACGCGTTGCCAATCTGGGTGAGGCCCTCAGCGCCGCAGCCCGTCAGGTAAGCAGCGGCGGTCAGTCAAGCCCGGAGCAAGATCTGCAGCAGAACTCGGCTCAGAATTCATAGCAGCTATCAGCAGCACACTCACTGCTGCTCTTGCCCTGTAAAAAGCAACAGGCCGGCCCTCCGCAAGGAGAGCCGGCCTGTTGCTTTTGCATATGCCGTGAAGCTTAAGCCGTAGCTTTGGCTGCCACGTTGGTGTTGCGCTTTTCTTTGATGCGAGCCGCTTTGCCCGACAGACCACGCAGATAGAACAGGCGAGCACGACGAACCTTACCGCGACGCACCAGCTCGATTTTCTCGATGTTGGGCGACAGCAGCGGGAAGATACGCTCGGTGCCGATTTGGTTTGAAATCTTACGAACCGTGAAGGTTTCGCCGTTCGAGTTGGTGTTCTTGCGCTGGATAACTACACCCTGGAACTGCTGCACGCGCTCCTTGTTGCCCTCACGAATTTTCACGTGGACATTGATGGTGTCACCGGCGGCAAAGTTGGGGAAGCTGGCGCGGCGCTCCTGGGATTCCTGCTGGATAAAATCGAGTAGTACGCTCATGGCTGGAAAAACTGTGAAGGACGGCCGCGCCGCCCTGAAGGGTTTCAGGTAAAGAGGCGCAAATATAGCCCTCTATTTTGGAATTGTGAAATGGTGAGCAGGTGAAATTGTGAGTTTGTGGTTCTGCTTGCGATACTTACAGACACACTCGGCACAATTCTACAGCTTCACTCTTGTAATAAATCTGGCCGGCGCTGTTCCGTGCGGGCCAGGGCCTGCTCGTGGCGCCAGAGGTCTATTTTCGGGGTGTTGCCCGAAAGCAGAATTTCCGGTACCGGCAAGCCACGCCATTCAGCGGGGCGGGTGTAAACAGGCGGTGCCAACAGGTTGTCCTGGAAAGAGTCGCTTAGCGCCGACTCCTCATTGCCCAGTACGCCTGGTAGCAACCGTACCACTGCATCTACCAGAATAGCCGCCCCTAGCTCTCCGCCGCTCAGAACATAGTCGCCGACGCTGATTTCGTGGGTGATGTATGCCTGGCGAATACGCTCATCTACGCCCTTGTAATGCCCGCAAAGAATAAGCAGGTTACCCTCCAGGGAAAGCCGGTTTACCAGGGGCTGACGCAGGGTTTCACCGTCCGGGGTCATGTAGATGACCGCCGCATAGGAGCGTTGCGCCAGTAGCTCATCGAAGCAAGCCGCAATCGGCTCGACGCGCAGTACCATACCGGCCCCACCTCCAAACACGTAGTCATCAATCTGACCGTGTTTGTTAATGGCGTAGCGGCGCAGGTCGTGCAGATAGATTTCGGCCAGTCCTTTGTCTTGGGCGCGCTTCACGATAGAATGCGCAAAAGGGCTGACCAGCAAATCCGGCTGGCACGTGACGATGTCAATCCGCATAGCAACGACCCGCTAAGGCTCTATGAATTCGTCCGGCTCGTCCCGCTCACGCGAGGCCGGGCTTAGGTACACGTCAAGCAGGCCTTCCGGCAGATTCACGTGCAGCTTCCGCGCTGGCTGGTCAGCGTGCAGAATCAGCTCATCCACCACCGGAATCAGGATTTCCTGTCCCTTGTAGCGCATGGCCAGTACATCCTGCTGGGGCAGCTCATAGAAGGTCTCTACGGTTCCCAGTTCGCCTAACTGCTCATCTACTACCAGGTAACCAATAACGTCGTGGAAGTAGAACTGGTCGTCGGGCAGAGCGGGCAGCTCGGTTAGCGGACGCCAGAGCTTGGCGTTACGCAGGGGTTCGGCCTCTTCAATGCGGTCGAGGCCCTTGAACTTCACGAGGGCCCGCTCGCCGCTCTGGGGCTGGAATTTCTCAACGGTGTATTCCGTGAGCTTACCGGGCGTGGTGGGCAACTCCACCCACACCGATTTCAGCTTGCGGTAATCGTCGAGGTTATCCACGTCGAAGGCAGCAACCACAAAGCCTTTTAGGCCATGGGGCTTCACTACCAAACCCAGCTCGTAGCAGTCGTCAAGAGTCATGGCGAGGAAAGATGAGGAGAGAAAACGTACAAAGGTGATGAGGCGGAATAAGGTAGAGACGGGTTAGACCATCTATTGTCCTTATTGCCTCATCACCTCCTTACGTGAGCCTGAAATTAGGCGCCGGCTTCCTCAGTGGTTTCGGCCGAAGCTTCCGCGTCGGTCGTTTCGCCTTCGGCGGCAGGAGCGTTAGCAGCCTCCAGAGCGGCTTGCTTGGCACGCTGTGCTTCGGCGCGGGCTTCTTTTACTTTGGTTTCGGCGGCCAGACGCTGCTGACGAGCTTCTTCCTTGGCGTTGCCCAGGTTGGTGCGCTTGCCTTCGATTTTAGCGTCTTTCTGCTCTTTCCAGGCGGTGTAACGCTCATCAGCAGTTTCCTGCGAGATGGCGCCTTTGATTACGCCCAGCTGCAGGTGCTTGCGGTAGAGCACACCACGGTAAGAGAGCATAGCACGCACGGTATCCGTGGGCTGGGCACCTTTCATGATCCAGTCGAACGCCTTGTCACCATCGAAGTTGATGGTAGCGGGGTTGGTCTGGGGGTTGTAGGTACCGATTTTCTCGATGAAGCGGCCGTCGCGGGGCGAGCGGGAGTCGGCAACAACGATGTCGAACTGAGCGGCCTTCTTGCGGCCGCGACGGGCGAGGCGGATTTTAACTGCCATAAACCGGTTTGGTTAAGCGACGCATCCCGTGCGTCTGGTTGAAAATGAGGTGCAAAGGTAGTCACAGATTTCGCGGATTAAAAGCATTACCCGGATTCAATCTATGCCTAAGCACAGCTGGTAAACTAAACGGCATTAAAAAAGGCTGCTTCCGGTGGGAAACAGCCTTTTCAAGAGTGGTGTCAGTTGCTTACGCAGCCATGTTTACGGGTTGCTGCCACTTGCGCTTGACCTTCACTACCCCTATCTTATCCAAACTCCAGATAAACATATAGGTGGGGTCAAGCTCCCACTTCTTCACGCCGAAGTTAACGCGCATGGGCAGCTTGTGGTGGTTGTTCTGAAACAGCTCCCCGAAGGCCAGGAAGTCGAAGGGAAGCGTGTTCTTGGAGTGGTCGTGGTTATCGAAGTTCTGGTAGCCGTATTTGTGGCCGCCCCAGTTCACGATGGCCCCGTGGATAGGACCCATTAGGAAGTGAATGGGCAGCAGCAGAAACTGCCACCAAGCAGTAGCGAACTGCACATAAAACAGCACATACAGTGCACCCCAGCCAATACGGGAATACCATTTGTCGCCCAGGTTCTCTACGGCACGCCACTCGGGGTAGTCACCCTCGAAACGTTCCGCCAGTTCGTAGCGGTTGTTCAGCACGTCATTGTAGATGTTCTTGGTCTTCCACATCATCGTGAAAGCATTAGAAGAGTACAATGGGGAGTGGGGGTCCAGCTCGGTATCGGAGTAGGCGTGGTGCATGCGGTGCAGCAACGCGTAGGCCCGGGGCGAAAGAAACGAGGAGCCCTGGCAGATGTACGTGAACAGGAAGAAGAATCGCTCCCAGAATTTGTTCATAGTGAACATTTTGTGGGCCGCGTACCGGTGCAGATAGAACGTCTGCGTAAAGAGCGACAGGTAGTAGTGCGCTACGAAAAAGAAGAGTATCGCCATGGGCAAAAAGTTAGAGGTCGAATCCAGTGGCGGCCGAAGCCCCAACGCGCAAAGCTGAAAAGCGGGGTATTAGTTCAGCCGTGGTTTTACAAAACTACGGCCACCCCTGCCCAGAGTGCAATTCGCCTTTTCAAAAGGCCAAAATGTTGTTCAGGTTCAGCAAAGGTGAGGGGGTAGCAGATAACGACCTATGATATTCGTCATCTGCTACCCCCTTTATTGGGCTGAAACGCCTTTAGTAATAGGCTTCAGCGGCTTGCCAGTGGGCTACCTCAGGCAGCGGGGCCCGGAAGCACATTTCCTCCTTCGTAACGGGATGCTGAAACTCCAGCTGCCGGGCGTGTAGGGCAATACTCACATCGGGCAGGGGCGCCAGGAACCCGTACTTCACATCCCCCACGATGGGCGTACCCAGGCCGGAGCTGAGCTGCACCCGGATCTGGTGGGGGCGGCCGGTAATAGGATTAACCTGCAGCAGCCAGCGGGAGCCCGCCTGGCCCAGCACCTGGTAGTCCAGCTCCGATTTCAGGCCCTGGCTGTGACGCTCCGAGTAGGCTTTGGTAGTGTTGCGGATGGGGTCTTTTACCAGCCAGTGCGTCAGGTGGCCGGTAGTAGGTTCCGGGCACTTACCGGTCAGGGCCCAGTACGTTTTGTGCACCTTGTTGTCGCGGAACATTTCGTTCAGGCGGCTTAGGGCCTTGCTGGTTTTGGCCAGGGCTACCACGCCGCTCACGGGCCGGTCAAGGCGGTGAGCCACGCCCACGAAAGCAGCACCAGGCTTCTTGTACTTGAAGCGCAGATATTCCTCGGCCTTAGCGGAGAGGGGCTCGTCGCCGGTGGCATCGCCCTGCACGAGCAGGCCCGCGGGCTTGTTGATGATGAGCAAGTGGTTGTCTTCGAACAGAATTTCCTTCCGCTCCGACCACAAATTCGGACGATTCACTCGGGGGGAGTTAAAAACTAAAAATTAAAAAATATGAATAGGGCAGCAGATTCATTCAAGGCGAAGTCGGCGCCAAATCATAATTCTTAATTTCTAATTCTTCATTTTTAATTGAAAACTAGTACGCTTCTTCCTGGGTAGGGAAGTCGCGCGACTTTACATCCTGAATGTAGCGCTGCACCGCGTCGTGCATCACATTGCCGAGGTCGGCGTACCGGCGCAGGAAGCGGGGCTTGAACTCCTTGGTGATGCCCAGCATATCGTGCACTACCAGCACCTGGCCGTCCACCTCGGGGCCGGCTCCGATGCCAATAACCGGAATGGTGAGCTTCTCGGCTACCTGTTTGGCCAGGGAGGAAGGTATTTTTTCCAATACCAGGGCAAAGCACCCGATTTCTTCCAGCAGCAGCGCGTCTTCGATGAGTTTTTGCGCCTCGGCTTCTTCCTTGGCCCGTACCGTGTAGGTGCCAAATTTATAAATACTTTGTGGAGTAAGGCCCAGGTGACCCATTACCGGAATGCCGGCCGTCAGAATTCGGGTAATGCTGTCCTTGATTTCGGCCCCGCCTTCCAGCTTGATGCCGTGGGCCCCCGATTCCTTCATAATCCGGATGGCCGAGCGCAGGGCCTCCGACGAGTTGCCCTGGTAGGAGCCAAAGGGCATATCTACCACCACGAAGGCCCGCTTTACGGCCCGCACCACACTCTGGGCGTGGTAGATCATTTGATCAAGGGTAATGGGTAGGGTGGTTTCGTGGCCGGCCATGACGTTGGAGGCCGAGTCGCCGACCAGCAGCACATCCACCCCGGCGCCGTCCAGAATCTGGGCCATCGAGAAGTCGTAGGCAGTGAGCATGGAAATTTTCTCGCCGCGTTGCTTCATGGCCAGCAGCTGATGCGTGGTCACGAGTTTGACTTCTTTGTGCTGGGACATGGGCTTGGGGTCTTAGAGTCTTGGATATCGTGCGGAAAGTCGGTGACCTAACCGGAAGCCAAAACTGCGGATTTTTTTAGAAAGAGGGCCACCCACCTGCCCATCCTGCCCAAAGCCTACTACCCCGTAAGGCCCCAAACTCCTGCTTAGAAATTCAGGAAGGTTTTGTTGCGGCTCAGCTTCAGATCCTGCAGCAGGGTTGATTTGGCGGCAATGTTGACGAAGTAGCCCCGGGTAGGACCAAATGGGCGCCAGTTACCAGTAATCTGCCAGCAGTGCAGGTCCTTGGTGATATCGAGGTTGGTGAAGGCTGGCGTCTTGTTCACGAAGTCGTAGTTGGTGCTGAAGCCGAAGCGCAGAGTTTCGGTAAGCTTGACGGACCCGTTAAGGTTCAGCGAGGCTCCTGTGTAGGCATTGGGGCGCACCCGGTTGGGGCGGGAAGGCAAAGGCCCTGGGTCGCGGTAGGTTACGGTCAGGTTGGTATTCAAGTCCCAGGGAATACTAAAATCCACGTAGTCCTCGTAGGGGTCAATGCGGGTAGGGGAGCCCAGCGAGGGGTCGTTAACGGGGGCCACGTCGCGGCGAATAGTGGATTTTCGGTTGCCCTGGGCCGGGTTGAACTGGTACGTGATGGTAGTGGAAGCGTCGGCCAGACGAGCCAGCCGGATTTTGTCCTGCTGCCACAGATACTTGTCCTTCAGTACCCCCAACGAGTCGCGCTGATAAAAGCTGAAGCGCCCCGTTACGGTCACGCTCAGCTTCCGGGCTACCTGCGTGCGGAAGCTGCTATTCAAGTCCTGCAGCTTGAAGCTGGGCGCGGCAAAATCGTAGGCTGTGTTGAAATCCAGCCCATCAATCAGGCTTACTTTATTGAAGGGGGTAGTACCCGTGGTATCGTTGGAGTTGCGGACCTTCATTTCCACCTGGTTTTGCAGGGAGAAGGACAGCAGGCGCACGTCGCGGGTGGTGCGGGCCGCGAACAGGGAGTTGGAGAAACGGGGCAGCAGCAGCCCGCCCTGGTTGTCGCGGTACAAAGCCGACTCGGAGTAAAGCTGGCCGGTGGAAGGGTCGCGCAAGTCACCCAGCTGCACTAACTGGAAGGGCTGGTTTCTATTGTTTCGGTCGAGCGGAGAAGCTGGGGCCGGCGAGTAGCTGAACGTAAGCTGGGGCGTAACCTTGTGGCGCAGTGCCTGAATCTTGTGGGTGCCCTTGCGTACGATGGTGCCGTAGAAATTGGTGCCCAGGCTGGCGTTGGCCGAGAAGTTATACAAGCGGTAAAAGCCGCGGGTGGTATCGACGCGCACGGCCTGGGCCTCCCGCACGAACTGGTAGTTCAACTCCTTGAAGTACCAGGTTTCGCCGTACGTTACTCCCGGGTTGAAGTTGAAATACTTCAGCAGGTTAAAGCTGCCCAGCGTAATGCCAAAATCGTGCTGCATACCGGCCTGGGAGTTGCGTAGCAGCTTATTGAGGTTAGAAAACCGCACGGGCAGCACGGTGGTCTGGTTAGAGCCGCCCAGCAGCGGAATAGCTCCCCCGTTAATCTGGCGGGCCGGCAGCGAGTTGGACAGCGTATTGTTGTAGCGGACCGTGTAGGAAAAGGCCAGCTGCTCATAAATCTTACCCCGCGACTCCAGGCCCAGCAGCTCGTACACG
Organism: Hymenobacter sp. DG01; assembly: GCF_006352025.1. Lineage (NCBI taxonomy): Bacteria > Pseudomonadati > Bacteroidota > Cytophagia > Cytophagales > Hymenobacteraceae > Hymenobacter > Hymenobacter sp. DG01. The sequence continues at coordinate 4,686,262 of NZ_CP040936.1, forward strand.
TACTGGCGCGCCAGCTGCGCCGACACATCGGGCAGGATAAAGTCCATGGTGCCGGCCTGCGTGTTCTGGTTCTGGCTCAGGTTGACGCTGTAGTTGATAGGGGCGTTGCGCAGCTGCTTGGAGTAGCTGATGTTGGACTGGAAGGCGGGCGTGAGGTAAAGGCGCTGGTTGTAGGAGTTCTGGCGATAGTAATTGTTGCTGCTCACGTTCACGTTGGCCGAGAAGCGGCCGCCGTTGGGGCGGGCCACCGGCGTGTGGTTCCAGGCCAGGGCGAAGTTGCGCGAGGAGCGCGGAATGTTGTAGGCCGGGTTGGTATTCACGTCGGTGCTGCCCAGCAGGCGCTCGGTCGGCTGCTCGCTGTAATTAAAGGAGAACAGCCCGCTGAAGCGGTAGCGCGTGATGTACTGCATTTCGGCTGTGCCGCGCCAGCCTCCAAACCGGTCGGCGTTGCCGGAGTAGATGTCGCCGGTAAGGCGCACGCCAATGTGCTCGTTAGCGGCCCAGTAGTAGCCGCCGTTGCGCAGGAAAAAGCCCCGGTCAGCGGCCTGCCCGAAGGTAGGAATGATCAGCCCCGAAGCCCTTTTGTTGCTTTTGGGGCTGGGGAAATAGCCGAACAGAAAGCCCAGCGGCGTCGGAATATCACCGATAACCAGATTGAAAGGACCCGTTACTACCTTCTGCTTCGGGCCCGGGACCAGCTTCATTTTGCTGGCGTTGATGTAGAAGTGCGGGTGCTCCAGGTTGCAGGTGGTATATACCGCATTGCGCCCGAAGGCTTCTCCCAGGGCATTCTTTTTGAGCGTTTCGGCGTGAATAAAGCCCTCACCCTGCTGGGTTACCACATCAGTAATGCGGCCGCGCTTGGTTTTGATGTTATAGTCGATGCGGCCGGCCTGGTAGGTTTCGGCGCCCTGCTTGAACAGGGGGCGGTCCTGCACGCGGCCGGTAGAGTCCTTGGTGCCTTCGGCCGTAACCAGGTTTTTGCTGTAGTCAACGGTAATCAGCGCGGCCTTCAGGTTCATGGTCCCGTAGTCCACGTTGGCCTTATCGTACAGGATGGCGCGCTTGTTCTGCACCTCAAACCGGATGGAGTCCTGGGCCTTGTATTTGACGGTGGTTTCTACGGCGCCTTTGCGGCCCCCGGCGGCTACGTTCAGCGAGTCGGGGGTGCCGCTCACCGCGGCGGTGGTGTCGCGGGTGGGGGAATTGGGCTGGGGTGCGTTCAGAATGCGAGGCGTGGGTCGCACGTCCTCGGGTACGTTGGTCGTGCGAGGCCGCTGCTGCGCCTGACCGGAGTGCAGCAGGCCCAGACTCAGGAATAGAAAAAGCAGTAGTGGTAGCCGCAGCAGCGGAGAAAGCGCACTCCACATAGAATTGAACACAGGCGCGAGTGGGGCCACGTAGTTTTTATCGTTTATTTTGTGGCGGTTTGCAAAGGTAGCGGGTCGCTGCCCCAACTAACGAACTCCGTGCGGAATATTGTCGCTCTGGGCACGGCGGCCCTGCTATTTCTCGCCGGCTCTACTTCTTCCTCTACTCCGCGGGCTACGGCGCCTGGCGGGGCGGCTCCCTATAAGTATCGGCTTCGGACGGTGGTGCTGGATGCCGGCCACGGCGGCAAGGACCGCGGCTGCGCTGGCGTGAAGGCCCGCGAGGCTGACGTAGCCCTGAAAATTATTCTGGAACTGGGCCGGCAGATCGAGGAAAACATGCCCGAAGTGAAGGTGGTGTACACCCGCAAAACCGACGTGTTTGTGGAGCTGGCCGACCGCGCGGGCATTGCCAATAAGCATAACGCCGACCTGTTCATCTCCGTCCACTGCAACGCCAGCGCCCCAGCAGCCATCGGCACGGAGGTCTGGACCATGGGGCCGCACAAAACGGACGCCAACCTCTCGGTAGCCAAGCGCGAAAACGCGGTAATTCTGCAGGAAGAAAACTACCAGGAGCGCTACAACGGCTTCGACCCTACCTCGCCCCAGAGTCACATTCTGTTTTCTCTCTATCAGAGCGCCCACATGGTAAACAGCCTGCGGTTTGCCCAGAAGGTGGACCGGCAGTTCCGCACCACCGTGGGACGGCCCTCGCGAGGAGTAAAGCAGGCCGGCTTTCTGGTGCTCTGGAAATCCACCATGCCCTCGGTCCTGATTGAGTCGGGGTTCCTGACGAACCGGCAGGAAGAGCAATACCTAAACGATAAAGCCGGGCAGTCGTATATGGCCTCGGGTATCTACCGGGCTTTCCGCGAGTATAAAAATGAGCTGGAAGCTACCACCGGCGAATAACCTTTCCGGGCCGGTGCAACCCCGCCCGCTGCTCCCGACTCCCTTTCTAACCAACTGCTGACCCCGTGTCGAAAGAAATTAAAGTGGCCCTGCTGGGCATTGTGGCCGTGGCCCTGCTGATTGTAGGCTTCAACTTCCTGAAAGGGAGTAATATTCTCTCCACTGACCGCACGTACTACGCCAAGTACGATAACGTGGACGGCCTGAACGTGGGTAACCCGGTTATCCTCAACGGTATCAAGGTAGGCCAGGTAAAGGAAATGACCCTGGTGCCGGAGGAAGGCAACCGCGTGAAAGTGGCCGTGGAGCTGCAGAAAGGCGTTACCGTCGGCGACTCCACCGTGGCCAGCCTCAGCGGCTCGCTGCTGGGTTCCAAAACCATTACCCTGTTTCTGGGCAAGAATACCAAGGTGTATGAGGGAGGCGAGGAGCTGAAATCGTACACCGTAGCCAGCATTACGGACGCCTTCCAGGCCAAGGCCCTACCCGTACTGGGTACCGTCGATTCTACGCTGATCAAGGTGAACGGCTTCCTGAACAAGGATGCCAAAGTAAGCCTGCAGGCTACCCTGCAAAACGCCCAGGGCAGCACCGAGGCCCTGAAAAACCTGCTGCTGATGAACCAGCGCAACATCAACCAGATTACCACCAACATGGCCCGCCTCACGGCCGACCTGAACAAGACTAGCGCCAAATTCGACCGGATTGCGGCCAACTTCTCTACCCTGAGCGACTCGCTGAAGAACGCTCCGGTAGGCCCGGCCATGCGCAAGCTCAACGCTACCATGTCGGAGGCCCAGAGCACCATGACCACGCTGAACCGCTCCCTCACCGACCAGAAAGGCTCTTTGGGCAAGCTCATCAGCGACACGGCGCTCTACAACAACTTGAACGCCACGGCTGCCAGCTCCAATACCCTGATCAAGGACCTGCAGGCCAACCCCAAGCGCTACGTGCACTTCTCGGTATTCGGCGGGGGTAAGGAGAAGAAGAAAACCGAAACTACCACCAAGCCCAACGGCGAGGTAGAAAAGGAAACAAAAACCGTGACGCCTACTACCGGTGCCGTAGTTACGCCCTAACGTTGTGCCGGCTTCCCACACAAAACGTACCTTTGAAATCCGCCCCACCCAGGGCGGATTTTTTGCTCTTATCCACCTATCCCACCCACTTTTCATCCCACCCCAATGGACCTCGAGTTCAACAAGAACGAAGACAGCATCAAGCAACTCAACTTTCAATTGCAGCAGCGTTTGCAGCGCGTGGCCCTGGGCGGCGGCGAGAAGCGCATCGCGGCTCACAAAGCCAAAGGCAAGCTCACGGCCCGGGAGCGAATAGCCTACCTGCTCGACAAAGACTCTGAAACCCTGGAAATCGGGGCGTTTGCGGGGGAGGGGATGTACAAGGAAGAAGGCGGCTGCCCCTCGGGAGGCGTGGTAGTGGTTATTGGCTGGGTGCAGGGCAGGCAGTGCGTGGTAGTCGCCAACGACGCCACCGTGAAGGCCGGGGCCTGGTTCCCGATTACGGCCAAGAAAAACCTGCGCGCCCAGGAAATCAGCATCGAAAACAAGCTGCCCATTATTTACCTCGTGGACTCAGCGGGCGTGTATCTGCCCATGCAGGATGAAATCTTTCCGGATAAAGAGCACTTCGGGCGCATCTTTCGCAACAACGCCGTGATGAGCAGCATGGGCATCGTGCAGCTGGCGGCCATTATGGGGCCCTGCGTGGCCGGTGGCGCCTACTTGCCCATTATGAGCGACGAGGCCATGATTGTGGACGGTACCGGATCGGTGTTTCTGGCGGGCTCCTACCTGGTGAAGTCGGCCATCGGCGAAACCATCGACAACGAAACCCTGGGCGGGGCTACTACCCACTCCGAAATTTCGGGCGTCACGGACTATAAGTTTGCCAATGACGAGGAATGCCTCGACCACATCCGTAACATCTTCGACAAGCTGGGTGGCCACGCCACGGCCGGCTTCTCGCGCAAGGCGGCGGCCCCGCCCAAGGAAAACCCCGCTGAAATCTACGGCCTGCTGCCCTCAGATCGGGTGAAGCCCTACGACATGATGGACATCATCCGGCGCCTGGTGGATGACTCGGAGTTTGAGCCTTACAAGGACCTCTATGGCCAGAGCCTCATCTGCGGCTTGGCCCGCATTGATGGCTGGGCCGTGGGCATTGTGGCCAACCAGCGCAAAATCGTGAAGACCAAGAAGGGCGCCATGCAGATGGGCGGCGTTATCTACTCTGACTCCGCCGACAAAGCCGCGCGCTTCATCATGAACTGCAACCAGAAGCGCATTCCGCTGGTGTTCCTGCACGACGTTTCGGGCTTTATGGTGGGTAGCCAGAGTGAGCACGGCGGCATTATCAAGGACGGGGCCAAGATGGTGAATGCCATGAGCAACTCCGTAGTACCTAAGTTTTCGGTGATTGTGGGCAACTCCTACGGGGCCGGTAACTACGCCATGTGCGGCAAAGCCTACGACCCGCGCCTGATTGTGGCCTGGCCCACGGCCCAGCTGGCCGTAATGAGCGGAGCCGCCGCCGCCAACACCCTCCTGCAGATTCAGGTAGCCGCCGCCGAAGCCAAGGGCGAAAAGCTCACCGACGAGGCCAAGAAGGAGATGTTCGACAAAATCAAGGCCCGCTACGACGAGCAACTCTCGCCCTACTACGCCGCCGCCCGCCTCTGGGTCGATGCTATTATTGACCCGCTGGAAACCCGCAAAGTCATTTCCCAGGGTATTTCAATGGCAAATCACGCGCCCACTGAAAAGGCCTACAATGTGGGCATAATTCAGGTGTGATGCTGAATAAGCTATAATGGAAAGAACAGTTTTCAATAACCCCGCAGTCTATTGGGTACTAGTAGTATCGTTGGGTGCTGGCTTACTATGGTCTGCTTACACCCTGACGACCGGCTTTAATATTTTGGTGGTTCTCCGGCTGCTATGGATGGCCGCGCTGCTATTCCTAGTAGTAACCAAGCATAAAAAAGCCTTGATAAATCTGAAGTGGTGGTTAATTATTGCATTTATAGTTGGCCCCGCTTTGAGTCTGGTCGGTCGTTTACTGAATGAAATGCTGGATGGATTTACGTCTTTCAGCGTTGAATTTTATCTATACAGATCAGTAGCGCTGATTATCGGACTTATCCTGCTCAATTATATTCGAAGCACCGTTACAGTTGAACAGGTAGAGTCGAACTAATCAATAGCTGTAAATGCCACATGGCCCGCCAGCACTACCCGGTGCGGCGGGCCGTATTCGTTTTAATCGGAAGCACCGGCCGCGTACCTTTGCCGCCTACCAAAGCGCCTACCCCTCCGTGACCGACGCAACCTCTGCCGCCTTCGAAAAAGCCCGTACCGGCCTCTGGACCAGCCTGCAGAAACACCTGGCGGCCGTGTACGCCGCCGAAAAAAGCTTTCTGGCCGCCACCGCTTTCGTGGAGGCCTACCCCTTTGCTCTGCACACCGCCACCGAGGAGCAGCAGGCCGCCTACTACAGCGCCCGCCGCAGCCTGCGCGACCTGCACACCGACGAAACCAACCAGCTCGACACCCTGGTAAAAGCCATCCGGACCAAAAGCTACTCCGAGGATCAGAAGAAGCAGCTCTACCTACTGATTCTGGGCTACATAGACATTGCGGCATCTGTGTTTGAGCTGCTGCACACCCACGTACCGGCCAGGCTGCCCGAGGACGAGGAGCTGACCGCCACCACCGATAAATTTGAGCGGGTACGCAAGTTTGCCCGCCTGAACGTGAAGGGTTTGGCCGGTTTGCTGGGGTAGGAGAGAAGGTGCTATCTTCCGGTGAAGTCCACCTCGTAACCCTCTTCGCCATGACCGCCGACTACCTCACCAGCGTCCGGAAGCAGTTCGAGTACTACAAGCAGCTCGGGGAGAAAACCTTTGCCCAACTGCCCGACGATGCCTTGTTCTGGCAATACAACCCCGAAAGCAATAGTATTGCCACCATCGTAAAGCACTTGTGGGGCAACATGCTTTCCCGCTGGACGGACTTTCTGACTACCGACGGCGAAAAGGAATGGCGCCAACGCGAAGCAGAGTTCGACAATGATTTGCTGACGCGGCAAGCCGTGCTGGCGAAGTGGACTGAAGGCTGGAACTGCCTGTTTTCCGCCCTGGATTCGCTGACGGAAGAAAACTGGCAGACGACCGTGTATATCCGCAACCAGGGCCACTCAGTAGTGGAGGCTATCAACCGGCAGCTGGCGCACTACCCCTACCACGTAGGGCAAATCGTGTTTATCGGGAAGATGGCACTGGATACGAAGTGGGCCTCCTTGTCTATCCCGCGCGGAAACTCTGCCGGCTACAACGCCGAGAAGTTTGCCCAGCCCAGGCATGATGCGCACTTCACCGACGAGTACTTAACGCCCAAACCGCAGTAAGCCGCCGCAACAATAGCTTCGCTCAGTAAACTGCCTGGAAGCAGAGGTAGCAAACCAGAGTAAGCACGCCCGTGCAGGAAATGCCGGCTGCAGGCAGCGCCCGTCGGCTTTGGGCCGTATAGCCCCTCTGGACTTAACACGGAAGGCTATGGCGAAGAAAACTGTCTCGGAAATAATAGTAGATACCCTGCAGGCCGCCGGCGTGACGCGGGTGTACGGGGTAGTGGGCGACTCGCTCAACGGCATTACCGATGAAATTCGGAAGCGGGAAGGCATTGAGTGGGTGCACGTGCGTAACGAGGAAGCCGGGGCCTTTGCTGCCGGGGCCGAGGCCCACTTGACCGGGACCCTGGCCGTGTGCGCCGGCTCCTGCGGCCCCGGCAACACTCACCTGCTCAATGGCCTCTACGATTGTCACCGCAGCCGCGTGCCGGTGCTGGCCATTGCGGCCCAGATTCCCAGCGTTGAAATCGGGACTCAGTACTTCCAGGAAACTCACCCTGAGCATACGTTTAAGGAGTGCAGCGCTTACTGTGAGCTGATCGGCATTGCGGACCAGACCGTGCGTACCACCGAAATAGCCATTCAGACGGCCCTGACCCAGCGCGGGGTGGCCGTAATTGTAGTGCCCGGCGACATCAGTCACCAGAAAGCTGAAGCTCCGGCCCCGCGTCTGCCCGTGTTGCGCAGTCGGGCTACGCTGGTGCCGGCCCAGGAGGATATTCGGGCGGCTGCCGACCTGCTGAATACAGCCGACAAAGTAACCATCATGGCCGGGGCAGGCTGCGCCGAAGCGCACGCCGAGCTGCTGCAGGTGGCTGAGTTGCTGGGCGCCCCCGTGGTACACGCCCTGCGCGGCAAGGAGTACGTAGAGCCCAACAACCCCTACGATGTGGGCCTGACCGGCCTGCTGGGGTTTTCCTCGGGCTACGAAGCCCTGATGGCTGCCGACGCCCTGCTTCTGCTCGGTACTGATTTCCCCTACGCCCAGTTTCTGCCCCAGGATGTGCGGGCCGTGCAAGTGGACGTGCGCGGGGAGCACATTGGCCGCCGGACGCGGGTAGAGGTAGGGCTGGTGGGCGATGTGGCGGCCACGCTACGGGAGCTGCTGCCCCTGCTCAACCACAAGCAGGACCGCCACCACCTGGTAAAAGCCCTGGAAAACTACCGCGACACCCGCGAAAGCCTCGATGAGCTGGCCACCGGAGAACCCGGCGATACCAGCATGCACCCCCAGTATCTGATGCGCCTGCTGAATGAGCAGGCTGCCGAAGACGCCATCTTCACCTGCGACGTGGGCACGCCTACCATCTGGGCGGCGCGCTACCTACGCATGAATGGCCGGCGCCGCCTGGTAGGCTCCTTCAATCACGGCAGCATGGCCAATGCCATGCCCCAGGCGCTGGGCGCCCAGCTGGCCTATCCCAACCGGCAGGTAATTGCCCTGGCCGGCGACGGAGGATTTGCCATGCTCATGGGCGAGCTGCTGACGCTGAAACAGCTGAAAGCCCCGGTGAAAGTTGTCATCTTCAATAACAACAGCTTGGGGTTTGTGGAACTGGAAATGAAGGCCGCCGGCCTGCTGGAATACGGCACCGAGCTGGAAAACCCGAGCTTCGCGGCGCTGGCCGAAGCGGCCGGGGTGCGCGGTATCCGGGTTACGGACCCGGCCCGGCTTCCGGCCGCCATTGCGGAAATGCTGGCTCACCCGGGTCCGGTTATTCTGGATGCCGTTGTTAAGCGGGCGGAGCTGTCCATGCCGCCTACCATTCAGAAAGAGCAAATGCTGGGTTTCAGCCTCTACACCCTAAAAGCTATTATGAGTGGCCGGGGCGATGAAGTGCTGGAGCTGGCCAAAACCAATCTGCTGCGCTAGCCGGGCACTGCCTGCTAGGTTAGAACGCGGGAAGCGGGCTGGTGCTTGCCCGGCCCAGGAGGGGTAGGGCAGGAGCCCAGCCGCCCGCCGGGGACGTTTACCTGGTATTTTGAACAATCTAGCCCTTTTGCTATGTTACTCAGAGGCAGCCGACGCCAGCAAAACCGCGTCGGTTGCTTTTATTTGCTCTTTCCGCCGTTAGGGCCGCCGTGTGCCGGCCCGTTTGTACGCTCCATGACCAATAAAGAAATCAAAGCCCTCATCTCCCTGCTCGACGACCCCGAAGTTGCCCCGCAGATTCAGGAGAAAATCCAGACCCTGGGCGAAACCATTATTCCGTTTCTGGAGGAGTCGTGGGAGGAAAGTCTGGACCCACAGCAGCAGCAGCGCCTCGAAGACCTGATTCACCACCTGCAGTTTGAGGGCCTGCAACAGCGCCTGCGCGTGTGGCGCGACTCGGGAGGCGAAAACCTGCTGGAAGGTATGTGGCTGCTAAACTCCTACCAGTACCCCGACGCCGATTTTCAGGTGCTGAACCGGGCCATCGAGCAGCTGCGCTTTGAGGCCTGGACTCTGCTGCAGCCCAATATGCACCCCGCCGACCAGGTTCAGACCCTAAACCACGTTCTGTTCCGGACGCATAAATTCGCTGCCAACACCCAGAACTTCCACTCCCCAGCCAACTCCATGCTGCACCGGGTGCTGGAAACCCGCCGGGGTAACCCGCTCACGCTCTGCGTGATTTACCTGCTGGTAGCCCAGCGGCTCAAAATGCCCGTGTTCGGCGTGAATCTGCCCAACCTGTTTGTGCTCACGTATCGTCCTGAGGGTGCCCTGGAGCCGTTTTATATCAACTGCTACAACCGTGGGCTGGTGTTGTCGCGCACCGATATTGAGCACTACATCGGGCAGCTTAACCTCACGCCCAACGAGATGTTCTTCGAGCCCTGCTCGCATATCGATATCGTGCGCCGGGCCCTGCGCAACCTGCAGCTCAGCTTCGAGAAGATGCAGGAACCGGCTAAGGCCGTTGAAGTAGGCCAGCTCCTGGCTATTCTGACCAGCGAATCGGACGCTACGGACGAAAACGCTGAGCCAAACGAAGAATAAGAAGAACCCCAACAGAAGGGCCGCTGATGAGACATCAGCGGCCCTTCTGTTGGGGTGTAAGCTAAGTAGGCTGGTTAGTGGCCTGATAAGATGGCCGGCCAGGAAATAGCGCTAAAACTTTTTAATCAGGCAGCCCGGCGCACGCTTATCAGCGACGCCAACCGGGCGGCCGGCCAGCAGGTTGTTGAGGGCATCGGCCAGGTAATGTTCTTTGGCGTAGCCTTCCACCTGCGGGTTATCATCGATGGCGCCTTTGTAGCGCACGGCAAAGCCGTTGTCAACAGGTTGGAGCACTACCACCTCCGGCGTTTTGGTGGCGCCCAGCAGCGAGCTTACTTTCTGGCCTTCATCGGTGAGCAGGGGTAGGGCCGCGCCCCCCGTAGTCTTGATTTTGAGCTTTTCGGCGTCGCCGGTATCTGCGCTGGCCTCCAGGTTGATGGGCGCATTCACAAACAGAAACGGTACGCCTTTGGCTCCGTAGTCGGCGCTAAGCGAGTTCAGGCGACCTTCGTAGAGCTTGGAAAAGGCACAGGTAGGATTCACGAATACCACCACCACGGCCTTGCTGCCCGCGTAGCTTTTCAGGGCAACTTCGGCATTGGCGCTGTTCTTCAGGCTGAAATCGGTAACTGAGCGGCTCCCCTGCGCCCGGGCTACCCCTACCGCAGCGGTGCAAAAAACCAGGGCAGCAGCAGCAATAAGTGAAAGGCGGCGAAGAGACATGAGAGGTAGTTTAGTGAAAGGGTGATGGAGCGAGTTAAGGTAAACATCCGTGAACAGGTAGGCGCAGTTCGCAAACCCGCTCGTTCACTTGGTTTACCTAATCCCCCACGGCGTAAGTTAAAACGTAGTCCGGACTTGGACGCAGGTAATGAATCTGGTGTTGGCTGCGGAAGTTTTCGAGGAGCAGGTGTCCCGTCAATACACCGGCCTCCCGCAGCTCAAACGGGCTGAGCAGTAGCTGCTCTTTAAACACCAGGCCCCGACGACTGTGCAGCTTGTAGAGCGTCTCTTTGGCACTCCAGTAGAGACAATATTTTGCTGTTTCGTTGCCGGCATCGGTCTGCTCGGTTTCCGATAGAAACCGGCGGGCCAACTGTTGCGCTTTGGTGCGGATCAGTTCAATATCTATGCCAACCGCAGCCTGCGTAGAAAGTAAACCGGCTACCCACTCGCCGGAGTGGGAAAGCGAAACCCCGAAACCCGGCAATTCGGCGAAGTAGGGGCGGCCATTGGCGTCGTTGTGCAGGGTAGCCGGGGCGTCGCTTAGCTCGCGCAGCAGCTGGTGAGCCAGCGTCCTTCCGCCCAGCCACTGCCGAGCCCGCAGCTCGTCGCGCCCATCGGGGTAGTGGGCCAGATAGTGCGCCTGAGCCGGCAGCAGCGGCCACAGCTCCTCAGCGGTTTCGGTGAGGAGCCAGAGGCCCAGCACGCAGGTTTGAGAAACAGGAGAAAGAGAATGAAGGGGCAAGGAGCGAATGCGTGAGTAAATGAAGAAGTGAAGGTACGGCGGCCGCGGTATAGCTGCCAGCCCAGGGCCCGCCCTGGCCCGCTACCGCAGGTTCCCGGCGGGTGAAGGGTTGGGCGCTTTGTTAGGGGTAGGCGCTGGCTGGGTGGTTCGAAAAAAGGTGGCCGCGCGGCTGGGCTACGGCCGCGTATTGTTCCGGCGGTATCTTTACGCACTTCTTCACCCCTTCAGCTATTCACGCCTTGTCTTCCCGTCCCCAGGTTCAGAAGGTTGCTACCCTCACCGGCCACCACGACTGCGTGTATGCCCTGGCCGGCACGGCCGGACAGGCCACGTTCTACTCTGCCGGGGCCGATGGAATGGTGGCCGCCTGGAACGCCGACGCCCCCGGACAGGACGGCGAGCTGGTGGCCAAAGTCGAATACTCGGTGTATGCCCTGCTGCACCTGCCCAAGCAAAACCTGCTAGTAGTGGGGCACAACTTTCAGGGCATTCAGGTGATTGACCTGGCCCGGAAAAAGCTGGCCTACGCCACGGCCCTACCCCCGGCAGCCATCTTCGACATTGCCCACTCCGAGGCGCGGCAGCGTCTTTACGTAGCGCTGGGCGATGGCACACTGGCGGTACTGCGGGCCGCCGACTTTGCCGTAGAAACCCTGGTGCGCCTCTCCGAGAAAAGTCTGCGCTGCCTGGCTCTGCACGAAGAGCGCGGGGAGCTGGCCGTAGGCGGCTCCGACTGGCAGGTGCGCGTTCTGAATGCCGATTCCCTGCAAACAAAACACGTCATTGAGGGCGCGACCAACTCCGTGTTCACTGCTGCCTACTCGCCCGACGGGCGCTACCTGCTCACGGCCGGGCGCGACGCGCACCTGCGCATCTGGGACGTAGCGGCCGGTTACCGGGAGCACCGCAGTATTGTGGCCCACATGTTCACCATCAACCACCTGGCCTTCTCGCCCGATGGCACCCTGCTGGCTACCTGCAGCATGGACAAGAGCATCAAACTCTGGGATGCCCGCTCCTGGGAGCTGCTGCGGGTGGTGGACCGGGCCCGCCACGCCGGCCATGGCACCTCCGTAAACAAGTTATTTTGGCCGGAAGGGCAGAATAGGCTAGTTTCGTGTAGCGACGACCGCAGCCTGGCCCTGTGGCAGATTAGTACCGAGTAGTTGGCCGTAAGCACCCGAGCCCCCGTGTTTGCCCCGGCTACCGGGCCGCTATAAGGTGTGCTGCCCCGCGGCCATTTTTGCGGCTACCCGCTGCCTGTTACCCCACTCACTACCCATGAAAATTACCGCCCTCGATATCCGGCAGAAAACCTTTGAAAAAGCCTTTCGGGGATTAGACAAGGACGAAGTGCAGGCCTTTTTGTTGACCCTTTCCCAGCAGTGGGAGCGGATGGGCGACGAAAACCGGGAGCTGCGCCTCAAGCTCGACCACGCTACTCAGGAAGTACAGAAGATGCGTGAGGTGGAAACCAGCCTCTACCGTACCCTGAAAACCGCCGAAGACACGGGCAACAGCATCACGGAGCAGGCCCAGCGCGACGCCCAGCTGCGCATTCGGGAAGCCCAGCTGCAGGCTGAGCAGCTGCTGGCCGATGCCCGCCAGAAAGCCCGCAGCGTGGTGGAAGACGCCTACCAGCAGGCTGAGCGCACCGTGGCCGACATGCAGAAGGAAGTAAGCAGCCTGGGCCAGGAGTGCCAGCGCCTGGAAAACCTGCTCGACGGCCTCACGCACGATTTGCACCGCCTGGCTTCTGATGCGCTGGATAAAGTTGAGAAGGCCCGCAGCCGCCCGAAAACCAGCACGGCCGCCATCCTTTCGCGGGCCGCGAGCGTAAAAGTGAACCGTCCGCACACGGCGGATGACTCACCTAAACCCGACGCTCCCATGTACGTTTCCACTGCTTCTACTTCTTCTGCCGCGGCGGTTGCCGGCGGTTCCACAGCTTCCTTCTCCGAGCCGGTAGCCACCCCGGCGCGCACCGCCCCGCCTGAGAAGCCTGCTACCACCGGTTACAACCCCAAACCCGGGCAGCAGCCCGACCCCGGCGCCCCGGCCCAGCAGCCTGGTCCCGAGATTGAGCGCCCCGGCAGTCCTGGCGAAAACCCCGGTATTTCGCCTGCCCCCCACATCGATCCGCCGAGTCCCTCGCGCGTGCCTGAGCCCGGCGCGCCGCAAGTGGAGCCCACCGCCCCCGATATTCAGCCCATCGGCCCCGGCCACCCCGAAATCAACCAGCCGGCCCCCGTTACGCACCCGGGCCAACCCAGCTTCGCGGCGGCCGCTTCTCTCAGTGAGAAGTCGTTTTTCGACGAGCTGTAAGCCTTCGTTGCTACCCCCTTTATTCGCACAAAGCCTACCTTTCGGGGTGGGCTTTGTTGTTTAGAGCTACAAAGTCGCCGGCCGACTTCTTTCTAGACACATCCCTACCCCTGGGTGCGCGCTACATTCCCTTGCACGTATTTTAACCATCTACTTCTTTACCACATGGGCCAGATTGCACTGGAAGGCATGGAGTTTTTTGCCTTTCACGGATACTACGACGAGGAGCAGAAAATCGGAAACAAGTACGGAATCGACCTCTACATTGACACCGACCTGCACGCGGCCGGCGCCTCCGACCAGCTGCGCGAAACCGTAAACTACGAAGTGCTTTACCGGGTGGTAGCCGAGGAAATGCGGGCCCCAGCCCGCCTGCTGGAGCACCTGGGCCACCGTGTGATGGATCGGGTGCTGGAAGAATTCCCGTACATCGAGGGCGTACGGGTGAGCGTGTCCAAATTCAATCCGCCGCTGGGCGGTATCTGCCACCGCGCCCGCATCACGTTGGAGCGACGCCGCTAACACCCCTACCCCCGGCCCATCAGCCAAGCCACCTCCAGCCGACCAGGGTTTGAGCAGAAAGAGGGGGTAGGCGAATGGGGCAAAAGGAGGGGGCATCAACCAGTACAGGTGCCGAGGCCATAGGGCCGGTTGCGTTACCCAGGAGCTCCTGCCTGCTTTATCTCGATCAGCAGGAGCTCCTGGGCGCGCCGAAAATCCCGGGGGCTTTTGTCGCTGACGATGCTGGAGAAGATAGGGTCCTCCCGGAGGCTGGTCCGTTCACCGGCCAGGCCGGGTATGCCATGAATGTGGCGCGCCGCCTGCAGGGCGTGGTAGCGGACCAGGTAGTCGGGGTGGGTGAGCAGGTTGATGATGCGCCGGATAATATCGGCGTTCAGTTGGGCGCGGGTGTAGTAATAGCCCAACCCGGTCAGCACCTCAATAAGAGTGTAGGTATCCCGGGCTTCGAGCACGCGGGCTACCTGGCGCAGATCCAACTGGGCAGGGTCAATCTGGCTGATGGCTTGCAGCACGTAGTTCGCCGCTTTAGGCAAATAGTTATTCAGGGCGGGTAGGGCCGGTCGGTGCCGCAGATACGCCAGTCCCAGCACAACGCGCGCATCGGCGGGGCCATGCTCCAAGGCGTGAATAAGCTCAGCGGCGGCCTGCTCTTGCTCCGCTGCTGACAGGCCACCAAGAGAAGCGGCAGCATCTATGACTGAGTCGAAGCCGTCGTGCCAGGCCAGGTAGTTGTCAATAGGCCCGAAAAAGGCGCGACGAAAGGATTCCATAGCATCCATAGCAGGAAAGAGCAGGCAGGTAAACGGAGGCGTAAAGCTAGGATAAGGAATTCATTAGCAGCAAGGTTGAATATTATACGAAAAAAATCGTAGATTAAACTTGCTTCTACGATACACTTCGTATATGTTTGATGTACGAACTGATTCGTAGTAAATGGCTGCCTGCTTTCCGGCGCGACGGAAAACCAACTGCAGGCAACGGTTGCGCATCAGCCAGACGTCTAACTCAGTACCGCTTACCGCTTTCATCATGAGTAAATCTTCCCTTCCCAAACCCACCGAATCGGAGCTGGAAATTCTGCAGGTGCTCTGGCAGCACGGCCCCAGTACCGTCCGCTTCGTCAACGACGAGCTGAGTCGCCGGCGCGAGGTGGGCTACACTACCACGCTCAAGCTGCTCCAGCTGATGCTGGAAAAAGGCCTGGTGCTGCGCGACGACGACAGCAAAACCCACGTGTACCGCGCCGCGGTGCGGGAGGAGGAAACCCAAGGCCTGCTGATTGACAAGTTCGTGGAATCGGCCTTTGGGGGCTCGGCCATGAAGCTGGTAATGCAGGCCCTGGGCAACCGGCGCACCTCCCGCGAGGAGCTGGCCCAGATCCGGCGCCTGCTCAACGACATCGAGATTCAAAACGACACAACCCCACCCTCAACCGACGACGCCCCATGAACTGGCTCGAACACCTTTTGCCGCCCGCGCTGATTCGCGCCCTGGGCTGGACGCTAGTGCACTCGTTGTGGCAGGGCGCCGTGGTAGCCCTGGCCCTGGCTGGCCTGCTGCTGCTGCTGCGTAAGCACAGCGCTGAGGTTCGCTACCGCACAGCCGGCCTGGGCCTGGCCGTGCTGCTGCTGCTGGCCGCCGTCACGTTTGGGCGCTACTACATGGCGGCCCCCGAGGAAGCAGTAGCCGTGGCCGGTTATATGGCCGGCAATGAAGCCGCCGTGCAAGCCGATGGCCTGGTAACAACCGAAGTACCCATCAGCGCGGCTCTCATTCCGGCCGATGGGGTAGCGACGACCCCGGCTCTGGTGATGGAGGCCGCGCCAACGGGCCTGCAGGCCTGGCTGGTGTACTTCGATCAGAACATTCCGGTGCTGGTGGCCCTGTGGCTGCTGGGGCTGCTGGCCATGACGCTGCGCCTGCTGGGCGGGCTGGCCTATGTGCAGCGCCTGCGCCGCTACCGGGTGCAGCCCCTGGCCCAGGAGTGGCAGGAGCGCCTGGCGGGCCTGGCTGCCCGGGCCGGCCTGCACCAGCCCATTGAGCTGCTAGAATCGGCGCTGGTGCGTGTACCGGTGGTGGTGGGCCATCTGCGGCCGGTGATTCTGCTACCCCTCGGCACCGTTACGGGCCTGAGCACGGGTTATCTGGAAGCTATTCTGGCCCATGAGCTGGCCCACGTGCAGCGCCGCGACTACCTCATGAACCTGCTGCAGTCCATTGCCGAAACCTTGTTCTTCTATCATCCGGCCGTGTGGTTTATGACCGCCTGTCTGCGCACCGAGCGCGAAAACTGCTGCGACGACGCGGCAACGGCCATGGTGGGTGGCAACCCCCTGACCGTGGCCCGCGCCCTGGCCGCCCTGGCCGAGCTGAGCGTGGCCCCCGAGCCGGTAAACCAGTTTGCCCTGTCGGCGCTGGGCCACGATGGTTCCGTGCTGGGCCGCATCCGGCGGCTGGTGCAGGGCCGCACGGCACCTACCTTCTCCGAGGGCTTTATGGCGGCCTGCGTAGTGCTGGGCGGCATGGTGCTGCTGACTTCGGCCGTGGCAATGGCCGACCCGCGCCCGACTCCCAGCCAAGAGGGAGGAAGCGGGGCCCTCGCCCGCCTGCCCTTCCTGGAAGCTGACCCCGATACGACCCGCAAAAAGGGCGAAGTAGCCGCCGAGTTTACCATTCCGGATGCTGACGTGCTCCTGTCGCCCTCCCTGGCCACCGAGGCCCCGGAAGCCGATCTGGCGCCAGTAGCGGAGGTAGCAGAGGTGGAAGAGGCCGGAATGCCCGTGGACATTTCGACCACCCAGGATGAGGATGATAAAGACAAGAAAAAGCGCCGCAAGGGCACCCGGCAGGTAGTAGTGGTGCAGGAGCCGGTCCGTAGGGGAGGAGCTGGTACGGTAGTCATAGAGAAAGACAAAAAAGGCCGGATTACCAACCTCTCAGTAAACGGGCAGCCGGTTGACACGGGCCAGGACGGCAAAAAGAAAAGCCGGAAGTCGGAGCAGCAGCAGGTAGAAGTTATTCGGGTGCCGGCCAACGGCTGGTCCGGCAATAACTTCCGCTTCGACGACAGATTTGCCCGCTCCTTTCAGTTCCGGGGCCTCGATGAGAGCGAAGTAGCCCGTATCCGCCGCGACGCCGACCGGGCCGTAGCCGACGCCCGCCGCCAGCTGCGCGAGAACCCACAGTGGCGCAGCAATACCCTGCGCTTCCGTGGCGAGCAAACCGACGCCCTGCGCCGCGCCGAGCAGAGCCTGCGCGAAGCCGTGAATAATGCCCGCACCGACGAGGAGCGCGAGAAAATGGAAGAAGCCCTGGAACGCCTCCACGACCGGCAGGAAAGCCTCCGCGAGCAGCTGCAGGAGCGCCAGGAAGTGCTGCAGGACGAAGCTGAGGAAGCCCGCAGCCTGAACGGAGGCCGCTGGAATGCTGACCTGAATGAGGAAGGCCACCGACGCCTGGGCGAAGCCGCCCGCCGCGAGGGCGACGTGGCCCGGCGCGAAGCAGACCGGGCCCGTCGGGAGGGCGAACTTGCCCGCCGCATTGGTGAGCTGGCCCGCCGCCAGGCCGCGGCCGACGTCCGCAAGGATACCCGCGAAGCCACCCGCCTCGGGCTGGAGATGAAGGCCCTGGAGCGCCAGCTGGAGGCTGCCCACCGCGAAACGGAAGCGGCGCACCGCGAGACAGAGGCCGCCCACCGCGAAACCGAGCGGGTAGAGCGCACGGTGCGTGCCGGCGGTGGTGCCGGCCGGCCGGCCTCGGCTGCCGAGGATGCCCTGCGGGCCGAGCTGCGCAAGGACGGTCTGATCAAAGACAGCGAGAATTTCCAGTTCAGCCTGACGACTACGGCTCTCACCGTAAATGGCAAAAAGCAGTCGGCAACCTTGCGCGACAAGTACCTGCGGCTGGTAGAAAAGCAGCGGGGTCGGAAACTAGGCCCGACTAGCTCCTACATCATCAACCGCCAGTCGTCGGGGAGCAGCACCAGCTACGGGCAGATGCAGGGCCCACGGCCCCCGCGCCCGCCCCGGGCACCTCAGGTACCGTTGGCCCCACTGCCACCCGTGCCGCCGGTAGCAGCCCCGGCCCCGCCAGCGCCCCCGGCGCCGCCCCAGGTCAACTCCGACGAGGTACGGACCGAGCTGCGCAAGGATGGCTTGCTGGGGGCCAATGAAAAAGCCTTCCAGCTCCAGCTCAACGAATCGGGACTGACGGTGAACGGCAAAAAGCAGTCAAATCAGCTGGCCGAAAAATACCGTCGCCTGCTGGGCTCGCCCGGCAGCAACGGCGGTACGACCCGCAGCAACATCCAGATTTCAGTGAGTGAGTAACCCGTAGCCTTACCATCCCGGCCGCCGCTGAAACGGCGGCCGGTTTTTTATAGCAAATTCTGAATGTGGCAGGCAACGGTTCCGGTAGGTGGCGCATCTATTGCAGCGTTCCGCCGGCGCCCAGGCCCGCGGCACCCTACCCCGCCCTGACGCCGCAACTCGGTCGTTGCCCATCGTCAGGTGAGTTGCTCACTTCTGTTCTCTACTGTTTGTCCCAGCTTTATTCCCGCCGATTTGTTGTGAACTGTTCGCGCGCCCTGTTTCTGGTTTGCCTGATGCTCCTGGCCGGTCTGGCCCGGGCTCAGGCGCCTGCTCCTGCCGCTACGGCTGCCGCCGTGCCGGCTCCTAAGCGCCAGCTACAGGCCCTGCGCATCACTGAGGCCATTAAGCTGGATGGGGCGCTGGATGAGGCCATCTGGCAGCAGGCCCCCATTGCCACTGACTTCATTCAGAACCGGCCCAACCCTGGTCCCCACGAGAAGCACCCTACCGAGGTGCGCGTGCTCTACGATGACGCCAACCTCTACATCGGGGCCATTATGCACGACGTGGCCCAGGACTCCATCATGCGCGAGCTTTCCCCTCGCGATGATGCCGGCAACACCGATTTTATTGGGGTGTTTCTGGATACCTACCACGACAAGATCAACGGCTACGGCTTCTTCGTGACGACGGGCGGGGTGCAGATGGACTGCCGCTACTCGCCGGCCGGGGGCGAGGACTTCAACTGGAACGCCGTGTGGGACTCACGCACCAGCATGCGCGGCACCGACTGGGTGGCCGAAATGCGGATTCCGTACTCGGCTATCCGATTCAGCAAAACCGCTGAGCAGCTCTGGGGCATCAACTTTATGCGCCAGCGCAAGCGCGACAACCAAGCCTTTTTCTGGAATGAAGTGAAGCCCGCGGTAGATGGGTTTGTGAACCAGTGGGGCGAGCTGCAGGGCCTGCGTGACATTCAGCCCCCGTTGCGCCTTTCGCTCACGCCCTACGTGTCGGGCTACGTGAATCACTACCCCTACAACGAGCAGGGCACCCGCAACTCCAGCACCAGCTTCAACGGCGGCGCCGACATCAAATGGGGCATCAATGAAAGCTTTACCCTGGATGCTACCTTAGTGCCCGACTTCGGGCAGGTACAGAGCGATAACCAGGTGCTGAACCTCTCACCCTTTGAGGTGCAGTTTCAGGAAAACCGGCAGTTTTTCACCGAAGGCACCGAGCTTTTCAACAAAGGCAACCTGTTCTACTCGCGCCGGGTAGGGGCTACCCCCATCGGGTTCAGCAACGTGTACGACCAGCTACGTGCCGGCGAAATGGGCACCGATGGCCGCCGCCGGCCCGGTGAGGTAGTGGTCAGCAATCCTGGCGTAACGCGCCTGCTTAATGCCACCAAGGTATCGGGGCGCACCAAGCAGGGGCTGGGGGTAGGCGTGTTCAACGCCCTCAGCAACGATGTGTACGCCACCGTGCGTGACTCCGTGGATGGGCGCGAGCGGGAAGTGCTGACCCAGCCCTTCAGCAACTACAACATTGTGGTGCTCGACCAGAGCCTGAAAAACAACTCCTACGTTTCCCTCATCAATACCAATGTAACGCGCTGGGGCAGCACCTACGACGCCAACGTAACGGGCGGGCTGTTCCGCTTCGCCAACAAGAAGAACTCCTACGCCATTGATGGCCGCCTGGTGTACTCGCGGCGGCGGGGGCAGCAGTTTGCCTCCGAGGAGCAAGTTGATGACCAAGATGGCTACAAGTATCAGGTGGGCATCAGCAAAATCAGCGGCAACTTCACCTGGGGCCTCAACCACGGCATTGAGTCGGATAAGTATAACCCGAACGATTTGGGCATTCTGTTCGGTAACAACAACATCAGCCAGGGGATATATGCCAACTACAACAAGTACAAGCCCTTCGGGAAGGTCAATAACTTTTACAGCTGGTACAATCTGAACCACTCTTTGCTCTACAAGCCTACCCGCTACCAGAACGTGAATGTGGCGGCCGGCTTCAACACCACTTTCACCAAGAATTTTCTGACGGTAGGGGCCAACTTCGACGCCAACCCCGTTACGCACGACTACTACGAGCCGCGCCAGTACCCGCTGGGCGACTACTACGTGCGCGTACCGGCCAATGCCAACGTGGGGGCTTTTCTCTCCTCGGATTACCGCAAGAAGCTGGCCTGGGACGTGAATGCCGGGGTGCGCTGGTATGCCCAGGACGAGCGCCTGGTGCGGGCCCGCCGCATGGGCTACGGCTGGACCGTGTCGCCGCGCTACCGCGTCAGCAACCAGCTCAATTTCCGCTACTCCCTCGACTGGAATCTGCGCCAGAACCAGGTGGGCTATGTGAACGGCGACCTGGATATGAGCCTGCCCGACGATGCCGATTTCCGCGACAAGTACCCCTCCGACGTGCTGCTGGGCCGCCGCCGGGTGCTGACCGTCACCAACACGCTGTCGGGGGCTTACACCTTCAACAACCGCATGTCCCTGACCATCCGGACGCGCCATTACACCAGCACCGTCAGCTACTTCGACTTCGCGCGCCTGGAAAAAAACGGCCAGGAAACGCTGGTGGACTATCGCCGCAACCGCGACAATACCTTCAATGCCTTTAACGTGGACGCGGTGTACTCTTGGTGGTTCGCGCCCGGCTCGCAGGTGAGCATTGTCTGGAAAAACGCCAGCTCCTCGTTCCTGGAGGCCAACGAGGCTACCCCCCTCTACTTCAGCAACCTCAACAATACCATCAACACCCCGCACAACAACAACCTCTCTATCAAGATCCTCTACTACCTGGATTACCTGATGCTGAAACGGCGCAGCTAACCAAGGCATGTAACGCGAAAATCCGTTTCGCGACGAGCCGCAGGCGAGTATTCGGAACTGCGCAAAACCATATACTCGCTTCGCTCGTCGCGAAACGGATTTTCGCGCTACAGCCCCAGCAATTCCTCGGCAGCGCCGAAGGCCGATTTGCGCCCGTCCATCACCTGCTGGCGGATGGCCGGCAGCTGGGCTGCTACGTCGGGGCGGGCGTAGAAGCGGGTTTCCAGGGCTTCCCGAATGGTTTCGTGGAGCCAGTGCAGGTTTTGCTCCTGGCGGCGGCGCTGAAAGTAGCCGCTCTGTTGGGTTTGCTGCACGTACTGCTCCACCACGGTCCACACCTCTGGCACGCCCGCTCCTGATACGGCCGAGCTGGTGGTAACCACCGGGCTCCAGGCGCTGGAAGCCAGCGGAAACAGGTGCAGGGCGTTCTGGTATTCGGCGCGGGCCCGGCGGGCAGCCTGCTCGTTGCCGCCGTCGGCTTTGGTGATGGTCACGGCATCGGCCATTTCCATAATCCCCTTCTTGATGCCCTGCAGCTCGTCGCCGGCCCCGGCCAGCATCAGCAGCAGGAAAAAATCGACCATGCCGTGCACGGCAGTTTCGCTCTGGCCTACCCCCACGGTTTCCACGAAGATGACATCGTGGCCGGCTGCTTCGCAGAGCACCAGAGCCTCGCGGGTGCTGCGCGTAACGCCGCCCAGACTGCGCCCGGCCGGGGAGGGCCGAATGAATGCCTGCGGATGGGCAGCCAGCAGGTTCATACGGGTTTTGTCGCCGAGGATGCTGCCGCCGCTGCGCTGGGAGCTAGGGTCCACGGCCAGCACGGCCAGGCGCTTGCCCTGCTCCTGCACCAGGTGTAGGCCCAGCGCCTCAATAAACGTACTTTTTCCTACCCCCGGCACGCCCGTAATACCCACCCGCACCGAGCGACCGGCGTGGGGCAGCACCGCATCCAGTACCTGCTGGGCCAGCACTTGGTCCGAGGGTAGGGTACTTTCGACCAGGGTAATGGCCCGGCTCAGCAGCACGCGGTTGCCGGAGAGGATGCCGTCGGTGTATTCAGAAACGGAAAAGCGCTTGGCCATTAGAGCAGAAACGTAGCCGGGCGAGAAAAGTAGCGCGCCGGCCGGGTAATAGAGCCGCAAACTACCCCATATCGTACATTTGAAAAAATGGCCGCAGGGCCGCCTCGTCCTTCTTTCGTCTTACCCTCATCAGCGCCAGCATTATGGGCAAAACCTTCTACTCTCTCTTGGCGGCCCTGTTGCTGGGCAGCACTTTGCCGCTATATGCCCAAAACGAGCTGAGCAACTTCACGGCCACCGGCCGCGGGGGCGTAGCTACCACCTTCGCCACCGATTATCAGGCTATTGGTATCAATCCGGCCAACCTGGGTCGGGTGGGCGGGGCTACGGTGGCCTTCACCATCGGGGAGTTTGGGGTAGGGGCGGGCTCTCAGTCGCTCACGCGCCAGCAGCTGCGTCGCTTTATCACCGATACCAACCAGGGCCTCACGCTGGCCGATAAGCAGGAACTGGCCCGAGCTTTCACCTCCGATAATGCCCTCAACTTCAACGCAGATGCTACCACCCTGGCTCTAGCTGTGCAGCTGCCCGTGGTGGGGGGCATTGCCATCAGTAACCGGGTGCGTACGGCCGGGCACGTTGGCCTGAACCAGAACGCCGCCGAAATTACCTTTCTGGGCCGCGACGCGCCCATTTACGCCTCGGCCAGCGCCGGCAACCTGCCGCTGGTATCAGAGGCCCTAGCCGGCACCGATATTCAGCTGGCCGTGCTGAATGAGTTCAACCTGGCCTGGGGCACCCGCCTGATTGATCTGCCCTTGTTTCAGCTTTCGGCCGGGGCGGGCTACCGCTACATTCAGGGGGTAGGCATTATTGATATCCGGGTGCAGCCGGGTAACCTACGGGCCTACAGCTCTATGTCGCCGGTGTTTGATATTGATTATGGCAGCATGGTTAACAATCCCAGCTTCAACCTGCAGGAAGGGTCGGGGCTGCATCCCGTCGGGAAAGGCCACGGCTTCGACCTGGGGCTGGCGGCCGAGGTAGGCAAAGCACTGCGCCTGGGCGTGGCCGTCACCGACCTGGGGCACATGACCTGGGAGGGCAATCTGCTCACGGCCAACGACCAGAAGCTGAAGCGGCTGAAATCGGAAGGGGTAGGCAGCTACAATTTTTTCAAGGAAGCCGCTGAAATCTTCGCCACCGGCACCGACAGCCTGTTCACCTACGAAACCGGCCAGGAGCGCCGGGCTGAGCTGCCCACCAAGCTCCGGGCCGGGGCGGGCCTGCGCATCAGCGAGTATTTTGAGGCCGGCCTCGATGTGACCCTGCCGCTAAACAACGTAGCCGGCAACATTACTACCCCCTTCGTGGGCGCCGGCCTCGACTATAAGCCCACGCGCTGGCTGCGACTGAGCAGCGGCCTTACCGGCGGCGCGGGTTACGGCGTGAGTGTGCCTTTCGGCATTACTCTGGCTACCAAGGTGTACGAAGCCGGCATCAGCACCCGCGACGTAGCCGGCCTGCTCACCTCCGAAAACCCTTACCTATCGGCTGCCGGGGGCTTCCTGCGGTTTAAGCTGGGAGGCCGGAGTCAGTAGCGGTGAGATAGTGAAATGGTAAAATAGTGCGTTGTCATGGCGAGGGTACTGAAGCCATCCGTCCTGACCAACGCCCTACCCCCTCATGATGTGGCAAGCCCTTACCTCCGTACTGAAAGTAAGGGCTTGTTTGTTTATCAGAATTATCACAGAGGCGAGAAAGGATGGCTTCAGTGCCCTCGCCATGACTCACTTACTGATTCACTTATTTCCCAGGCTCCGTGATAAAGTTGGGCAGGCCGAGTTTGCTGCGGCGGCCGCCGAGCTTTAAGCCGTTGTCGATATACTTGGCGGTGGCGGAGTTGGGGTTCTGGATGATGCCCAGGAACATATTGTCCTCGCGGGCCACGTAGATGTTACCGTCGGGGGCACGTTGCAGGGAGCCTACTTTGCGGTTAGCCGATTTGCCGACCACGGTGGCTTTGCCGGTTTTCAAGTCGAACTGGAAAATCTGAGCTTCACCGCCGCCTTCGCCATTGCTGGAGCCATAGAGCTTGCTGCCATCAGGCGAAAACTCTACCCCGTAGGCTTCGGGGTAGGGTGCGAAGGATTTGGCGTTGTGCACCTGCCCGGTAGCACGGTCAAAGTCGAACACCTCGTACTTATTGGCCTCGCGCCAGAGGGCCACGGCCAGCTTGCGGCCATCGGGCGAAAACTTCATGGCCCCAATGGCGTTGCGGCCGGGGCCGGCATGCATGCTGCCCACGTTGCTCATAATAGGCTTGCTTTCCACCCCATCAGGAGTCACCAGGAAGCTCACGAAGGCGTTGGAGTTCCAGCGGTGGGCCACAATCCAGACGTCGCGGCCGTTTTGGTGGCGCACGGCGGCCAGCTTCTCGGCCACGGGCGTGATGAGCAGGGCGTTGGAGCGGGGTACGTCGCCGAGGCCATTTTCGCGGGTCATGTCCACGATGGAGTAGCGCAGGCCGTTGGGGCCACCCTGGGCGCCCACCGTAAACACGTAAAACACGTTGCCGCTACCCGGATCGGGCACGATGAGGGCACTTTGGGTGCTGGAGTTGGAGCCCATCAGCTTTTTACCGTTGGGCATTACCTGGTGCTGACGGTTGAATACAAATTCGCCGTTGGTGTAAAATAGCAGCTGGCCCTGCTGGTTGGTCGCCACCGCCGAGCCCTCGTAGGTGGTCATTTTGCTGGTCAGCAGGGGGGTAGGTGCAGAGCCATCAGCCGGAAACGTAAGTCCGGCCTGCTGGCCAAATAGCCAGATAGATTGCTCCCGTTGAGCCAGCACCGCACCGGGCAACAGCAGCGCCAGCAGCAACGGCAGAAGTGAAAGTCGTTTCATAGAAGTCAGTCGTGTAAGCGCGCAGGTAGAACGCAATTTCGTGCCAAACTAGGGTGAGAGGGTGAATGGTAACGAGGTAAAGGGTTAGGAGGGGAGGTGGCAGAACTCATAGAACGTCATGTCTCGGCAAGCTCGGCATGACGTTCTTTTTACCCTATTATCTCATTACCCCATCACATCACTAAATTTCCCACTCTCCGGCCAGCAGGCGTGGGATGATGGGTTGGATAATGCGGTAGCTGGCACCCCACAACGGGTAATTATTGCCCACGCGGTAGAACGGCACGAGGCGGGGGCCGGGCCAACCGGCTAGCTGCCAGGTTTCCTCAGTATGGTTCGTGACGTCGGAGAGGTGGCGCAGCGGAATCTCCAGCACCTCATCAATTTCCGAGGTTTGCCACTGCCAGACTTCCGGCCGCCGGATACGGCCCAGAAACGGCGCGATGCGGAAGCCGCTGGGCACTGCTACGGGAGGTAGGGCGGCCAGCACTTCCACGTTGGAAGGGGGTAGGCTGACTTCCTCGAACGCTTCACGCAGGGCCGTGGCCTGCAGGTTTTCGTCCTCGGGCTCGTGCTTGCCACCGGGGAAAGCCAGCTGGCCGCCGTGCACGCCAAACGCCGCCCGGCGCACCATCACTACCTGAATTTCGCCGTGCTCGTCGCGAAACACGGGCACCAGCACGGCCGACTCGCGCAGGTTTTTCGGAACAATGAAATCGTAAATGCTAGGGGTTGCCATGGGTGCAAGGTACGCACCGCTCGGCCTCCCTGTTCGGCTAGCGCACGGAGTACGCCCCGGCATTGCCCACGGTAACTAAGGGCAGTTGGCGGTTATCCTCAAAATATTGATAGCCTTCGGCCAACTGCTGCCAGAACCCCAGGTGCGGGCTCATCAGGTGGCGGGCCAGGTTCTCAGGGGTAAGCTCAAAGGGGAAAATGTGAACCGGAATAGCCGTTTGCCCAGCCGCGCGGGCCTCCACGGCCAGCACGTACAGCTCCCGGATTCCGGCGTCGGTGATGGGTAGGCAGCCGATGGTGACGTTGGAGCCGTGAATGAAGATGTCATTGCCGGGGTCGAGGGTGGCGCTGCGGTACCGGTCGGCGGCGTTGGGGTAGTCGAGGCCCAGGGACAGGTGATACTTGCTGTCGGGGTTGAACCGGTCGATGGTGTAGAAGCCTTCCGGAATCTGACCGTCGCCGGCCTGGCGCTTGGGCCCGAGTGTGCCCGAGGTGCCGGCCAGCCGGAAGGTGCGCAGCAGCACAAACTGCCCGGTGCCCTGATTGCGGCCCCACACCTCCAGCCGCCGCCCTACCTTAAACGCCCGCAGAAACAGCTCCAGCCGCTCAGGCGCCAGCCCGTGCCGACGGAGCAGGGCGTGGGCGGCCGTTTCGTGCAGAGTGTAGGCCGCCCGCACGCGCGGAAACCGGAGCTGCTCGCTGCGGAACGTGGGGTTGGGCTCGGGGCGGCGGGCCGAAGAGCGGGCATAGAGGGCGAGCAGCAAGGCCGCTCCAACCAGCGCTAGAAAACGCATAGCATAAAGAATAACAGGCTCCCGAAAACGTAGCCGGGATGCAGTGCAACCTCAACGGTAACCGCTCAGGGCTTAGTATAGGCGAAGAGGTATATAGAAAAATAAACCTGATTTCTGGTTAGGTTAGGGAAGTAGAACGTCATCATCCACCGGCCGTTTTTCGTACCGCTGCTATGCCTTCCGCTTCTGCCCTTTCCGTGGCTGCTCCCGCAGTAGCCTACCGCCCCGATCCGCTGGGTCACGATTTTGAACAGCTCGTGCTTCCCCAGCCCCACGATTATGAGGGCCGGGTGCAGGCCGTGCTGGTGCGCTACCGCCGCGAGCCGCCACAACCTGCCGGCCGGGCGGTGCTCTACGTGCACGGCTTCAACGACTACTTTTTTCAGCGCGAAATGGCCGTGGAGTACACCCGGCACGGCTGCCGGTTCTTCGCCCTCGATTTGCGCAAGTACGGCCGGGCCCTGCTACCCCACCAGCGGCCCAACAACGTGCGCGACCTGACCGAATACTTCGCCGATCTGGATGCGGCCCTGGCTCAGCTGCGGGCCGAAGGCTACGCGGATGTGGTACTAAGCGGGCACTCTACCGGCGGCCTCATCACAGCCCTGTATGCGGCCCAGCGCCCCGAAGCCGGGCTGACGGCGTTGGTGCTGAACAGCCCGTTTCTGGAGCTGCGCCAGCCCTGGCTGCGGCGGCACGTAGCGGTGCCCCTGGCCGTGGCCGTGGGCGCCCGCTGGCCCGATTTGCCCCTGCCCGCTGGCCTACCCGATACTTACGGCCAAAGCCTGCACCGGGCCTACCGCGGCTGCTGGGACTACGACCTGGCCTGGAAGCCTAACCACGTTTTTCGGGTGAATGCAGGGTGGCTACGGGCAATCCGGCGGGGTCAGGCACAAGTACGACGCGGACTGGGGCTGCCCCTGCCGGTGCTGGTACTCCACGCCGAGCGCAGCGCCGGCGGCAGCAGTTGGCACCCCGACTTCCAGCGCGCCGACATCGTCCTGAACGTGGCCCACATCAAAGCCCTGGCCCCGCGCCTGGGTTCGCAGGTAACCGTGCAAGCCATACCCGGCGCCGTCCACGATGTCTTTCTATCGGCCCCAGAAGTGCGCGCCTCGGCGTATGAGCAAGTGTTTCAGTGGCTGGCTGAAGTGGTGAAATAAGGTTGCTGAAACATCTCACGGTAGCACATGCTACCCTCAAGCCGTAACTGAAACCCAGAGCTAGCAACTAGTTCCCCTCCTCAGATGAGGAGGGGCTAGGGATGGTTGAAAGACTAGAGCTAGTAAGTCGTTCAACGAGTAGTCAACCACCCCCAACCCCTCCTCATCTGAGGAGGGGAACTAGTCGCTAGACTTAGCCTCCACTTCACTGTTTCTTGCCCATGACGACTTTTCTTTCCCTTATCAGTGGTGTGGCAGGCGCATTGCTTCTGGGTAGCACCCTTGGGCCAGCGCAAATCCTACCCCCAACCCCTCTGTCAACCCTCGTGAAGGAGGCCAAATGGCAGAAACGGGTGCTGCTGCTTTGCGCGCCCACTCCCGACGATGCCGAGCTGCGCCAACAGAAGCAGCTTCTGGGCCCTGTGAAGGCCGACTTAAACACCCGCGACCTGCTGGTGCGGGAGGTTGTCTGGAGTCAGCTTCCAGCGGCCGACCAGCGCTATTTGAGCCAGAAGCTGGGGGTAGGCGGTACGGCTTTCCAAGCTGTGCTGATTGGAAAGGATGGCGGAGTAAAGCGGCGCGAAACCAAGGCTTTGCCGCCGGCCCAGCTGTTTGCTACCATTGATGCCATGCCCATGCGCCAGCAGGAAATGAAGCGGCCCCACTAGCAGCGGCAACAACTCAGCAAAAGTTGAGAATAGCAAGCTGCCGCATCATCGGCCTTCTTCTGCACTTGGCGCACCAGCAGTTGACTGGGGCTGACGAATATACCATCTTGCCCGCATCGTTATCTTTCTGAGCTAGTTGGTTATGAAAAAGCGCTTACTCCCTGCGGCCGTTATTCTGGTAGCCTTCCTGGTGGCTCTGTACGGGGCTCGTTATGTCAATCCGCTGCTGGGATACAACTCGCGGCAGGCTACAGACCTGGTGTTTTCCTTGCAACGGGCGGCCTGGTGGCTCGGAGTGCCCATGCTCACGCTGGCTGCCTTGTACGGGTGGCGCCGGGTGCTACCGGAACTGGGCTGGCAAGCCTCGGTAGGCAGTGGCCTGCTGATGGGCCTGGGCTGCACCTTGCCCATGTTGCTGGGCTATGCCGGGGCGTTCCAGTTTACTTCCGCCGCTGGCCCCGAGCTGTTCTCAAAATTACTGCGGGGCGCCTGGTGGGCTGGGATAAGCGAGGAAACGCTGTTTCGGGGCTTTCTATTTGGGCAGCTTTACCGGCGGGTGCGGCTGCATTGGCTGCTGGCGGTGCTGGTCCAATCCGGTTTCTTTGCTTCGGTGCACCTGTACCAGAGTCACGATTGGGCATCGGCCGCCACTGTGCTGGGCGTTACGTTCTGCGGCGGCGTGTGGTTTGCCTGGCTCTACAAAAGCTGGAACAACCTGTGGGTGCCCGTATTTCTGCACATCTTCATGAACGCCTGGTGGATGCTCTTCGAGGTGTCGGATACGGCCGTGGGCAGCCTGTGGGCCAACGTATTCCGCGGCCTGACCATTGTCCTGTCAATTGTGGGTACGGTGTGGCACCTACGCCGCCAGCGTGTGGCAGCCAAGCCAGAAAGCGTCCCGGAATGGACAGGCGTGGCGGAGGCCATCCGCTAACCATAAAAAGGCTACCCCTGAAAACGGCGTGAACCCTACCCGGCAGCCTGGTAGGGTTCACGCCGTTTTCAGGGGTAGCCCGCACATCATGGCGGAACGGTAAAATCACCCGTTCGCCATTTCAGTATCTGACCACTTAGCCAATGCTACGGATTACGCCGCCATCAACTCGTACGGAGGCGCCGTTGGTGGCTACCGACAAGGGACTGGCGAGGTAGGCTACCATGTTGGCAATTTCCTCGGGGGTGATGAAACGCTGGAGCAGGGACGAGGGGCGGGCGTCGCGGAAGAACTCGTGCTCGGCTTCCTGGCGGGTTTTGCCTTCGCCGGCCAGCTTCTGCAGAAACTCTTCTACCCCCTCGGAGGCCGTGGGGCCCGGCAGCACCGAGTTTACGGTTAATTCCGTGCCTTTGGTCAGCTCGGCCAGGCCGCGGGCTACGGCCAGCTGGGCGGTTTTGGTGGTGCCGTAGTGAATCATTTCCGCAGGAATCTGCAGGCCCGATTCGCTGGAGATAAACACGATGCGGCCCCACTTCTTTTCCAGCATTTGCGGAAAGTACTGGCGCGAGAGACGTACGCCGCTCATCACGTTTACCTCGAAGAAGCGCAGCCAGTCCTCGTCCGGAATTTCGGCGAAAGGCTTGGGCTCGAAAATGCCCACGTTGTTGATCAGAATGTCCACCTTAGGCACTTCCAGCAGCAGGTAGGTTACCTGTTCCGGCTTGCTGAAATCGACGGCCACGGTACGGATGGTGGCTTCGGGCGTTTCCTGCAAAATGGTATTGCGGGCTTCCTGCAGGCGGGCTTCGGTGCGGCCAGTCAGGATAACCTCGGCGCCCTCGGCGGCCAGGCGGCGGGCAATGGCCAGCCCAATGCCGGCGGTGGAGCCCGTAACCAGGGCCACTTTTTTTGCGAGTTGTAAATCCATCAGGGAAAGGGTTTGGAGGTCAGGGTGAGGTAGCATAACCCGCCGCGCCGGGTTTTGTCAGCGGAAGCCGGGTAGTTTTTGCCCTGCGGGCAACTCATCTATTTTGAGCGGGCATCGTATTGGGTTGCAACCCCGCGCCCCGGAAGGCAGCTCAACCAATTCCGCCGTTTCGGGTTGTGTACTAATCACCAACGCTACCCCTCCCCATGTCCTTTACCTCTTCCCGTCCCGAAGACCTGCTCACCAACGCTGCCCGCATGGGCGATGTGGAAACCATCAAAACCCTGCTGGCCGAAGGGGCCGACGTGAACTACCAGGATGGCCGCGGCTTCACGCCCCTCATTCTGGCCGCCTACGATGGGCACATTGAAGCCACCCGCGTACTGCTGGAAGCCGGCGCCAACCCCAACGTGCACGATGCCAGCGGCAACACCGCCCTCATGGGTGTTTCCTTCAAAGGCTACCCCGAAATTGCCCAGCTGCTCATCGACAACGGCGCCGACCTGAACGCCCGCAACGGCAACGACGGTACGGCCCTCATGTTTGCTACTCTCTTCGGCCGCCACAACATTGTGCCGGTGCTGCTCAAGGCCGGGGCCGATGCTACCCTGCGCGACGTGCGCGGCCTTTCCGCCCGCGACTTAGCTATTCAGCAAGGCAACGAAACCGCCCTCAACCTGCTTCCCCAGGAATAGTAGCCCGGACTTTAGTCCGGCCCCCGCGTGGTACCTTGGTTTTACCTGCCGGGGCCGGACTAAAGTCCGGGCTACAGTATAATTCGGGCATCGCCTGATCGGGAGGAGTGTCTGGTCGTATGGGAAGATGAAGTAAGCATCTTACCTGTATGACTATGAAACTCAAACCTCTGAAGAAACAAACGCTGGTTATCACCGGCGCTACCAGCGGTATTGGCCTGTGCACGGCCCGCATGGCCGCCGAAGCCGGCGCCAACCTGGTGCTGGCTGCCCGCAGCGAAGAAGACCTGCGCCATGTGGCCGCTGACCTTACCAAGCGCGGCGGCAAAGTAGCCACCGTGGTGGCCGACGTAGCCCGTATTCCGGACATGCAGCGGGTAGCGGCCACAGCCCAGGAGCGGTTCGGCGGCTTCGATACCTGGATTAACAACGCGGCAGCTTCCATCTGGGGGCGCCTGGAGGAAATCAGCGACGAGGACAGCCGCCGCATGTTCGATACCAACTATTGGGGCGTGGTGAATGGCTCCCTGGAGGCCATTAAACACCTCAAACAGCACGGCGGGGCCCTCATCAACCTGGGCAGCGTGGCCTCCGACATTGCGTTTCCGCTCCAGGGGCAGTATTCGGCCAGCAAGCACGCCATTAAAGGCTTCACCGATGCCCTGCGCATTGAGCTGGAAGAAGAAGGCGCGCCCGTATCGGTAACGCTGATTAAGCCGGCCGCCATCAACACGCCCTTCCCGCAGCACGCCAAAAACTATATGGACCGGGAGCCCCAGCTGCCCCCGCCCGTGTACGAGCCCGAG
Source organism: Hymenobacter sp. DG01 (assembly GCF_006352025.1). Classification (NCBI taxonomy): domain Bacteria; kingdom Pseudomonadati; phylum Bacteroidota; class Cytophagia; order Cytophagales; family Hymenobacteraceae; genus Hymenobacter; species Hymenobacter sp. DG01. The sequence goes on from NZ_CP040936.1 coordinate 4,718,096, forward strand.
GAAGTAGCCCACGCCATCATTCACGCGGCCCAGCACCCGGAGCGCGACGTGTACATTGGGGGTGGGGGAAAAATGTTCAGCTCCATGAACAAGCACTTCCCCAAAACCATGGACTTCATGAACGCCAAGGCCACCATGAAGATGCAGACCCGCGACGAGGCCCCGCGCCACCCCGCCGGCTCCCTGCACCGCCCCGAAGTCCGGGACGGCCGCGTGCACGGCGACCATCCGGGCTACGTCATGAAAAAGAGCCTCTACACCCGCGCCAGCCTGCATCCCGTACTCACTACCACCTTCGCGGCCCTGGCCGGCGGCGTGCTGGTGGCGCTGCTTTCCGGCAGAAACAGCCCGGATAACAGCACCAACGAGTAGGTTTCAGAGTGATAAAGAAAAGCCTCCGGCCGCACTGTGCGGCCGGAGGCTTTTGCGTGTATGAGGGGGGTAGGGTTTACCAGCAGACCGTCATGTCGAGCGGAGCAACGACAGACCTCACCCACCGGCCCCCTCTCCTCGGGGAGAGGGGGAGTCAGCTGTCAGCAAACGGCACTAGCCTAGCGCAAACCCAGAACCAAGAGAAATCAGAATCTGTCGAACAATAATCGTCAGCCCCCCTCTCCCCGAGGAGAGGGGGCCGGGGGGTGAGGTCCGTTGTTGCTCCGCTCAACACGAGGTTCTGCTGGTAAACTCCTACCCGCGCTTTTCCAGGGGCTGCCAGGTTTGCTCTACCACGGCGGCGGTGTTGGTGGATAAAAAATCGTTGTACAGGTCTTCGGCCGGACCTTCGCCCAGCAACGGTTTGCCCTCTGAAGGCAGCACCAGCAGCAGGGCGGCCGGCGAGAGGCCCAGGGCGGCCGTGAGCTGGTGGAGCAGGGTAGCGGGGTCGTCGGCGTAGGCTTCCTGCAGCTTTACCACCGTGAGATTCTGGCCTTTGTGCTCAATCTGGGCGAATACGCCCGCCGGGCCGGTTGAAAAGTTTTCTGGTTCCATAGAGGCTGGGGTTTTCCTACCCCTATACGCAAGCCCAGCCCGCGGCGCCGACTTTACCGCAACGGGCCGAGGTCCAGCGTATCGCCGGGAGCCAAGGTGTGCACCGTGACCGGGCTGCCGGTGGTTAAGGCGGCTTGCAGCTGCTCGGGCGTGCCCACCAACGACGGAAAGGTGCCGTAGTGGAATGGCACCACGTGCGGCACCCGCAGCAGCCGGGCGGCGTGGGCGGCTTCGTGCGGACCCATCGTGTACCGGTCGCCGATGGGCAGCAGGGCTACGGTGGGCTGGTAAAGGTCGGCGAGCAGGGCCATGTCGCCGAACAAGGCCGTGTCGCCGGCGGCGTAGAGCACGGTACCGTCGGAGAAGCGCAGCACGTAGCCCACGCCCTCGTGCGAAAAGCCGGTGCGGCCATCGGGCAAATCAACGTGGGCCGCGTGGTGGGCTACCGTCATGGTCAGGCGCAGCTGCAGCACCTCTATGCTGCCGCCTACGTTCATGGCCTCGCACTGGGCAGCTGGCACGCCCTGCTCCTGCAGGTAAAACCGCACCGGAGCGGGCGCCACCACCCGGGCCCCGGTGCGGGCTAGCAGGGCTGGCAGCTCAGTATCCAGGTGGTCGTCGTGGCCGTGGGTGAGCAGTACCAGGTCGGCGCGCTTAGGCTGGCGCAGGTGCTCGGGCACGTAGGGGTTGCCCGTCAGCCACGGGTCGAGGAGCAGACGTGGCCCTCGGGGCTGGTGATGCGGAAGCTGGCGTGGCCCAGCAGCTGCAGGCGGGTAGTTGACATGGGGTAAGGGGGTAGGGTAGGAGGGCGGCCCGAAAATACGACTATCCCGCAGGCGGTACACTACTCCCGCGACGGCGCGCCAGGGGCTGATTATCCTCGGAAGCCTGGGTTCTTCCGCCTATATTTGGCTACCGCCCTACCCCCTGCTTTCCTTCCTATGTCGTTGGTTTCGCCTGTTTACTTTGAAAATGCCGCGGCCCGCATCACGGAGAGCCCCGAAGGTTTTGCCGTGGTGAAGTGGCACCGAGGCGTTCGTAGGACCGAGGACTTCCGGGCCGTGCTCAACCACCTCGACCAGCTGTTCCGGCTGCGCCAATGGAGCAAGCTGCTGGCCGACCAACGCGAGCTGACGCCCTTCACGGAAGCCGAGCGCACCTGGGTGGTAGAGGAGTGGCTACCCCGCGCCGTGGGCGAAGGCCCGTACCGCTACGCCGCCGTGCTCCTGCCCCTGGACGTATTCGCCCGCCTGGCTTCCAAATCGGTGATGTCCGAATCGCACAAGAAATTCCTGGCCTACCAGTTCTGCGAAACCGAAGCGGAAGCCGCCCAGTGGCTGCGGCAACAGCGCTAACGGCGGCGGGAGCTATTTACTCTGTGCCGATTTACTCAGTGGTTTGGCTACGGGTGCGTTTGGGAGAAGACGCCAGAAGCTCTTTCAGCGGTAGGCGGTAGCCTAGGGAAACCATGAGGGAGGTATTGCTGACCTGAAAGGGGTAGGCGGTGTTGCCAAGCTCTACCCGGCGAACCAGGGAAGTAAGACCATGCACGCCTTGCAGACTAACTCCCCAGTGGCGGCCCCACCATCCTACCTCGCCGGTAAGCTGCAATTGCAGAGGCTCATGCGCGGTTTCGATGGCGTAGCGTACAGCCTCACTTTGGCTTGGAGAAGCCGGTGCCGAAGGCGCATCCAGACTCTTGATGCGCCAGCCCACCCGACTGCCAACCAGCACTTGTAGGTGCTCTTCATGGGCGGCGCCAAAAACGCGGCCCACGCTGCCGCCCAGGCCCATCTGCTGCACCGAGAAGGCAGTGGTTGTGTAGGGAAAGCTGAAAAAGCCGAACCCTCCACTTCCCGGCGTACCGTAGCGCACATCGCCGGAGTACGTATTATGATAAAAGAAGCTGGGCTGCAGAACCCAGCCCTTGCGCACCATCGACACAAATAAGGCGAAGTCAACAGCCAAACCCTGGTCATGGCGCTTGGCTTCCAGGTAGGAGTTAGGAAGCTCCAGTCGTTGCGGCGACATGGGCGTGAAAGCCACTCCGCCACCCACCGTGGCCCCAATATATGTTGCACGAGGTTCTGACTGGCTATAAGCTACCGTACTGCTTAGGGAAATCAAGACCGTGAGTATGGGGCATCGGGAAGTCAGCATAGGAGCTACTGCAGAGCAGATTACGGCGCATAAACCACAGCTAAGTACTGCCCCCACCGATTCAGCTCCATGCCAATAAGTGGTAAACTCTGATTTTTTCGCTCTGCCCCTGGCCACCCCAGCTGTGCTAAAAACCACTTGCCTACGCCGCAAGAGGAGGTAGGCCCGGACCCACGTCAGACTTTACAATTTGGCAAACGCGTCCAAAAGCAAACCGGCCCGCTAGAGGCGGGCCGGTTTGTTATAAGATGGTAGCTACATCGAGGGTAGCCTGCCCCGCCACGGCCCCCGGCAGTTGGGTTCGGCGCAGCAGGGTAGCAATGTTCTTAGGCAGCTCATCCACCGTGAGAGGTCGCAGGGGCCGGGCCACCACGTAGTAACGGGTATCGGCGCGCTCGTGCAGGCGGGTTTTGGCGAAGGAGAACAGCCCGCGCCGGGCGTAGCGCGCGAAGCCCTGGTAGCTGCCCTCATCCGTGCCCTCGGCTACCCCCGCCGCCACCGCCGAATCGGTTTCCGGCCGCGTCAGGAAATACTGGTGCAGCTCCAGCAGCACCTCCTGAGAAGCCGCCACCGATTCAGGCAGTATCCCGCCGCCGGACGCAACGTGCACAATGTGCCCGGCCGCATCGGTGGCGAAGTAGTCAATGTCGGCGTCTTCCTGGTCGATGTCGTGAATGCGCATAATTCTCGATGCTATCTATTATAATTAAAATGGCAGCATCATCGAGTGGAACGATTCTGCAACCTTTTTTCTAAAAAGTTTAACCTTTTCATTGTTATCTATAAATGGTTCAATATTTTTCTTATATAATCTATGTAAAGGGAATGCCGTAAATCTTGCCTGATTTATTTCTGAATAAACCTCGTTTTTATCAAATAGTTTATGTATTTGCACATATAGTTCTTCATCAAATATTTTATAATTTTTATGGGTAATATTGATATTTTTATTAAATACTTTTTCAATAAATAAATTGGTTAATTCGTTTGCTATTTCACGCCCTCTTTCGTTTCCAGGAAGTGCTATATGAATGTAGTTTTCAATTTGTTGTGCAAACAATTCAGATGTTGAATCAAATTGCTTGTTATTAATTTCATTCAATTGTTTTTCATCTATTAATTTTTTTGCCACTGCCTCAACCAGTGTATCTATTTTGTTAGCAGTATTATTGAGTTGTTCAACAGTATTCAATATTTCCTTGCTTGTTGTTTCCTTTTGCAACTGATCAAGATACAGAAAAAACATACCCGCTAATTGATTTCTTAAATAATCAACTATATCTTCTGCTTTTTCAAAAGTTTTTATTGCTAAATAATTTACATGATCTATGAATTTGAATATATTAACAGAATCAACATGCGCAAAGCTAAATGTGTTATTATTTTTATTTGATTTTATTGCATTGTCAAAGAATGATTGATTCTTTTTATATGTATAATATTCGCTATGAACATTTTTGTCAATAAATACAAAACATGGTATTCCTTTTAATCTTGCAGTATCAAATTCATTTCTAGTTATGCTAATATACTGCTCGTCATATTTCTTTCTTATTTCGATTTCTGTTTCTGTGGATGACGCGCTTCCATACCTTCCGCCAATAATTAATATCATCATGTGGCAGCTATCCACTTCTTTGTAACAAGAAAAATCTAAAGCCTTTCCATGCTCAAAGGTCACGTTTCCGCTTTCAAATAACACAGCATCAAAGCCATACTGTTGAATAAAATGCTCTAAATTCTCCCTAACGTATTTAAGATCATAGTAGGTAGAACTTACAAATACTCTTGGTTTCATAGTACTATTTATTTTTGTTGATTACTCCCCCAGCTTCCCCAAAATATCCTGGGCCGCCACGGCAATGACGGTACCAGGGCCGTACACGCCGACTACGCCGGCGTTGTAGAGGAAGTCGTAGTCCTGGGCGGGGATGACGCCGCCGGCAATGACCAGGATGTCTTCGCGGCCAAGCTGCCGGAGCTCCTCAATGAGCTGCGGAATCAGGGTTTTGTGGCCGGCGGCGAGGCTGCTTACGCCCACTACGTGCACGTCGTTCTCGGCCGCCTGGCGGGCTACCTCGGCGGGCGTTTGGAACAGGGGCGCAATGTCCACGTCGAAGCCCACGTCGGCGAAGGAGGTAGCAATTACTTTGGAGCCCCGGTCGTGGCCATCCTGGCCCATTTTGGCCACCATCATGCGAGGGCGCCGGCCTTCGCGAGCGGCAAATTCGTCGGCCATCTGGCGGGCCTTGGCAAACTGCTCGTCGTAGTTCATTTCCTGAGAATACACGCCCGAAATAGCCCGAATGGTGGCCTGGTGGCGGCCGTACACGTTTTCCAGGGCATCGGAAATCTCGCCGAGGGTAGCGCGCAGGCGGGCGGCGTTTACAGCCAAAGCCAGAAGGTTGTCGTTACCGGTGCGGGCGGCTTCCGTGAGGGCCTCCAGAGCCTGCTGCACGGCGGCATTGTCGCGGGTGGCTTTGATCTGGTTCAGGCGCGCAATCTGCGACTCGCGCACGGCGGCGTTGTCGATGTCGAGCACCTCAATATCGGTGGCCTCGTCTACGCGGTACTTGTTCACGCCTACCACTATTTCCTTGCCCGAGTCGATGCGGGCCTGCTTGCGGGCGGCGGCCTCCTCGATGCGCATTTTGGGCAGGCCGGTTTCAATGGCCTTGGCCATGCCGCCCAGCTCCTCCACTTCCTGAATCAGGGCCCAGGCACGGCCTGCCAGCTCGTGGGTAAGGGTTTCCACGTAGTAGGAGCCGCCCCAGGGGTCCACCGCGCGGGTAATGTCCGTTTCGTGCTGAATATAGAGCTGAGTGTTGCGGGCAATGCGGGCCGAGAAGTCGGTGGGCAGGGCAATGGCCTCGTCGAGGGCGTTGGTGTGCAGGCTCTGGGTGCCGCCCAGGGCCGCCGCCATGGCCTCAATAGCGGTGCGAGCTACATTGTTGAAGGGGTCTTGCTCCGTGAGCGAATAGCCCGAGGTCTGGCAGTGCGTGCGCAGGGCCAGGCTTTTGGGGTTTTGGGGATTGAACTGCTTGATGAGCTTGGCCCAGAGCAGGCGGCCGGCCCGCATCTTGGCAATTTCCATAAAGTGGTTCATGCCAATAGCCCAGAAGAACGACAGGCGCGGAGCAAAGTCGTCAATCTTCATACCCGCCGCCAAACCGGCCCGCACGTACTCCAGCCCATCGGCCAGGGTGTAGGCCAGCTCCAGATCCGCAGTGGCCCCGGCTTCCTGCATGTGGTAGCCCGAGATGCTGATGGAGTTGAACTTGGGCATATGCTGCGCCGTGAAGCTGAAAATATCCGCAATGATGCGCATGCTCGGCAGGGGCGGGTAGATGTACGTGTTGCGCACCATGAACTCCTTCAGAATATCGTTCTGAATAGTGCCCGCCAGTTTGTCCGGCGTCACACCCTGCTCCTCGGCCGCCACAATGTAGAAGGCCATAATGGGCAGCACCGCCCCGTTCATGGTCATCGACACCGACATCTGATCCAGCGGAATCTCATCAAACAAGAGCTTCATGTCCTCCACCGAATCAATAGCCACGCCGGCCTTGCCCACGTCGCCGACCACGCGGGGGTGGTCGGAGTCGTAGCCCCGGTGGGTAGCCAGGTCAAACGCCACCGAGAGGCCCTTCTGCCCGCCCGCCAGGTTGCGGCGGTAGAAGGCGTTGCTTTCCTCGGCCGTGCTAAAGCCCGCGTACTGCCGGATGGTCCAGGGGTTCTGGATGTACATGGTGCTGTAGGGCCCCCGCAGGTAGGGGGCCTGCCCTGCTCCGAAGCCGAGGTGGCCGAGGTGCTGCACGTCCTGGGCCGTATAAAACGGCTTGAGCGCAATGCCCTCGGGCGTAGAAGTTTCGGTAGCGTTGGCGGGCGGCGCGGGCAGAAGGGCCGCGTCGTAGGATATTGTGGAGAAGTCGGGCTTCATTTTTTTCGGGTGATGAGGTAATGAGGTAAATAGTGATGGGGTGTCAAGTAAATAGGAATATATGAATAGATATATGAAGTAATAAAATACGTGCATAATCAGATACTAAGGGCTTGCGCGCAACTTCTTTAGTAGGCCGTTGATAAGAGCAGCTATGCGGTCTAAGGTAGAAATGGCTGCGTCGGTTTCAGCGGTAGTGAGGTATCCCAGACGTTCGGCCAGTAGTAAGGTGGTGTCAAGTTCAGTAAGGGAGGCGCGGGCAATAGTGAGGAAACGACAGAACTCTGCGGGGCCGTCACGACCGGCACCTTCAGCAATGTTCAGAGGGATAGAAGTAGCGGCTCGTCGTAGTTGAGAAGCCAGTTCGTACCGCTCTTCTGCTGGGAACCTGCGGGCCAGATCATACGCAACGGGCACAAACTCAAAAGCCAGCCGCCAACACTGCAACTGATAATGTGGCTTCTGCTTTCTCATTCTGATAACCCTAATTACCTATTACCAATCACCTGTCACCATTTACCTCATCACCTCATCACTTTTTCCCCTGCAGGCGGGCTAGTACATCCTCAGTGCTGTAGCCTTGCACAGTGAATTCCTTGAAGCCGAACACGTGCACGGCTTCCTGCATGGTGGCCAGGTCGGCGGTAAGCAGGGCGGGCGGAATAAAGTTGGGCTCGTCGATGGGCACGCGGCTAATGGCGCGGGAGAGGCGGCCGAATTGCTCGGGGGTAGCGTACATCAGCGTAGCTTCCTCGGCCGAGGAAAACAGCACCGACAACGTGCCCTCCGGGTGGGCGGCACGTAGCTCCAGCCGTTCCGTTTCCGGCAGGGTCCGCAGAAACGACTCCAGAATAATCTGGTTGGTGTGGGCGCCCAGCAGCACCATGGCGGCGCGCTTCTTCTTTTTCTCCCGCCGCTCGAAGTGCAGGGCCGTAGCCAGCCGCAGTACCTCGGTGGGGTAGGTGGCACGGGTGCTGTCAAACTCCCGGCTGCGCAGCAGGCGCTTGGGGTTGTAGTCGAACTTCTCGTTGGGGTTCTGAAACTTATTGGTGCCCACTACCACCTGCTCGCCGTTGGCAATGCGCCGGAACTGCGCCTGGGCCGAGGCGTGCAGCTCCTGCATAACCAGCCCCGTAGCGGCGGGCAGACCACCGGCCGCTTCTATCTTCTGGAACAGCGCCCAGGCCTCGCGGGCCAGCTGGTCGGTGAGGGTTTCGAGGTAGTAGGAACCGGCGGCCGGGTCCTGCACTCTATCGAGGTAGGCTTCCTCGCGCAGCAGCACCGGCAGGTTGCGGGCCAGGCGCTCGGCAAACTCGTTAGGGGCATGAAACAGGCAGTCGAAGGCACCCACGCTCACGGCATCGGCCCCGCCCATCACGGCGCTCATCGCCTCGGTAGTGGTGCGCAGCAGGTTAGTGTGCGGGTCGAGGGTAGTCTGGCTCCAGGTGGCCGTGCTGGCGAAGATGGTAAGCTGCTGGGTTGCCTCAGCCGGAAGGTTGAAGGCGTGCAGCAGGGTAGCCCACAGGCGGCGCAGGGCCCGCAGCTTGGCTATTTCAAAAAAGTAGTTCGGGCCCACCGCTACGTGCAGGTGCATGGCTGCCGCAACCTGGTTCAGGGCCAGCTCGGGGGTAGGCAGCTCGCTGAGGTAGGCCGCGGCCGTGGACAGGGCAAAGGCAATCTGCTGGGTAGCGGTGGCGCCACGGTTGCCATAATACGCTACGTCCAGCCCCAGGGCCCGGAACCCGGGCCAGCCCTGGCTCAGGGTAATGGCCGTGCGCACCTCATCCAGCTGATGAGCCATGTCGGGGGCGTGGCGGGTGATGGGGTCGGCTACCAGAAAGCCCCGGGGCGAAACCTCCAGCTCCGTGAGGCGCTGCATGAGGCGGGCCGCGCCGTTGCGCACGGTGTAGCATATGTAAGTATCGGCGAGGGGTAGGCGCTGATGCAGCTGCTCCACATCGAAGCCCTCGGCGTGGCCCAGCACGAAGTGAGCCCCGTCGGCGCCCCGGCTGAGGGCGTCGGCGGCGCGCTCAATGGCTCCGCGGCCCCGCTCCAGCGCCGGCACCGAATACGTGGGCACATTACGCCAGTGGGCCTCGGGCCGTACCTGCGGGCTGGGGGCGCCGCCCAGTTGCTGCAGGGCCTCCTGGTGGTAGAAAGGCTGCACCGGAAACCCGTCTGGCGTCTGCCAGGTCAGGGCGGCCGGGTCTTTTCCCTTCAGGTCGCGGGCAATGCGCTCCTGCCACTGAGGGGTAGTAACGGCGTCAAATTCAGAAAACGAAACAGGCGCGGGGCGCGGCGAATCGGCCATAATGCGGCGGGGTGGGGTGGGAAAACAAAGGCCCCGAGAGGCGGGCTTAAAGATACCGGTTCGGGCTCATAATGTCACTTTGGAAGCAGGTAGCTCAACCCTATACCTTTGTGCGCTTTTTTAGGATGCTTCCTATCCGCGTTTTCTATTTCATTGTTGTGTACCTGAAACAATCTGTACTCCTCGGAGCTCTCCTGCTCGGGGCTGCTTTCGCGCAAGCTCAAACCAATTTCCGGTCCGGCTATGTGGTAACCCTGGCCGGCGACACTCTGAAAGGCGAGGTGGACTCGCGCGGAGCCCAGCGTAATGCCCGCCTCAGCCGCTTCCGGACTGCCAAATCAGCTCCTGTTACCGAATACCGCCCCCAGCAGCTGCGCGGCTATGGCTTCACCGACGACCGGGTGTACCAGACGGAAACCGTGCTGCTCAGCGACTCAGTTCGGCGCGAAGGATTGCCGGACCTGAAAGAAGAAGCTTTTCCGCGTGCTTCTTTTCTTGAAGTAATTGTGCAAGGCCCAGCCAGTCTGCTCTACCTGCGCGATGAGCGCAGCAAAGACCATTATTACCTGCGCACGCCGGGCCGGCCCCTGCAAGAGCTGATTCAGACAACTCAGGAGGTAGTGCGGAATGGAGTGACGTATCGGCAAAAGTCGGATGAGTTTCGACGTGTCCTGGCCGCTGCTACCCAGCAGTGTCCGGCGGTACAGCCTGCTATCAATACCGTCCGGTACGACCAGGCTGGACTCATCCGCATTGTGCGCGCTTATAACGAGTGCGTTGGTGGGGTGTCAGTCGCGCCGGCAGCTGCAAGCCGTAAAAATCATGTGCGGTTAGGCCTAGTGCTGGGGGCCGAGAGAAGCCAGCTTGTTTTAGATGACTACCCCGATCTGCAGGCCAAAGGCACCAGCTCGGTTCAGCCGGTAGTAGGCCTGGCCGCAAATCTTTATCCGACCGGCGCGAGTCGTACCCTGTCGGCGCGGGTCGAAGCGCTGTATGAAAAGCAGTCCTACCGGGCCGAAACCCGGTTGAGCACCGGCACCATGCGCAACTACCGCGTGACGCTGGAAAGTATCCGGTTACCCATAACAATACGCTATACGTACCCGAAAGGAGCTGTCCGGCCGGTTGTATATGCTGGCTATGCATTCGGCCTTTTCCTGACAAATACCGCTGAGGTTCAAGGATCTTACGGCTGGAACCCGTGGCTATTCACCAACAACCCACGCGACCTGGAGCAGGGCATTATGGTAGGCGCCGGCCTGACAACGGCCCGAGCCGCCGGCCGCAATCTGGCCGTGGATCTGCGCTACGAGCGCTCCGACGGGTTTCTTGATGCAACAGCTCTGGGCAGCCGCGTCAACCGCGTTTACCTGCTGCTGAGCTACGACCTGACCAAGTAAGCCCGCCAACCAGGAGCCGGGAGCAGAAGACCGGCCTTCTGTTCCTGGCTTCTTCTTTCAGGGGGAAGCAGCCTCATCACCTCAACTCCCGTCGTGTGGCCTTACCTTTGCCCTTCGTTTTTCTTTCCTCTGACCCCATGCAACTTCTTCGTTCCCGCCTGGCGGCCTTAAGCCTGCTGACGGCCGTAGCCCTGGCCCCCGCCTGCCAGCGCGGTGCCTACGTGCCCAAGGCTCAGCTGGCCCCCGTTACGGCCCAGCCCGTCGGCAAATCCGCTCCCGAAGACCCCCAAGCCGCCGCCACCATTGCCCCCTACCGCCAGCGCGTAACCGAGCAGATGACGGCCGTCATCGGGCAGGCCCCGGTAGCTATTACCAAAGGCGGCGGCGAGTCGCCGCTGTCCAACTTCGTGGCCGATATTCAGCGGGTGCGGGCCAGCCGGGAGCTGAAGCAGCCCATGGACCTGGGCGTGATGACCAACGGCGGCCTGCGGGCTCCCATCCCGGCCGGCGCCGTTACCGTGGGCTCGGTGTTTGAGCTCATGCCCTTCGAGAACGAGCTGGTAGTGCTGGATGCCCCCGGCGCCGTGGTGCAGCAGCTCTTCGACTACGCCGCCCGCGTTAAAATGCCGGTTTCGGGGGCTACGTACGTGGTTTCGGCCGAAGGCAAGCCCCAGGAGGTGCGCATTGGGGGGCAGCCTCTTGATGCTTCCCGCACCTACACCATCGCCATTTCCGACTACCTGGCCGGGGGCGGCGACAACCTCACGTTCTTTAAGGCCCTGAAGCCGCGCGGTACCGGCGTGCTGCTGCGCTCCGCCATCGTGGACTACATCCGCGAGCTGACCCAGCAGGGCAAGCCCATTGAGGCCAAAGTAGAAGGCCGCGTGCGGATGAGTAACTGAGCAGAAAGAGTAATGGCATAGCTGCGCGGTTGGCGCGAGGAGCGCTGCTACACCGCACCTATTCCGTTACTCCGCCACTCCGCTACCCTTCTTACTCCCTTATTCAATTCCTCAGCTACTCTTCCACCATGGACCGTCGCGAATTTCTGAAGCATACCGGCCTGGGGGCCGCTACTCTGGGCCTGCTGGGCGTTTCGGCGCTGCCCGCCACCGCCGCCGATAAAAAGGCTACCCGCCTCACTATTCTGCATACCAACGACATGCACTCCCGCATCGAGCCCTTCCCCGACAATGCTACCCAATGGGCCGGCATGGGCGGCATGGCCAAGCGCGCGGCCCTCATCGAGCAAATCCGCAAGCAGGAGCCGAATGTGCTGCTGCTGGATTCCGGCGACATCTGGCAGGGCACGCCCTACTTCAACTTCTTCCAGGGCGAGCTGGAGTACAAGCTGATGAGCCAGATGGCCTACGACGCCAGCACCCTGGGCAACCACGACTTCGACAATGGTCTGGAGGGCCTGCAGAAGCAGCTGCCCCACGCCACCTTCCCCTTCCTGATTGCCAACTACGACTTCTCCCAAACCATCCTGGCCGGCAAGTTTCAGCCGTATAAGGTGTTCGAGAAGCAAGGCATCCGGGTGGGCGTGTTCGGGCTGGGCATTGAGCTGTCGGGCCTGGTCGGTGACAAAAACTTCGGTGCCACCAAGTACCTCGACCCCGTAGCGACGGCCAAAGACATGGTGGCCAAGCTGCGCGGACCCGAGAAGTGCGACATGGTCATCTGCCTTTCTCACCTGGGCTATAAGTACGAAAGCGCCAAAATTGATGACCGGAAACTGGCCGCTCAGGTTAGCGGCATCGACCTGATTCTGGGCGGGCACACCCACACCTTCCTCGATAAGCCCGAGCCCATTGCCAGCCCCAACGGCCGCACCACGCTGGTCAACCAGGTGGGATGGTCGGGCATCAACCTGGGCCGCCTCGATTACTCCTTCGAACGGGGGGCGCGCCAGCCGGTGGTAGCCGCTACCGCCGTTGTTCCCGTACAAGCCGCGTAGGTTGCCGGGAGCAGCTCCGTTGTTACGGCGGGGCTGCTCTCTGGTAAAAAGGCATAATAAGCAAGAGTTTAGGGCGTTTTTTTGTCTCCTGACTTTTCCACATTTTTGTCTCCCCCTATAAAAAACGGGTCGTTTGTGGCCGGTTGCCAGCCTGTTATTCCCCTCACCTGCACACCCGTTGCTTTTGCCCTATCTCATTG